>NZ_JBQJIN010000018.1:0-100634 GCF_052078695.1 Lysobacter sp. CA196 | reverse complement strand
TGGCGGACCCAGGCCATGATGGCGCCGCGCTCTTCGGGACTCAGGTGGGTGTAGTGGTGGCCCATGTGCAGAACCCTTCGGTGGGTGATGCACTTAAGCTTAGAGACCGCCTAACCAAAGAAGTTGCATTGTTTTGAATCACCAGCCCGCACGAGCGGTGCATACGCAGGGATCTACATACGGGACATCCCTGTCCCGATGAAAAACGGCGCGCATCCCTACGCGCCGCCCTCCGGGTCTTCGATTGCCTTCGCTAGTGCTCGGCTGCGCACAGCAACAGCAACCGCTGCGTCGGCTCGTTTGGGGCGTTGGGGTAGGAACGGCGCAAGCCGCGACCGCGAATCTGCGGCTACCAGCGCGGGCGATCGGGGTTGCGTGGTCGCGGCTTGCGCCGCTCCTACCCAAGAGCAGCAACGACCATTGCCGTTGCGGTTGCTTGGCGAAGTACCGAACTCGCGATGCAACCGAAGACCCGTAGGGCGGCGCACAGGACGTGCGCCGTTTTTCGATAGGACAGGCATGTCTTATCGAAAAATCCCGGCGCAAGCTGTGTACTCGCAGGGGAGCTCCGTCAAGGAAGGCCTCCCTTTGGTTAGCTTTGACCGAAGGAACTCCCTGTGGGACTTTTGGGCCAGCAAAAGAAAGTAACCCGGCCGCGTCAGCGGACGGAAGCTTTGCTCTTGCTTGAAGGCTGCGCCGGAGGCCGCGAGAGCGCGGTCGCGACTTATGACCGCAGGAAATCCCTGTGGGACGTCGCTCCTACAGGAGGCTGCGGTTGGCAACGCCGCGAGGTCGATGTGGCGCGGTCGCGACTTGCGTCGCTCCTACCCTGGGCTGCGGACGTCGGCGGCGCGTGATTGAGGCGGCGCGGTCGCGACTGATGTCGCTCCCACAGGGGACTGTGGATATGGCGCCCGGAGGCCATACCGAGGCCGCAAGGCTCGCGAGAAAACGTGCCGACGGCACGCCTAGACGATGCCGCGGCCGTTACACCGCTAACACCCGCTCCGGCAGCCGCACCAATCCGCGCTCGGCCAGCCATTGCCACGAGCTTTCGGCGTCCTGCTCGACGTAGGCGCGCGCCGAGCCCAGGCGGAAGCTGTAGCCCCAGGCGTCCATGTCTTCGAAGATGCGTTCGCGGCTGGCGCCGGGAATGGCGTCGCCGAGCAGGCATTGCAGCACGCACACGGCGTCCTCTTCCTGGATCGAGTCGGTGGCGTCGGTGTGGACCTCGGCGCGGCGCTCGGGCGGCAGGACGATCAGGTGCGCGGCTTCGTGCAGCAGGGAATGCAGCGGGGTGTCGCCGCGGGCGTACACGGTGCTGCCGATCAGGCCGGCTTCGGTGTCGCCCCAGTAGCTGCCCGGAATCGGCTCGCCGTCGTCGACGCGCTGCAGGCGCAGGTCGTAGCGCGCGAGCAGGGTGGCGACGTCGTCGAAGGCGAGATGGGACAGGGTCAGCATGGGGCGGAACGCTTTGGGAGGGGGGCGCTCGGAACTTTGCCGATTGCCGCCAGTACGAGTGGCGAGTAACTAGCAGCGAGTAGCGAGGAACGAGTAGCTGCGGGGGCAGTGGCGGCGGGCGGGCGCGACGCGGCTCGTGCCGGCGCGACCGGGGGCATCCGTCGGGCATGCATCTCGCTGCGGTTATGCGGCGATGGCGGGCCGGATTCGCGGCCCGGCAGGGTCGGCTTGCGCCGTCCTGCAGAGCGCGTCGGCAAGTCCGCGGCCGGGAGGCCGGCCGCGTCGCGTGGGCTCAGGCCTGAGCCGGGTTTTCCGGCAGGGCGACCGAGATGTCGAGGACCTTGTTGTCGCCATCGCCGATCAGGTCGACCTTGACCGATTCGGCGTCGACGTTGACGTACTTGCGGATCACCTCGAGCAATTCGCGCTGCAGCATCGGCAGATAGTCGGGGCCGCCCCGGCCGGCACGCTCGTGGGCGACGATGATCCGCAAACGGTCCTTGGCGACCGATGCGGTCTGCTTCTTGGCCAGCAGGAAGTCGAACAGACCCATAAGCTCAGCCTCCGAAGATCTTGCTGAAGAAGCCCTTCTTTTCCACTTGCGTGAAGCGCATCGGTCGGGTGTCGCCGAGCAGGCGGGCGACGGCGTCGTCGTAGGCCTGGGCGGCGTCGGATTCGGTTTCCAGGATCACCGGCTCGCCCTTGTTGGAGGCATTGAGCACGTCGCCGGATTCCGGGATCACGCCGATGGTCTTGAGGCCGAGGATTTCTTCGACGTCGCCGATGCTGAGCATCTCGCCGCCTTCCACGCGCTTGGGGCTGTAACGGGTCAGCAGCAGGTGTTCCTTGACCCGCTCGCCGTTCTCGGCGCGGCGGGTCTTGGACGACAGCAGTCCCAGGATGCGGTCGGAGTCGCGCACCGAGGAGACTTCCGGGTTGACCACGACCACCGCCTGGTCGGCGAAGTACATCGCCAGGAAGGCGCCCTTCTCGATACCGGCTGGGGAGTCGCAGACGATGTAGTCGAAGCCTTCGGCGGTGATGTCCTCGAGGACCTTCTGCACGCCTTCCTTGGTCAGCGCGTCTTTGTCGCGGGTCTGCGACGCGGCCAGGATGTAGAGGTTGTCGAAACGCTTGTCCTTGATCAACGCCTGCTTGAGGTTGGCTTCGCCGTTGACGACGTTGACGAAGTCGTAAACGACGCGGCGTTCGCAGCCCATGATCAGGTCGAGATTGCGCAGGCCGACGTCGAAGTCGATCACGGCGACCTTGTGGCCGCGACGGGCGAGCCCGCAGGAAAGGCTGGCGCTGGTGGTGGTCTTGCCGACACCGCCCTTGCCCGAAGTGACTACGATGATTTCGGTCAAAACTCGTTCCTCCAATGGTGCGGCTTCAATCCAGAGCCGCAATTTTGATTTGTTCGTCTTCCAGCCAGATCTGCACGGCCTTGCCGCGCAGTTCCTTCGGGATGTCTTCAAGCACCTTGTAATGGCCCGCGATCGCGACGAGTTCGGCATGGAACTCGCGACAGAAGATGCGGGCTTTTTCGTTGCCCTGTGCGCCGGCCAGCGCGCGACCGCGCAGCGGGCCGTAGATGTGGACCGAGCCGTCGGCGATCACTTCCGCACCGGCGCCGACCGTGGTCAGCACGGTCAGGTCGCGGTTGTCGGCGTAGATCTGCTGGCCCGAGCGCACCGGGGCGGACTGGATCATGCCCACCGAGGCGGCCGGGGCGGCAGGCGCCGTGGCGGCCGCGCGCGAGCGGGCGGGTTCGGGGGCCGGAGCGGCCGCCGGGGCCTCGCGGCGCGGTGGCGGTGGGGCGGCTTCCGGGGCCGCGCCGTCGGCGCGCTCGTAGGAGGCGCGGAACTTGGCCAGCAGCGGCAGGCCCAGGGCCTGGGCCAGGCGATCGGTCTCGTTGGTGCCGTAGGCCAGGGCCACCGGCAGCACGCCGGCGGCGCGCAGGCCGTCGAGCAGGGCCTGGGCGGTGCCGGTGTCCGGGGTCTGGCTGAGACCGCCGAAATCGATCACCACCGCGGCCCGGCCGAACATGTTCGGGGCGCGCTGGACCCGGCTGCGCATCTCCTCGACCAGGCGTTCGACGTCGAGGGTGCGGATGCGCAGGTTGGCGATGCCGACCTGGCCGATCTTGAGTTCGCCGGCCTGTTCGTAATCCACGGCCACGTTCACAGGCCGGTCCCGGTCGGGCGCGGCGCCTGGGCGGCGAGCTGACCGTGCTGGACCGGTACCCGTGGACGGGCCAGCCAGCTGACCTCGGGCAGGGCGTCGCCGTAGGTCTCGCGGACCCAGGCATAGCTGCACAGGGGTTTCATGAGCATGGCCGCGCGCACGCCGGCCTCTTCCATGACGTGCTGGCCGACCTCGCGGAAGCCGAAGCTGCCGTGGAACAGCAGCGCCGGGTCGTTGCCGCCTTCGAGGAAGACCTCGCAGGCCAGCTGGGGATAGCGCAGTTCGGCGTAGCTCTGGGCGTCGGCGTAGAAAGCGCGGCCGACACCGCCGCCACGGCGCCTGCTGGCGACGACAATACGGTCGATATAGAAGAAATCCGGATAACGCTCGCGAAACCAGCGGAAATTGCTGCTGTCGTGGTCGCTGCGGGCACCAATGCCGATCAGGAATCCGGCCAGGGTGCCGTCACGTTCGGCGACGCGGAAATATTCGGCGGTGTCGAAAAAATGACGCAGTCGGGCCGCATCCAGCGGCAGGATTGCGGGCCCGGCGGCATTGTTGAGGGCAAGGACGGAATCCAGCTCGTGCTCTCGCACGTCGCGGACAACGATCGACATTCCACGCTCCAAGTATTCAAAAGCCGGCACGCGTTCCGTGTCGGCGTCCCGATTATCGCATGGCGGTCGGTCCCGGGGCGAACGCCAAGTGCATGACTTCTGGACGGCTCCGGCGGGTCCCCCATACCGTTAGCATGCATTCATGCTGGCCCGCCTGACCCATACCCAATTAATGCGTTTCGCCGGGCTGTTCACCTGGGGCATGGCCGGCTGCTGGCTGATCACCGCGTGGCTGGAACCGGAGGCCGTGACCTCGCTGCCCGGCAGCGGCGAGCACCCGTACTACGTGCTGGTCCTGCGCTGGTTGGCGGTCTACCTGACCTTCGGGGTGGTGTACTGGTGGATCACCCGGTCGCTGGGCGAGCGTCGTTCAGGCCTGCTGGACTACCTGCAGCTGCTGGTGCTCGGCGGCTGCGCGATCGGCATCAGCTATTACTCCGCCTCCGGCCTGGGCAGCGTCCTGCTGATGGTCCTGGCGGGGCTGCTGCCGTGGATGGTGCCGCTGCGGATCGGCGTGATCGGGCTGATGGTCCTCAACCTGGTCATCATCCCGGTGTTCATCGAGGCGGTGCAGATGCCGCCGTTGATCGCGGTGCTGCAATCGCTGCTGTACACCGGGTTTTCCGGTTTCGTGTTCCTGACCGCCCTGGTCGCCAAGCAGCAGACCCAGGCGCGCGAAGACCAGCGCCGGCTCAACGCCGAACTGCGCGCGACCCGCGCCCTGCTGGCCGAGAGCGCGCGCATCAACGAGCGCACCCGCATCTCGCGCGAGCTGCACGACCTGCTCGGCCATCACCTGACCGCGCTGAGCCTGAACCTGGAAGTCGCCGGCCACCTCTCCGAGGGGCGGGTCAAGGAGCACGTCCAGCAGGCGCATACTCTGGCCAGGCTGCTGCTGACCGACGTGCGCGAAGCGGTGAGCCAGTTGCGCGAGAACGGCGCCATCGACCTGGCCCTGGCCCTGCGCCCGCTGGCCGAAAACGTACCGGCGCTGGATATCCGCATGGACATCGAGACGCCGCTCACCCTCGACGACCCGGAGCGCGCCCACGTGCTGTTGCGTTGCACCCAGGAGATCGTCACCAACACCGTGCGCCATGCCGGCGCACAGCATCTGTGGATCGACGTGCGCCGCAGCGGCGACGACATCGTCATGAGCGCGCGCGACGACGGTCGCGGCGCCGATCACCTGGTCACCGGCAACGGCCTGCGCGGCATGCGCGAGCGCCTGCAGCAGTACGGCGGCCAGCTTCGAATCGAAACCCGTGCGGATGCCGGCTTCTGCCTGCAACTGACTCTGCCCGCCACCGCGGCCGCCATGGCCCGCGAAGGAGCTTTGACATGATTCCCAACCCCATCCGCGTCCTGCTGGTCGACGACCAGACCCTGGTCCGCCAGGGCGTGCGCTCCCTGCTGGCCCTGGCCGAGGGCATCGAGGTCGTGGCCGAAGCCGGCGACGGCCGCCAGGCCGTCGAGATCATTCCGACCGTGCGCCCTGACGTGGTCCTGATGGACATGCGCATGCCGGTGATGTCGGGCCTGGAGGCGCTGCAGGCCTTGGCCCGTTCGGGCTATCTGCCGCCGACCATCATCCTGACCACCTTCGACGACGACCAACTGGTCCTGGCCGGGCTCAAGGCCGGCGCCAAGGGCTATCTGCTCAAGGACGTATCGCTGGAGCAACTGGTCGGCGCGATCCAGGCCGTGGCCGACGGCGGTTCGCTGGTTCAGCCGGCGGTAACCCAGCGGCTGCTGTCGGGCCTGGAACACATGCGCAACGATTTCGTCAGCCTGGACCGGCCCGACCCGCTGACCGAGCGCGAGACCGAGATCCTGCGCCTGATGGCCGGCGGCTTTTCCAACAAGGAGATCGCCAACTCGCTGGGCGTGGCCGAAGGCACGATCAAGAACCACGTCTCCAACATTCTGTCGAAGCTCGGCGTGCGCGACCGCACCCGCGCGGTGCTCAAGGCCTTCGAGCTGCAGTTGGTCTGAGCCTCGGCGCCGAGGCCCCGCGCAGAACACTGCGCGCGCGGGCATTCGGCGCGATCGACGCGCGCCGTGCCGGTCCCGGCCGGCGCGTTGGTGTGCTGTGCGATTGACTGCAGTTGCGCATCGGCATGCCGGTGAGGGCTGGGGCATACCCACGCGAATGTGGCGGCTTGGCGGCGAAAAGCCGACTGTTTCCAGGCTTTTCGCCGCGCATTGCCGGGTGCGGCGCGGCCTCGGTCCGGTGCCGGGCGCGGTGCAGGATGCGGCTCATCGATTTTCTTGCCTGTGATGGCTGCCCTTGCCGGGATTTATCTTGCTACGATTGTGGGTCTGCGCCCCGGCCCGATCCGGGCCCGGCCCTGGAGAACCTGAATGACCCGTCTGATCGAGATTTTGATTTCACTGGCGATCGTCGCCGTGCTGTTTCTGGTTGTCGGCGTGGTTTTGCCGTCGAGCCGCCATCTGTCGCACTCGGTTGAGACCAACCGCAAGCTGACCATCGTGTTCGACACGTTGAACAGCGTGCGTCGCTTCAAGGATTGGAACCCGCTGGTGCTGCGCGACCCGGCCATGGAGGTCAAGCTGACCGGCAAGGATGAGGGCGTGGGTGCCCGCCTGGAGTACTCGTCCAAGGAACGCGGCCTGGGCAAGGGCAGCTGGGAAATCGTCAGCAGCGAGCCGGGCAAGTCGGTCGGCTACAAGATCGTCAACGAGGAGCGCGGCGACAACAAGCGCACCGAGTTCAAGCTGCGTCCGACCGGCAAGAACAACCGCAACGTCGAGATCACCCAGACCTACGACGTCGACTACGGCTGGAACCTGCTCGGCCGTTACTCCGGCATGTACGTCAGCAGCAACGTCGGCGAAGACATCAAGATGGGTCTGGCGCGCCTGAGCAACATGCTGGCGACCGTCCCGAACTACGACTATTCGAAGCTGTCCGAAGCCGACCCGGCCAATGCGCCGAAGGTCCTCGACCGTCCGGCCGAGAACGTGCTCAGCGTGACCGCCGCGGTCGCGCGCGACAACGAGAAGATCAAGTCGCAGATCCACTCCAACATGGAATGGATCAAGAAGGTCATCGCCGCCAACGGCCTCGAAGCGGTCGGTCCGATCCGCGTGGTGACCAACGAGTTCGGCAGCGAGACCTATTCGTTCGACGTGGTGCAGGTGGTGCGCAAGATCGGCGACACCAGCACCGAAGCGAGCAAGCTCGACGTCAAGATCGAAGGCGCAGGCAACCCGGTCAAGGCCGAGCTGCTGCCGGCCAGCAAGGTCGTCGTCGCTTCGAGCGGCGGCCACAACATGGCCGCGCTGGCTCCGGTCCGCGACGCCGTCCGCGCCTGGGCGCTGACCCGCGGTTACACCACGACCGAGCGTCCGTACGAAGCCTGGAAGGCCGGCATCGACCAGAGCTTCGACCCGGCCCTGGGTCAGTTCGACGTGTACTGGCCGATCAAGTAATACCGAGCACGGTGTCCGCTGCGGCGGACCCGCGATCGACGAAAACGCGCCGCGGCTTCCGCGGCGCGTTTTTTTGTGGGCGTTTATCTGCCAGGGCCTTGGCCTTAGGGGGAGGAGCGGCGTCCCACAGGGATTTCCTCCGGTCACAAGCCGCGACCCAGGGACGCACAGAGCCCGCAACACCTTCGTCATTCATCGAAGGCGGAAATTGTCGCCGGGCTAGGAGCCTCGTCCCCCAGGGAGTTTGCCGCTGTCACAAGTCGGGACTGCGAATCTCAGGTAGCGCTGCATCTTTCGTAGACGTGTCGCCTCAAGATCGTCCGCTGCCGCTGCCGCTGCCGCTGCCGTTTGCCGTTGCTTTTGCTGTTGCTGTGCGCCGTCGCGCACTAGCGAAGGCCATAGAAGACCCGAAGGGCGGCGCGCAGGGATGCGCGCCGTTTTTCATCGGGACAGGGATGTCCCGTATGTAGATCCCTGCGGGTGCACCGCTCATGCGGGCCTGTGATTCAAAACAAAGCAACTTCTTTGGTTAGCTTTCTTTTGTTGCTTTAGACAAAAGAAAGTAACCCGCCGCTTTAGTGGCGGAAGCTCTTGGCGTTTGATCTGGATCTAGATCTTGCTTGAGCGAGGCGCTGCGAGACCGACGCAGCGCGGTCGCGGCTTGCGCCGCTCCTACCCTTAGAAGCTGCGACCACGACGCCTCAGCCTCGTCGTTTCTGGCTGGAGCCAGGGTAGGAGCGACGCAAGTCGCGACCACGCCCTGTCGGCCTGCGGCGCAGCCTTCAAGCAAGAGCAAAGCTTCCGCCCGCTGACGCGGCCGGGTTACTTTCTTTTGCTAAGCCCAAAAGTCCCACAGGGAGTTCCTTCGGTCAAAGGTAACCAAAGAAAAGGGCTCTCCTTGCAAGGGCACAAGCCCGCACGATCGATGCCGACGCAGGGATGCTCCATACAGGCCATCCATGGCCTGCTTGCGCACGGCCCGCATCCCTGCGGGCCGCCCTACGGGTCTTCAATTGACCGGCAAAGCGACAAAGCAGATCAAAATCTCAACAACGACAACGACAACGACAACGACAACGACAACGACAACAGCAACAGCAACAGCAACGACAACAGCAACGACAACAGCAACGACAACAGCAACAGCCCCGCATCGGATGCGAACCCAGCCGACTCAGCACGGCCGAACCCATCTCCTAAGACCCCAGCACCCCAATCGCAACATCCGCACAGCCACGCCCGCGCCACCATCAGGCTCGGCTGCTATCGTGCTCGTCCGGCGGCGCAGGCTTGGCGTCTGTCGCCCGGCACTGAGGTTCCCGAACCCATGAATTCTTCCTCGCGCGAACTTTCTTCATCGGCATCCGCATCCGGAGGGGCGCGTGCGCTCGCCGCGGGCGGCGCGGTGCTCGCCGCTTTGGCGGTGGCCTTGTCGGCGTATGCCGCGCATGTCGCCGACCCGACCGCGCAGTCGCGCTTGCAGACGGCGGCGGTGTTCGCGTTCGGTCATGGGGTGGCCTTGGCCGCACTGGCGCCGCTCGCTCGGGGTTTGCTCGCGCGGGTCGCGCTGTCGGCCTTGCTGGTCGGTGTGTTGGTGTTTTCCGGCGGGCTGGCAGCGGCGTATTTCTTCGGCGCTTCGACCCGTCTGCTGCCTTACGGCGGCAGCCTGATGATCCTGGCGTGGCTGGTCTACGCCGCCGATGCGTTGAGGCGTTGAGATGCCGCGACATGTCCGGGGGTTCGACGCCGAAGCCGCGCACGCTTATCTGAGCAAGCGCGATCGCAAGCTCGGCGCATGGATGAAGAAGGTCGATCGGCTGGAGAACGGGCCGATCCCGACCGATCCGCGTTGGCGCCAGCGCTTCGACCCGGTCGATGCGCTGGCGCGGGCGATCCTGTTCCAGCAGCTCAGCGGCAAGGCCGCCTCGACCATCGTCGGCCGGGTCGAAGCGGCGATCGACAGCGACCGCTTGCATTACGACACCCTCGGCCGTTGCGACGACGCGGCGCTGCGCGCTTGCGGCGTGTCCGGCAACAAGCTGCTGGCGCTGCGCGATCTGTCGGCGCGCGAGTCGCGCGGCGAAATCCCCGATCTGCGGCGCATGGCGACGATGGACAACGACGCGATCATCGCCGCGCTCGTGCCGATCCGCGGCATCGGCCGCTGGACGGTCGAGATGATGCTGATGTTCCGCCTCGGCCGTCCCGACATCCTGCCGATCGACGACCTGGGCATCCGCAAGGGCGCGCAGCGTGTCGACAAGCTCGACGAAATGCCGCCGCCGAAGGCCTTGGCCGAACTCGGCGAACGCTGGGGGCCGTATCGCAGTTACGCCAGCCTGTACCTGTGGCGGATCGCGGATTTTTCCGAAGTCGCCAAGCCCAGGACCAACCGCTCGCAGGATTGAGCGGCGCTCAGGCCGTCGGGGGCGCTACGACGCTTAGAAAGAAGGCGGTTGGTAACGCCAGTGCCACGGCTCGTAAACGATGCCGTGCGGGTTATTGCGCGGATAGCTCATGACATAGCCGTAGCCACCGGCGTTGGCGTGCAGCCAGGCGAAGGCGGGGGTGTGTTCGAAGGATTCTTCGGCCGGCGGTTCGCCGGGCGTGCCGATGTCGAGGGCGAGGCCGCTGTGGTGTTCGCTGTAGCCCGGCGCGGCGTTGACGGTGAGGATCTCGTCGACGCGCAGGCCGCGCGCGAGTTTGCGCTCGAAAATGCCGAGTTGGTAATGATGGCTGCGATAGCCGGAGATGGCATCGAGGACGACGCCGTCGCGCAGGGCGGCCTGATGCAGATGAGTCCAGGCGCGTGCGGCGCCGGGATGCAGCCACAGCGGCCTGCGGAAGCGGTCGACGCCGGCGTAGGCGAGGCGGTCAGGTTCGGCGATCAGAGCCAGGCCGGTGCGCGCTTCGTAGCCGTCGCAGTCCAACCCGAGTGCGAACAGGCGCTCTTCGATCCGGTCCAGCGGCAGTTCGCCGATCCGCAACAGTCCCTCGCGGCGGTATTCGACGATGGTGTCGAGCGCATCCAGGGCGAGGTCGATGCCGTCTTCGTGGATCAGCCGCGGGACCAGCGGCAACAGGCCTTCGGGCAGGTCGGCGGCGAGGAAACGGCCGTCGCGCTTGCGCCGCAGCACGTGCCGCGCACGCGACAGCGCGCGCGCGTCGTGGTTGCTGCGTGCGCGCAACAGGCCGCCCGGCCAGAGTTCGATCTCGGGCGTATTGATCAGGAGGTGGCCGTGGCCGCGCATGCGCTCAGATTAGCCGGCGAGGGCGCGTCGCGCCACGTTTGCGGACGGCGCGACGGACGCATCCATCGTCATGCCGGAGCCCGCATCAAGCCGGCTGCTTGAAATACAGGCGGGTGCCGAGAATGCTCGGGTCGTGTTCGACCGATACCAGCTCCCAACCCTGTTCGCCGCGGGTGTCGAGTTCTTCCTGGATGCGCTGCCGCATCGGCGACTCGAACAATTGATAGGTCAGCTCGACGACTTGATGTTTCCACTTCTGGGTCATGGGTCTTCCTCGGGAGTCGGGGTGTCCTGGCGCGCCAGCCGGCCATTCTTGCGCAAGGCGTCGCGCAGGACATATTCGATCTGGGCGTTGAGCGAACGCAACTCGTCGTCGGCCCAGCGCTGCACGGCGGCGAGCACCTCGGCGTTGATGCGCAGCGGATAGGCCTTTTTTTCGCTCACCGTCGGCGCGTCCGTTCATCGCCGCCGGGGCGGTCGCGATAGCTGCGGCGCGCGGCGCTGATCGCCAGGATCAGGGCGACGGCGAGGCCGTTGACCGCGAGCAGCAGGGACACTACGACCACGGCGATGCGGCCTTCGTTGGCGCCGGCCCAGTAGAAGCCGGCGCCGCCGAGCAGCATGGCCACGCCGGTCGTCGCCAGCAGGCGGGCCAATTTCGCCGCGGTGCGGGCCGGGTCGGGCAGGCGCGAGGCGTCCAGGCCGTTGATCAGGCGCAGGTTGCCGCGTGCGACCAGCACCGCCGAAACCAGGATCGGCGCGGCGCTGACCGCCATCGCGATGGGGACGAGGTAGTCGTGGATCGTCATCGAAGCCCGCTCAGTACAAGCTGCCGGCGTTGACGATCGGCTGTGCGCCGCGGTCGCCGCACAGCACCACCAACAGGTTGCTGACCATGTGCGCCTTGCGCTCTTCGTCCAGTTGCACGACGCCGTTCTTCTGCAGCTCGGCCAGGGCCATTTCGACCATGCCGACGGCGCCGGCGACGATCCGCGTGCGCGCGGCGATCACCGCGTTGGCCTGTTGGCGCTGCAGCATGGCGTGGGCGATCTCGGGCGCGTAGGCGAGGTGGCTGATGCGCGCGTCGATCACGTTGACGCCGGCGTCGGCGAGTCGGTCCTGCAACTCTTGCTGGAGGTGCAGCGATATCTCGGCGGCATGGCTGCGCAGCGACAACTGGCCGTCTTCGTGCTGGTCGTAGGGGTAGCTGGTGGCCATCGCGCGCAGCGCCGACTCGGACTGGATGTGCACGAAGGTTTCGTAGTCGTCGACGTTGTAGACCGCTTCGGCCGAATCCACTACCTGCCAGACGATCACCGCGGCGATTTCGATCGGGCTGCCGTCGAGCTCGTTGACCTTGAGCTTGCCGCTTTCGAAGTTGCGCACGCGCTGGCTGACCTTGCGCTTGGCGTAGAGCGGGTTGTTCCAGCGCAAGCCGTTGTCCTTGACCGTGCCGATGTACTTGCCGAACAGGCTCAGCACCGCGGCCTGGTTGGGCTCGATCTTGTACAGGCCCGACAGGCCGAAGAAGGCGAGGGCGCCGATCAGGATCGAGAGAATTACGCTGGTCCCGTTTTCGCTGGTGAGGCCGCCGAGGAAGACGTAGGCGCCGACCGCGCCGAGGCCGAGGCTGCCCAGCAGGACCGGTATGCCGGAGAGGGATTGGGTGGGGTTCTCTTTCATGGCGTCGGCTCGGTCGTTGTCTGAATACATTGATATCAGATTGATATCAGATCCGGGCGACCGATCGTCGGGAAGCGTGACGCCGGCGATGTTGCGCCAGGGGGCGATCGCCAACAGGTCGCGCCTCACCCCGGCAGGCAGCGGCAGCGCAACGCCAACCCCCTCAGGGCGTGATTCGGTACAGCGGCGCCGGGATGAATTCGCCGGTGGCGTAGAGGCTGCGGCCGTCGGCGGACCAGCCCAGGGCTTCGGCCTGCGGCAGCCAGGGCAGGTCGCTGACCCGGGGCTGGGCGGCGACGGCCTGGGCCCAGCTCTGGCGCGGCTGGAGCGGGTACAGCAGCAGGTAGCGGTAGGTCATCACCGCCAGGGTGTTGCCGTCGGGGGAAATGTCGGCGGCGGTGACCTGGCTCTGCAGCTTGGCCCGGGTCGGGTTGTTGCGGCGCAACTGCGCATCGGGCTCGGGGATGCCGGCCAGGCCGCCGAGCCGGGTCGCAGTCTGCAGGGCGTTACCGGCCGGCATCAGCGGCAGCGAGAACAGTTCCGGCGGCTGGCGCTTCTTGGAAATCAGCAGGACTTGCTTGCGCGCGATGTCGACCGCGACCGCTTCGCAATCGCGGGCGCCGTCGGGCCAACGGAAGGCGATCGACCAGGCCGGCTTGAGCCGCGCGTTTTCGATCTTGGCCGGCTCTTCGATCACATGCAGTTGCAGGCTGCGGCGCAGGCCGCCGTTGTCGCCGGTGTCGGCGATCAGCAGGTATTGGCGGCCGTCGAGTTCGAACGCGGCGATGTCTTCCCAGTCGGTCTTGGTGACGCCTTCGATGCGTAGGGTCGCCAAGCGGTCGCCGTTGTCGGCGACCGCGAACAGGCGCTCGGGGTTGCCGCCGTCGTCGTGCATCCACAGCACGCCGGGATGGCGGCGCGAGGCCGCCAAGCCGCTGATCTCCGACAACTGCGGGTCGAGCATCATCCCGGCCACCTGGCTGCTGCCGTGCGCGGGCGCCTCGGGCTCGCCCGAGCAGGCCGCGAGCAGCGTCGCCGCAAGCAGCAGCGCCAGCCGCCGCGCCGCGCGAGGGCGGCGGGCGTGGCTGGACTGCGGTGCGGGGGCGACGGCGCGCGACGCGGGCCGAGGACGGGCGAAGGGCATGGCCACAGCATCGCATGGGCGATGCGCGCCGCCATAGTCCGGCGCCGCGGCTATCGCGCGGAAAGTTAGACTAGGCTCATCCACCCCATGGTTTTACGAGGATTCCGCATGACCACGCTCGGCACGCCGCTGTCCCCGCACGCTTTCCGCGTGCTCCTGCTCGGTTCGGGCGAGCTCGGCAAGGAAGTGGCGATCGAGCTGCAGCGGTTCGGGGTCGAGGTGATCGCGGCCGACCGTTACGCCAACGCGCCGGCGATGCAGGTCGCCCATCGCAGCCACGTCCTCGACATGCTCGACGGCCAGGCCATCCGCGACTTGATCGCGGCCGAGCGGCCGCAACTGATCGTGCCGGAAATCGAGGCCATCCATACCCAGACCCTGGTCGAACTGGAGCAGGAATTCGCCGCGCGCGGCAGCGACACCCGGATCATCCCGACCGCACGCGCGGCACGCCTGACCATGGACCGCGAAGGCATTCGCCGCCTGGCCGCGGAGACCCTGCAACTGTCGACTTCGCCCTACCGTTTCGTCGACACCGTCGAGGACTATCGCGCCGCGGTCGCCGAACTCGGCCTGCCGTGCGTGATCAAGCCGGTGATGTCGTCCTCGGGCAAGGGCCAGAGCCTGGTGCGCAGCGCCGACGCCGTCGACGCCGCCTGGGACTACGCCCAGACCGGCGGCCGCGCCGGTGCCGGCCGCGTCATCGTCGAAGGTTTCATCGACTTCGAATACGAAATCACTTTGTTGACCGTGCGCCACGCCGCCGGCACCACCTTCTGCGCACCGATCGGCCACCTGCAGCGCGATGGCGACTACCGCGAAAGCTGGCAGCCGCAGGCGATGGCGCCGGTGGCGCTGGCACGCGCGCAGGAAATCGCGCGCACCATCACCGACGACCTCGGCGGTTACGGCGTGTTCGGTGTCGAGTTGTTCGTCAAGGGCGACGCGGTATGGTTCAGCGAGGTCTCGCCGCGCCCGCACGACACCGGGCTGGTCACCTTGATCTCGCAGGACCTCAGCGAGTTCGCCCTGCATGCGCGTGCGATCCTCGGCCTGCCGATCCCGACCATCCGCGAGTTCGGCGCGTCGGCCTCGTGCGCGGTGCTCGCGCAAGGCCACGGTGTGCCGGTGTTCTCCGGCGTCGACGCCGCCCTGGGCCAGGTCGATACCCAGTTGCGCCTGTTCGGCAAGCCGCGGGTCGAAGGCCAGCGCCGGGTCGCGGTGACGCTCGCGCTCGGCCAGGACGTCGACGATGCGCGCGCGAAGGCGCGCGAGGCCGCCGCGCAACTGCAGGTTGAATTGCGCTGATCGCCGCGCGCGATCACGATGATCGGATCGGCGCGGTTTCGCCATCTCACCACCGCAGCACCGCGTTTTCACGGGAGCGCCATGAACGAGTCACAGGGCTACGCCGTATTTTTCTTCCCGCAGGCGCTCGAAGCGCTCGGCGAAGCCATCCGCCCCTACCTGCTCGACGGCCCGGCCGGCGCGCACGTGCTGTGCCGCGAAATCGACACCGGCGGTGCGTTCATCGAGATGACTCTCGAAGGCCGCGGTTCCGACGGCCGCGACCTGTCGCTGGAGCTGATGGTGCCCGGCAACATGGTGCGCATGATCGTTTCCGCGCACGGCGAAGGCGCGTTCGGTTTCGGCCCGCGCGTGGTGCGCACCGCGCCGGCCCCGAGCATCGCGGCCGAGGCCGCGCCGGTCGCCCCGGTGCCGGTCACCGTGCCCGAGCCCGCCCCGGCGGTGCCCGACGCGCCGCCGCCGGTGACGGCGAAGGACAAGCCGGAGTAATCGCGCGAACGCCGCGTCCGGATACATGCGCTCGTGAATTCGCACAGCAGCCAAGATCGGGTGCCGAGCATGGCGCCGACAGGAGGTCAGCCATGAGCAAGAGCGACACCATCACCTTGTATCGTCCGGTCGGGCCCGAAGAACTCGCATTGCTGCGCAAGAGCGGCTTCAAGCGTTGGCCGCCGCGGTTGCCGGAGCAGCCGATCTTCTACCCGGTCAGCAACGAGCGCTACGCTGCCGAGATCGCCGAGCGCTGGAACGTCAAGGACAGCGGCTACGGTGCGGTGACCCGGTTCCGGGTGCGCGCCGACTTCATGGCGCGCTATCCGCTGCAGAAGGTCGGCGGCGAGCACCACACCGAATGGTGGGTGCCGGCCGAGGAACTGGAGCAACTGAACGATCACATCGTCGGGACGATCGAGGTGATCCGGGAGTTTCACGCTACGGCTTGAGTCTCTGAAGTCGGTCGCCTGGGTATCTAGCCGCTCATGCACCTGCAGCTGTCATCTCCGCCTTCGCGGGGATGACGATGCCTTATCGCTTCAATCGCGTAGTTGGATGATGTGCACGGTCGCGTTCGGATAGCGGAGCCGGCCTATCTTGTGGGTCGCTGCGCAATCGATCGACGCTGCTTCGGGCGGAGGCCGCGCCTCCCATTCGATTCCATCGAAGTCATACGGGAACGGCACGCCGTTCGGATTGGCGGAATGCAGGTACACCGCATTGCTGCCGGTGTCCCCGCATAGCGTGGCCCAGCACTGCACAGGGAACGGCCGACTCCGCGCGAACGCCTCGAGGTCGAGCAGCAGGCGGTAGGTCAATTCGGCCACGCGCATCCGGTCTGACAGCGAACGGTTGCCGCGGCTCCGCCAATCGGCATGGGTGTGCCATAAATCGAAAAAATCGCTGTCGGCGAATTCGCCGAAAGACCGAGGGAGCCGGCGTCCGACGCGAGTCCAGTAAGCCTCCATGCGCTTGAGATAGCGACGGTCCATCGATTCGTTCTCCATCGCCGGCTTCAATCCACCAGCTTCAATCCGCCAGCTTCAATTCGCCAGATCCACCCACACCAGATGGTGGTCGCTGGCCTCGGAAATCTTGGCATCTGCCGTGCCCGGCTTCGGCCAGAACACGCCGGTGCCGCGCACGCTCCAGCCGCGCGAAGGCAGGGCGTAGTCCAGGCGCAGGGTACCGGCCTTGGGACCGAAGTCGCCGGTGTGTTCGGCGATGTCGCCCTTGCGCGGAAAGCCGTAGAACTTCGCGCGTTCGACCGCGCCTTCGCTGCGCGGCACCTGGCTCGCGTCGACCCGCGGATGTTCCAGCAGTTGCTTGATCGAGCCCGGCACGCCGTCGCCGTCGACCGGGTCGGCGTTCATGTCGCCGACGATGACGAAGCGCGCATCCTCGGCGAGGCCGCCGCAACGGCCCTGGTCGTCGCACAGCCAGGCCGGCGTGCCGCCGTCGAGGTAACGCGCCCACAGTTTGATTTCGTCGTGGTTGCGCGCGCCGTTGCGATCCTCGGGGCCATCGAACACTGGCGGCGTCGGATGCGCGGCGAGCAGATGCAACACGCCGAGCGGCGTGCGGACCGGCACGTCCCAGTGCGACTTCGACGACAGCCGCATCTGCGGCCACGCCGTCGCCGAATACCAGGGCTTGCCGGTGCCGGGATGACGCGGTTGGCGCGCACCGGGCAGGGCGCTCCACTTGAAAGTCTGGAAGCTGCGCACCGCGGCGGCGTCGATCGGATAGCGCGACAGCACCAGCATGCCGTATTGGCCGGGATGCATGCCGTAGCCCCAGGCGTCGTTGCCGCGCGCGCGGTCGCCGCGCTGGACGTCGCCTGTGAGCCCGTCGCCGTCGAGGTCCAGGCCGCTGGGCACGCCGGTGTTGACCGGGGCCAGATAGCGATAGGGATAACGCAGCGCCGCACCGCCGCCGTCCTGCGCCACTTCGAGGTAATCGCGTTGGAACAGGTCGGCCGCGCGCTGCTGCGCGTCGTAGTCGAATTCGTTGAGCAACACCAGGTCCGGACGCACCCGTTGCAGCACCGCGGCGATCTTGCGCGCATTGCCGTCGCCGGCTTCGAGGCGGCGGATCAGGCCGCCGTCGGCGTCGTCGTAGAGCGAGGTGTTGTAGGTCGCCACGCGCAAGGGCGCAGCGGCCGACGCGTCTGCCTGGTCGCGGACCCAGGCCTTGGGATCGCCGTGTACGTTCACCTGGGTGCAGGCCGTCATGAGCAGCGCGGCAAGGGCGGCGCCAGCGTGGAAGGGAAGTCGGGAGGCAGGGAATCGAAGCATGCGCGCATGATGGCATGGCCTCGCCGCGGCATCGTGACAGGCCCTGGCGGAATCGCGGGGCCTCGCGGTCGCCATCCGCGCATCGAATGCATCGGCCAGGGGCGCAAACAACGACGCCCCGGCGAACCGGGGCGTCGTGTCGAAACGAAGAGCGTGTTGCGAGGTGTTCGCTAGGTGTTCGCTAAGTGTTACAGGGTGCAGCCGAACGCGGCGTACTGAGCCTTGCTCTGGTCGAGCGCGGTCTTGCACGCGGTGGCCAGGCTGGCCTTGCCTTCCGGCGTGCCGGCGGCCTGCTTCCAGGCGCTGCGGCTCGTATCGATGCCGGTCTGGAACGCGGCGCGCTGGGCTTCCGGCACCTTCTCGGTCAAGCAGGCCGAGATCTTGTTGAGGTAATCGTCGCACTCGGGCACGCCGACGCTGTCGACGACAGCAGCGGCCGGTGCGGCAGCCGGATCGGTCGCAGCCGGAGCGGCGGCATCGGCCGGCGCGGTGGCGGCCGGCGCGTCGGCGGCCGGAGCGGCGTCGGCGGGCTTGTCGGCGGGCTTGTTGCAGGCGGCCAGCGCGAGGGTGATCGCGGCAGCCAGGAACAGGGTGTTCAATTTCATTGCGGACTCCATGTGGCGGTAAGTTGAATGGGTGGCGGCTTCATTGCCATGCCTTGAGCGGCGCCGTTCCCGCACGTCGTTGGTTACGACCGGGCTACGAAATACACGACCTGAACGAGACGAGTGTTACAAATGTGTAAAAACCCGCCAATCGCGACCATCGAAGGCCTCCAACGGACGAAAACGGCGCTTGTAGTCCATCTTCGGATGCCCGGCGATCCAATAACCGAGATAGAGATGGCTGCGGCGTTCGCGTCGGGCCCATTCGATCTGGCGCAGGATCGCCAGGGTGCCGAGGCTGCGGTCGGCCAGGTCGGGGTCGTAGAAGGTGTAGACCGCCGACAAGGCGTTATCGACCACGTCGGTGACGGCGACCGCGAGCAGGCGCCCATGGCCGCGCGGCGCGGGCTCGCGTAACTCCAGGAAGCGGTTTTCGCTCCAACTGCCGATCAGGAATTGGTCGAACTCGATCGCGCCGTGGCCGTCCATGCCGCCGCCGGCGTGGCGCGAGGCGAGGTAGCGCTTGTAGAGGTCGAGCTGTTCCTCGTTGCGTTCGGCCGGATGCACGCGCATCTCGACCTGCGCATTGCGCGCCAAACAGCGGCGCTGGCTACGGTCGGGCACGAACTGCTCGACCGGGATGCGCACCGCGACGCAGGCCCGGCAGCCGCTGCAATGCGGCCGGTAGACGATGTCGCCGGAGCGGCGGAAACCCCAGCCCAGCGCATGCGGGTACCAGTCGCGCAGGCGCGGGTCGCGCGGGTCCAGGACGAGGTCGCGGGCGACCCGCTCGGGCCAATAGCCGCAGGCGTGCTCGCCGGTGTGGAACAGGCGGAGGTCGTCGCTGTCCGGCTGCGGTTGCGTGCCCATGGCGGCCAGCATAGCGCTGCATCCGTGTGCTGCGCATGGGGTCCGGTCGCTGTCTTGCCACTGAACCGAGACGGAGGCTTGTCAACCGCCCCGGGCCGGGGGCGTTGATCCGGTCATCGGCGCCACCGTGGCGCCAACCGCAGGAGTCAACGCATGAACCGTTCCCCCCTTTACGCCGCCTTGTTCGCCGCGGTCGCGTTGGCCGGTACGGCCGTGGCTTCGCCCCCGGACGGCACGGCGACGCCGCGCGCGCACCTCAAGATCGACGCCAATCAGGACGGTGTGATCACGCGTGAGGAAGCGGCCAAGCACCCGCGCCTGGCCGAAAAGTTCGACAGTCTCGACAAGAACCGCGACGGCAAGCTCGACGCCAGCGAACGCCCGCAGCGTCGCGGCGGCCGCGAGCACGGCGGCGGTCATGGCGGCCACGGCGGCATCGCCGGGCTCGACAGCGACGGCGACGGCCGCATCAGCGCGGCCGAAGCGGCGAAGTCGCCGCGCATCGGCGAGTCCTTCGCCAAGATCGACCGCAACCGCGACGGTTATCTGGTGCGCAGCGAATTGCGCGCCTACCACGAGAGCGAGCGCCCGAAGCGCGAAGCCGAGCGCGCCAAGCGTTTCGACGAGCACTTCGCCGCCGCCGACCTCAACCGCGACGGCAAGCTCAGCAAGCTCGAAGTCGAAGAGAAGATGCCGCGCCTGGCGCGCAACTTCGCCTTTCTCGACGAGGACCGCGACGGCTTCCTGAGCAAGGCCGATCTCAAGCCGATGCCGCATCGCTGAACGTAGCGGACGGCTCGGTTCGGGCGGGACGCAGAAATAAAGGGCGCACTTCGGTGCGCCCTTTCGTTTTATCAGCGGTTCCGGTCGGAGTTGGTTTAGCCGAAGCGCCCGCCGGCCAGCAAGACGATCACGACTCCCGCCACCGCCAACAAGGAGCTCCAGGCGATCGCAGGCGGGCCCAGTACCCAGCGATACATCGCACTGTGGCGCGGATCGCGACCGGTTTCGCGACGGATGCGCTCAAAGCTCGGTGCCAACGCGCGTGGCATCGTGATCAGGAGTTGCCACAGCGATACCGCGATCATGAGCGCTGTCAATGCGATCGGCAGCATCCAGCCGCTGCCGAATTCCAGCGAGATCAGCAAGGGGATGGAGAGCGCGACGCAGGTGATAGAGATCAAACGCACCAAGCGGGCGATGCCGCGCCGCTCTTCGGCGGTCGCAGCGAACGAAAGCAGATAGCGGGCCATCAACGCCGTCGCTGCCGTGCCGCCGATGAAGCCGCCGATCAACGCACCGAGCGAATGACCGGCTCCGGCCGAGATCGCCGCCGAAATCGATGCCGTATCGAGCGGCGCACCGGTCACGACTTCCGACACCGGAGACAACACCCGTTCGACGACGAACATCGTCAGGCTGCCGACCACGCCACCGGAAGCGCTGGCGGTGCCCAGACCGCCGGCGCCGAACTTGCCGGCCAGGCCCGAACCGATCGAGCTGGCCGCGACCACCGCGGTGGTGGTGCCGGCCGGCGCGATCACGCCGAGCGCGCTGGCGACCATGGTGGTGAAACCGACCGAGGGCGCGCTGGCGCGGGCGAACACGGCGAAACGGTCGAGCAGCTCGCTGCGCACCGTGCTGCGCGCGCGCGACAGGCGCTTGCGCACGGCGGCGTCGCTGAGGCCCAGCAGGGCTGCGACCTGTTGCGAACTCTGGCCTTCGCGGTAATACAGCAACAGCACTTCGCGGCTTTCGTCGGGCAGGGCCGAGATCAGTTCGGCGGCGACTTCGGTGCGCTCGGCTTCGATCAGCCGTTCGACCGTGCTCGGTTCGGGATCGGCCGCGGCGGCGATCGCCGCTTCGACGTCGTCGACACCGCGCGGCAGGCGCTGGCGCGAGCGCAAATGATCGTTGGCCAGGTTGCGGGTGATCTGGCGCAACCAGGGCAGGAAGCTCGACGGGTTCTGCAGCTTGCGGATGTTCTGCCAGGCGCTGAGGAAGGCCTCCTGGGCGATGTCCTCGCTGGCGTGCACGTCGCGCACCATCGCCAGGGCGATCGAGGTGACCGAGTTCTGGCAGGCCGAGACGATGCGCGAGTAGGCAGCGCGGTCGCCGCCGGCCGCGGCCGGCAGGTCGTGGTCGATGATCGAATACAGGACTTCGGCGTTCATACGGCGCTCCGGGGCGGAGACGGACAGGTCGGCGCCCTGGACGACACCCGCAGGGCGTGCGGCGGGCGAGGGGCGGGCATCGGGCGGGCCAACATGAGGGGTCTCCGGGCAGCGGCATCGCGCGATGCCTGTCCCCCATGACGGTGCGCCGGCGGAAATGTGACCGCAGCGGTCGCAGATCCACGAGCGGCCGCCCGCAGGGCCCAGCGACGGCCCGGTGATTCGGTCTCGGGCGGTGCGGCCGGGCGGCTGGCCGGAGCGGCCTCAGCCCATCGCGCGGACGGTCTTGATCACCCGCACCACCGTCCACTTACCGGCGACCCGCTTGACCTCCAGGGTCTTGTAGACCGCCGCCTGACGATGGTGATAAGCGGTGTATTCGATGGTGCCGCTGTCGAGGGTCTTGGGCCGGAAGGCATGGACCTGGATCAACTCGGCCGGCTGGCCGTCGCGGGCGCGGCTGCCCTGGTCCTCGTCGGCGATTTCGACGCATTGGCTCATCGGCAGCAGGCGCAGGCCGGGACGGGCGAGGGCGGTCAGCAGCTTGCGCGGGGCATCGCGGCGGTCGATACGCAGGCATTGGGTCGGCTGGTCGGCCTCGGCCAATTGCTGGGCGAACACCGCGGCGGCCAGCGCATCGGGCACCGTGGCGACGCTGCCGTCGAACTTGTGTTTCTGCAGCGCGACTTCGGCGGCATCCACCGGCGGCGCGGCGGCCGGGCGGTTGCGCAGGTTATGGATCATCGCCAGGCCCAACACGATGGCGATGCACAGCAGCAGGCCGATCTTGATGCGGAAGGCGCGCTTCTGCCCGGGCGTGCGGGTCTGGTCGATGCGCGACTGGAACCGGAACGGCGCGTGGCTGGGCTCTTCGGCGCGGGTGCTGTCGATCAGCCCGGCTTCGCGCAGCAGGTCGCGCGCGCGCAGTTGGTCGCTGGAGCGCACCACCCACACCGCGGGGCGTTCGGCGCCCGGTTCGCTGTACTTGAAGCTGGAGCGGCGATTGCCCTTGTACGAACGGTCGTTGGTGACGCGCACTTCGATGCCGGCGTCGCGCAACAATTGCGCCACGCCCTCGACGTTTTCCAGACGCGGACTGCTGAAAACCTGCCTCATGTCAGTCCTTCGCCGGTACGTGACGGGCCGCGGCGGCGTCGCCCACCGCGCTGGCATCTTTGTTCTGATCCGCTATCACGCGTGCGTCCTTGTTTTGATCCGCTACCACGCGCGCATCCTTGTTCTGATCCGCTACCACGCGTGCATCCTTGTTCTGATCCGCTACCACGCGGATCAGGCCTTCCTGCGCGCTGCTCGCGACCAGGCGGCCGTGGCGGTCGAAGATCTGGCCGCGCGCCAGGCCGCGCGCACCCTGCGCGCTGGGGCTGTCGATCGAATACAACAGCCAGTCGTCTGCGCGGAACGGGCGGTGGAACCACAACGCATGATCGAGCGAGGCCATCTGCACGTTCGGCTGGTAATAGCTGATGCCGTGCGGAAAGGTGGCGGTGCCGAGCAGGTGGAAATCCGAGGCATAGGCGAGCAGGGCGCGATGCAGCTCCGGCGCATCGCCGACCGGCTCGCTCAGGCGGAACCAGACCTGCTGGTACGGCGGGCGTTTGGGTGGGTTGAGCTCGTCGCGCGGATAGACGTGGCGGAACTCGAACGGCCCCTGCCGCGACAGCCAGCGCTGGATCTTGGTCGGCAAGGTCGCCATGACCTCGGCCGGCACCGCCGGTGCCGGGTCGATGTCTTCGGGCTTGGGCACTTCCGGCATCGACAGCTGGTGCTCGCCGCCTTCCTGCGCTTCCTGGAACGAAGCGGCGAGGAAGAAGATCGGCTGGCCGTGCTGGATCGCGGTGACCCGCCGCACCGAGAAACTGCCGCCGTCGCGGGTACGGTCGGCCTGGTAGACGATCGGCGCTTCGATGTCGCCGGCCTTGAGGAAATAGGCGTGCAGCGAATGCGCATCGCGGGCGCTGTCGAGGGTCGCCTGCGCGGCCGACAGGGCCTGGCCGAGCACCTGTCCGCCGAATACGTATTTGGTGCCGATATCGCGGCTCTGGCCGCGGAACAGATTGTCTTCCAGCCGTTCCAGCGACAGCAGTTCGATCAGTTCGGAAACGGGGGAACTCATGCGGCCGGACCTGCTAAAAACGAAGCCGGCAGTATAGCGGAGGGCCGGCGCCGGCTTGGGCGGGCAAGCCAGGGGCTGTCCCCCGGGTCAACCACGCCGACGATCAGCCGGCCGCTGTCGGGCCCCGTGTCGGATCGGCGGCGGCGACGCTGCGATGCCGCCTGCGCTCAGGCGCTCAAGGCAGGCGCTGCAGCCCGCAGGCGTCGAGCACTCGCAGCCACGGAAAGCGCGGGCCGGGGTCGAGTTTGCGGCGCACCTGGCGCGTCGGGTCGTCGCTGGCCTCGACCTCGGTCGTGTCCAGGTCTTCGTGGCCGGCGATCAGGCGCAGCGACGGCAGTTGCGCGCGCAATGCCGCCAGCAGGGCCTGCAAGGCGTCGATCTGCTGCGGCGTATAAGCCTCGTCCATGGCCTGGTGGCGCGAATCCAGCCAGTTCGGATAACGCCCGGTGTTGACCAGTTCGATGCCGATCGAACGCTCGTTGTAGCCGCGGGTGTGGTGGGCGATGCGCTCCGGCGCAACGTAGCGCGAGACGCTGCCGTCGCGGTCGACGTAGTAGTGGCCGCTGTTGCCGGTGCCGGATTGCGGATAGAGCACGCGCTCGCCGTATTCGCGCGCGGTGGCCAGGTCGGGCAGCTCGGTGCAGTGGATCACCACCAGGTCGATCGTCGCCGGGTCGCGCGCCTGCAACCGCGCTTCGTAGGGCAGGGGGGCGAGGGCGAGATTCAGGGGCGGCATGAGGCCGGATGCTACCATTCGCCCTCACACGGAGCCCCCATGACCCTGCCGCCCGCCGATTCCGCGCTAGGAAAACTCATGGCTACGCTGCCGCGTCCGGGCCGCGTGGAATGGATCGGGATCCGTCCCGCGCGCGGCACCGCGATGCAGGCGCTCGACGAAGTGCATGCCCAGGCGGGCGCCGGTCTGGCCGGCGATCGCTACAAAGGCAGCAGCGGCGAGCGCGGCATCACCCTGATCCAGGCCGAGCACCTGCCGGTGATCGCGGCCCTGGCCGGGCTGGACGCGGTCGAACCGGCGCGCCTGCGCCGCAACATCGTGGTTTCCGGCCTGCCCTTGATCGCACTCAAAGGCCGGCGTTTCCGCCTCGGTGGGGTCTTGCTCGAAGGCACCGAGTCCTGCGATCCGTGCTCGATGATGGAAGCCGCGCTCGGCGCCGGCGGTTTCAATGCGATGCGCGGCCACGGCGGCCTGTGCGCGCGCATTCTCGAAGGCGGCACGATCCGGCGCGGCGATGCGCTGATCGCGCTGGTCGATGCCGCAGCGCCGGCGTCCGCGGCCGACGGCGACGCGGTTTGATTTTCACCACCCGATCTGAGCGCATGGCGACTTCCGGACACTGCATCCTTTCCCATGGCTTCGAAAGCGGCCCCGACGCGACCAAGGTCACCGCCCTGGCCGAAGTCGCCGCACGCTACGGCTGGAGCCACGAACGGCCGGACTACACCGACCTCGACGCCAACCGCGAGGTCAGCGAACTCGGCGACGTGCCGGCGCGCATGCAGCGCCTGCTCGCCCTGGCCCGCGCCGCGGCCGCGCGCGGCCCGGTGCTGCTGGCCGGCTCCAGCCTCGGCGCCTACATCTCCGGATGGGTGTCGCTGCAGGTGAAGCCGGCCGGCCTGTTCCTGATGGCGCCGCCGATCCGCATGGGACACGCCGAACCGATGCAGGCCGCCGACGTACCGATCAGCATCATCCACGGCTGGGACGACGAATTGATCCCCGCCGCCGACGTCGTCGCCTGGGCCCAGCCGCGCCGTGCGCGCCTGCTGCTGGTCGACGACAGCCACCGGCTTTCGGCGCATGTCGAAGGCAGTGCGGAAGCCTTCGCGCGTCTGCTCGAACGAATCTGAGTAAGCACCACCATGAGTAAGTTTTACGCAAGCTGCGGCAAGGGCCTGGAATACCTGCTCGCCGACGAATTGATCGCGCTGGGCTGCCAGCGCGCGACCGCCGCGACCGCGGGCGTCAACGTCGAAGGCGAGCTGGCCGATGCGCAGCGCGCGGTGCTGTGGTCGCGCCTGGCCAGCCGGGTGCTGTGGCCGATCGCCGAATTCGATTGCCCCGACGAACACGCGCTGTACGCCGGCGTCGCCGCCTTGCCGTGGCCGGAGCACATGGAGAGCGTGCACACGCTCGCGGTCGATGCGCACGTCTCCGGCGAAGCCATCACCCATGCGCGCTACGCCGCGCAGCGGATCAAGGACGCGGTGGTCGATGTGATGCGTGCGCAAACCGGCGCGCGCCCCGACGTCGACACCGACGCACCCGACCTGCGCCTGAACTTCGTCCTGCGCAAGGGCCGCGGCATTCTCTCGATCGATCTCGGCGGCGGTTCATTGCATCGGCGCGGTTGGCGCCAGAAGCAGGGCGAGGCGCCGCTCAAGGAAAATCTCGCCGCGGCGGTGTTGCTGCGCGGCAGTTGGCCGAAGGTCTACGCCCAAGGCGGGAGTCTGTTCGACCCGATGTGCGGCAGTGGCACCTTGCTGATCGAAGGCGCGCTGATGGCCGCCGACGTCGCGCCGGGTCTGCTGCGCCATGGCGCTTTGCCGCCGACGCGCTGGCGCGGTTTCGATTTCGCCGGCTGGCGCGCGCTCTGCGACCAAGCGCGTACGCGCGAAGCCGCCGGCCGCGCCGCGCTGCGTCCGGCCTTCGCAGGCAGCGACGTCGACCCGCATGCGATCCGTTCGGCGCGCGACAACGAGGTCATGGCCGAACTCGCCGGGGTGATCGCCTGGAACGTGTCCGCGGTCGAATCCCTGCAGTCGCTGCCCTTGGCGCAAGCGGCAGCGGAGTTCTCCGACCGTCATCCCCGCGCAGGCGGGGATCCAGGGCTGCATCGCGACGAGACTTCCGGGATCGAGAAAAGCGGGGCCGGGCAGGAGCAGGACTCCGCTGAAACAGGCGCGGCGGTTGCGAACTCGGCTACCCCAGTTGGCGGTCTGGTCGTCTGCAATCCGCCTTACGACGCGCGCCTGGCCGCCGATCCCGCGCTGTATCGCGCGCTCGGCGACGCGCTCAAGCGGCTGGTGCCGAGCTGGCGCGCGAGCCTGCTGTGCGGCGATGCCGCGCTGGCCCAGGCCACCGGCCTGCGTGCCGGCAAGAAGTACCAGATCTTCAACGGCGCGATCGAATGCGCGCTGATCGTCTGCGACCCGATCGCCCGCGTCGGCCACGCCGAACAGCGCGCCCAGGCCGAAGACGCGGCGCCGCAGCCGTTGTCGGAAGGCGCGCAGATGGTGGCCAACCGGCTGCGCAAGAATCTGCGCAAGCTCAAGTCCTGGCGCGAGCGCGAACAGATCAGCTGCTTCCGCGCCTACGACGCCGACCTGCCCGAGTATTCGGCGGCGATCGACGTTTACGTCAGCGATGAGGCCGAACCGCGCACCTATCTGCACATCCAGGAGTACGCCGCGCCCGCCGACATCCCCGAGGCCGACCAGCGTCGCCGTCGCAATGAGCTGTTTGCGGCTGCGCGCGAAGTGTTTGCGGTGCCGCGCGAGCGCGTCGCCCTCAAGACCCGCAGCCGCGGCAAGGGCGGCAGCAAATACGGTCAGCTCGACCAGCGCGGCGAAGTGCTGGTCGTGCGCGAAGGCGCCGCGCGCCTGCGCGTGAACCCGTTCGATTACCTCGACACCGGCCTGTTCCTCGATCACCGTCCGATGCGCCTGCGCATCGCCGCCGAGGCCCGCGGCCGCCGTTTCCTCAATCTGTTCGGCTACACCGGCGCGGCCACCGTGCAGGCCGCGGTCGGCGGCGCCAACGAGACCACCACGGTCGACCTGTCGGCGACCTATCTGCAGTGGTGCGCCGATAACCTGCGCGAGAACGGCATGGGCGGCGCTCAGCATCGCCTGGTGCAGGCCGATGCGCTGGCCTGGCTGGAAGCCGACCGCAGCCGTTTCGACCTGATCTTCTGCGACCCGCCGACCTTCTCCAATTCCGCGCGCGCCGACGATTTCGATATCCAGCGCGAGCACGTGCGCCTGCTGCGCGCCGCGGTCGCGCGCCTGGCCGACAACGGCGTGCTGTATTTTTCCAACAACTTCCGCCGCTTCCGCCTCGACACCGAGGCCGTGGCGCAGTTCGCGCAGTGCGAAGAAATCAGCGCCGAGACCATCCCGCCCGATTTCGCCCGCGATGCGCGGATTCATCGCTGCTGGCGAGTGGAGCCGCGTTGATGCGGTTGTCGGTGGTCCTGATCGCAACAGGCGGACGCTCCGCTGTGGAGTTCCAGCCATGAAGCCGCATCGCAAAGTCGGAGCCTGGACGTTTTTCCGCCAGTGGCTCAAGAACCCGCTGCGCGTCGCCGCGGTGGCGCCGTCCAGCGCCGAGCTCGCGGCGGCGATGATCGCCGAGCTGCCCGACGACGTCGCTCGCGTGATCGAGCTCGGCGGCGGCACCGGCGCGATCACCCGCGCCTTGCTCGAGGCCGGCATCCGCGACGAAGACCTGCTGGTGCTGGAGCTCAACGAAGAGCTGCACGCGCATTTGCATCTGCGCTTCCCGCGCGTGCCGGTGCTGTTGGGCGATGCGCGCGAGCTGCCGCAGCTCGCGCGCGGGCACGGTTACCTGGATCAGGGACCGGCCGATGCGATCGTGTCCGGGCTCGGCCTGTTGACCATGCCGCACCCGTTGCAGCGCGACATCCTCAAGGCCGCGTTCGCGTGCTTGAAGGAAGGCGGCGTCTTCGTGCAGTTCACCTACGGCCCGGCGGCCCCGGTTGCCGATGCGGTGGCCCGCGCACTGTCCCTGCAGGTGCGCCGCGGCGACTTCGTGCTGCGCAACGTGCCGCCGGCGACGGTGTTCGTGTATTCGCGCGTCCGCCGCTGAGCCGCGGACTCGAGGGTAGGAGCGGCGCAAGCCGCGACCGCGCTGTGTCCGGCTGCGGCGCTTCTTACCGCAGAGCGTTGAAACAACATCAAGATCTAAAGCTTCCGTCCGCTGACGCGGCCGGGTTACTTTCTTTTGCTGGCCCAAAAGAAAGCTAACCAAAGAAAAGGCCTTCCTTGCAAGGGCACAAGCCCGCGCGATCGCTGCCGACGCAGGGATGCTCCAGACAGGCCATCCATGGCCTGCTTGCGCACGGCCCGCATCCTTGCGGGCCGCCCTACGGGTCTTCAATTGACCGGCAAAGCGGCAAAGCAAATCAAAATCACGGCAACGGCAACGGCAACGGCAACGGCAACGGCAACGGCAACGGCCGGTTCGCGGCCGCTCTTGGGTAGGAGCGGCGCAAGCCGCGACCGCGAATCCCGGCGGCGACCATCTTTCCAAGTCGCGCCTCGATCGAAAGCTTTTGCTCTGCCTATGCCTATAGCTGCGCATCGCTTCGCACTAGCGAAGGCAACAGAAGACCCGAAGGGCGGCCCGCAGGGATGCACGCCGTTTTTCATCGGGACAGGGATGTCCCGTATGTAGATCCCTGCGTCGGCATCGCTCATGCGGGCCTGTGATTCAAAACAAAGCAACTTCTTTGGTTAGTTTTCTTTTGTTGCTTTAGACAAAAGAAAGTAACCCGCCGCTTTAGTGGCGGAAGCTGTTGGCGTTTGATCTAGATCCTGGTCTTGCTTGAGCGATCCGCCGCAAGACCGTCACAGCGATGTCGCGGCTTGCGCCGCTCCTACCCTGCGAGAACACACCGCTTCGACGAACGGCGACGGCTTCGTTATCTCTGCGCGTTCCGTGGTCGCGGCTTGCGCCGCTCCTACTCTGGGCTCGGTTCGATATCGTTCTATTAATGTAACTAATATTTGCAATTAAGTAAGTATTGTTCCATGTTTGTGGTGCCATCCTGGCGCCCATCGCCAATACGGCGTCCCCCGTCAGGAGATACCCATGGCCACCGCCACCCTTACCGCTTATGCCCGCGTCGGCCGCACATTGCGCGGCCAGGCGACGTCCGACGGCGCCGGCGTGCGTCTGACCCGGGTCATAGGCGGCCCGCAGCTCCCCGATCTGGATCCGTTTCTGTTGCTCGACGAATTCGGCACCGACCGCCCCGAGGATTACCTCGCCGGCTTCCCCGAGCATCCGCACCGCGGCTTCGAGACCGTCACCTACATGCTCGACGGACGCATGCGCCACCGCGACAACCACGGCAACGAAGGCGTGCTCGTGCCCGGCAGCGTGCAGTGGATGACCGCCGGTCGCGGCCTGGTGCATTCGGAAATGCCGGAGCAGGAGGCCGGGCGCATGCGCGGGTTCCAGTTGTGGGTGAACCTGCCGGCGCGCGAAAAGATGACCGAGCCGAAGTATCAGGAATTCGCCCCGGACCGCATCGTGCGGCTGCATCCGGCCGACGGCGTCGAGGTCAAGCTGATCGCCGGCCGCGTCGGCGAGGCCAGCGGTCCGATCGTGCAGCCGGCGACCGATCCGGTGTATCTCGACATCGCGCTGCAAGCCGGTGCGCAGTGGGAGTACGAACTGCCCGAAGGCCATAACGCCTTCGCCTATGTCTACGAAGGCGGCATCGCCGTCGGCGACGGCGATGAGGCGCGCGCGATCGATGCGCAGGAATTGGCGGTGCTGTCCGGCGGCAACCGGCTCAAGCTGCGCGACGGCGGCCGCGGCAGCCGCCTGATCGTCGTGGCCGGGCGTCCGCTGCGCGAGCCGGTCGCGCGCTACGGCCCGTTCGTGATGAATACCAAGCAGGAAGTGATGCAGGCCTTCGTCGATTTCCAGGAAGGCAAGTTCTGACCAGGAGCGGTCGCCGTATCGCAACGAAAGGCCGCGCGCGAGCGCGGCCTTTCGTTTTAGCGACCGGGCTCCGCGCGATGTATCGCGAACGATCTGGCCGCAACGCGACGTTGCGCGCGTTGTCTGTCAACGAAACGCATCATCGCTGCAAGCCCGCGGCGACGGGCGAAGACACGTGCGTCGCTGCGCAAGCCGCGGCACGCGTTCCGACAAGGAGCTCAGTCATGGCCACCAGAATCGATCCCAAGCAGTTCACCATCGTCGCCACCTTCGTATCCGCCGGCGTCGCCGCCGGCGCGGGCGGCTTCGTCATCGTCGGCGGAAAACTCAAGAAGGTGCCGCCGCGCGGCATCAAGCAGTTGCAGGCGGTCTACCAGATGCTCGAAGCCGCCGATGGCGTCGGCAACACGCGCCTGGCCGCGCAGCTGCAGCAGCTCGCGATCGATGTCGCCGAGCAGGCGGTGAACCAGAAGGCCGCACGCTGAGCGCTGCGGCGAATCTGTTTGCGCATAGAAAAGCCGCGTCCGAAGACGCGGCTTTTCGTCGAGCATGAGCGGGCGAGTCAGTCTTTGCCGAGCCAGCGATACACCGCGCCGCCGAGCAGGCCGCCGACGATCGGCGCGACCCAGAACAGCCACAACTGGCTGATCGCGGCGCTGCCGGCGAACAAGGCCACGCCGGTCGAACGCGCCGGGTTCACCGAGGTGTTGGTGACCGGGATGCTGATCAAGTGGATCAGGGTCAGGCCCAGGCCGATCGCGATCGGGGCGAAGCCGGCCGGCGCGTTCTTGTGGGTGGCGCCGAGGATGATGATCAGGAACATCGCGGTCATGATCACTTCGGTCAGCAGGGCCGCATGCATCGAGTAACCGCCCGGCGACATCAGGTCGAAGCCGTTGCTGGCGAAGGTGCCGGCCGCGTTGGGGTCGTGGACGAAGTGGGGGCTGCCGCTGGCGATCTGCCACAGGATGAAGCCGGCGAGCAGGCCGCCGAGCACCTGCGCGACGATGTAGGGGATCAGGTCCTTGGCCGCGAAACGGCCGCCGGCCCACAGGCCGAAGCTCACCGCCGGATTGAAGTGACCGCCGGAAATATGGCCGAGGGCGTAGGCGCCGGTCAGCACCGTCAGGCCGAACGCCAGCGAGACGCCGAGCAGGCCGATGCCGAGCGGATTGCCGTCGCCGCCGAAATTCGCTGCGAGCACGGCGCTGCCGCAACCGCCGAGCACCAGCCAGAACGTACCGATGAACTCCGCACCGAGTCGCTTGATCATGATCGTCTTCCTTTTGAGTTATGGGCTTGCATACGGCCCAGGGTCGGACGAACGCCCTGTTCAGCCAGGGAACGATACGTCACGACCCCATTCAGCCAGGCCGATTCTCATGCTGGCTGACAACTCAAAAATGCGCAACCCGTCACAAAACAGCCGCAGGGCCAGCAAACCGCGACCGCAGTCAAATCGGCTCGGAGACCCCGCGACGTGTTACTTGCTGCTCAGTCGCGTCGAGGGAAATCGCAGGCCCTCGGTCTGGCCGATGACCTCCCGCAGTTGCTCGGGCGACGTCGCCTGCATCCAGATATGCGCATGCTTGCCGTTGCCGATATCGAGCAAGGTTTCGCGCACCTGGATGTTGGGCTTGCCGGCGAGTTCGCCGCGGTACCAATGCATGGCCTTGCCGTCGATCGTGCTGGCTTCGGCGCGATCGCTGCGCTTGGGCTCGAACGGCGACTTGGAGGCTATATAGAGGCCGAAGGCTTCCGACTGGTCGGCGCGCAGTGCGCGACAGAAGTCGGAATCGGCGCCGGCACGGTGTTCCCAGTGCAGACCCGAATCGGCCGGTAGAAAAGGACACGCGCCTGGAGCGGCGGGTTCTTGCGCAGACGCACACACGACGAACACCAACGCCAGCCACGGCAATGCGTGCTGGCTCTTTACCCTTGACTTCACGATCGTCCCCCTGGAACCCGATTAGGTCAAAACGGTGCTGGAGCCTTTCAGCCCTGTGACCATAGTCCACTTCGGAGGCGTTGACAAACGTTACGTCATTGTTCAGGTAGGGGAATAAATTCGTGCTCGCCGGCGATCTCGCCGAATCGTCCCTCGGCCCAGTCCAGCTTGGCCTGCTCGATCCGCTCGCGCGAGCTTGAGACGAAGTTCCACCACAGGTGGCGCGGCCCATCCAGCGGTTCGCCGCCCAGCAGCATGGCCTTGAGCGGGGTCTTGGCGCGCAGGCGCGGGCGGGTGCCCGGGTCTAGCACGACCAGGTGCCGCGCCGGCAGGTCGGCCCCGTCGAGCTGGGCCTCGCCTTCGAGCAGGTACAGCGCGCGCTCGGCATGGCTGTCCTCGATATCGAGCTCGGCGCCGGGGTCGAGGTCGATGGCGACGTACAAGGTGTCGGCGAACACCCGCACCGGCGACTCCTCGCCGAAGCCGCGCCCGGCGACGACGCGCAGCCAGGCACCGTCGCGACGCTGCTGCGGCAGGGTCGCGGCGGGATGGTGATGGAAGGCTGGGGCGGTCTCCTCGAACGAGCGCGGCAGCGCCACCCAGGTCTGCATGCCGTGCAGCGGATGGCCGCTGGCGCGCGGCCCCTGCGGGGTGCGCTCGGAGTGGGCGATACCGCGGCCGGCGGTCATCCAGTTGACGTCGCCGGGGTGGATGTCCTGGACGCTGCCGAGGGTGTCGCGATGGCCGATCGAGCCGGCCCACAGGAAGGTCACCGTGGCCAGGCCGATATGCGGATGCGGGCGCACGTCGATGCCCTGGCCGGGCTCGAACACCGCCGGGCCGATGTGGTCGACGAACACGAAGGGGCCGACCGACCGTGCCTGGATGCTCGGCACGGCGCGGCGGACTTCGAACCCGCCCAGGTCGTGGACGCGCGGGGCAACGATCTTGGTCATGGCACGGACTCCTGCAGGTCTAAGCCGGCAGGTTCGCATGTCTTCAATACAACGGCGCGCACGGTACTGAAACTCGGTGTTGCAGCAAACAGGCTGGGAAATGCGCTCGTCTTGACGCGTCTGGCGCCTATTCCGGGTCGACCTTGAGCGTCGCATTGGGCGACGAGGCGAAGTCCAGGCCCTGCACTTCGATGCGCCAACCGCCGGCGCTTTTACGCGCGTCGCTGACGGTGTTGAAGCTCAGCGTCGACTTCGCGCCGTCGGCGCCGGTCCATTCGAATTCGAGCACGGCGTCGCCGGCCCAGATGCATTGGACCTTCGGCGGGCAGCGCGAATCGGCGCTGATCGCGACGAAACGCAGCTGCGAACGGTCGGGCAGGCTGGCCGACTCGCCGCGCGCCAGGCTGAAGGCCTGGCCCGGCGTCGCGGTCTTCGACGCAGCGGCGTTCTGGTCGGCGTGGGCACAGGCGGTCAGGGCGAGCACGCCGCTCAACAGCGCAGCGGCGATTGGGGCGGGGAGCAAGGGGCGCATCGGCGACTCCGTTGAATCACAGGCGGTCCGGCGGAACCGCGGTCAAGCCAGTCTAGGCCGCCGCCGGCGCGCGCCCAAGCGAGCGGCGTCACCGATCGCGGGTTTGCTCGAAGCTCGCCTGTCCTTGCGGATCGATGCGCACGAGCATGCGGCGGTCGAATTCGGTTTCCGGCATCGGCGCGACCTCGCAGGCGCACAAGGCGGCGGCGATGGCGGGCGCGGTGTTGCTGTGGCCGACCACCAGCACCGTGCCGTCGCGATGATCGCGGCGCAGGGTCGCGGCGAACTCGGCCGCGGCTTGCTTGGCCTCGTAGCGCACGACGGTCAGCCCGTGCGCCTGCGCGGTCGGTGCGCCAGTCTGCTGGGTGCGGCGGTATTCGGTGGCATAGACCGCGCGCACCGGTGCCGTAGCCAGCGAAGCCGCGAAACGTTCGGCGCGTGCCTGTCCGGCGTCGCTGAGCGAGGGGTCGCGCGGGTCGTCGGTGCTCTTTTCGGCGTGGCGCACGATCACGTAGGTGAGCGGCGCTTGCGGCTCGGCCGGACGGGTGGCGCAGCCGCCGAGCGCAAGACTCAGGACGAGGGCGGCGGTGCAGGCTGTCGAACGCATGGCAGGTCCTCTCTGGGGTTCACTCGTTGAGCAGATCGGCGCCGGCCTGGGCGATCGCGCCGTCCTGCACCGCTTGCGCACCGGACACGCCGATGCCGCCGATCACCTGTTCGCCGAGCCGCAAGCGTACTCCGCCTTCGATCGGGGTGATGCCGGGCAGGCCGAGCACGACTGCGTTGCCGTCGCCGAGCAGTTTCTGATGGAACGCGGTGTCGCGGCGATAGTTCGCCGCGTGCACGGCCTTGCCGATGGCGACCTCGACGCTGGAGTTCGGGGAGCCGTCCATGCGCTGGAAATGCAGCAGGCGGCCGGCTTCGTCGACGATCGCGATGGCCACGCTGTGGCCGTCGGCCCGCGCCTTGGCAGTGGCCGTCGCGGCGATGCGCTCGGCAGCGGCGAGATTGAGCACGGTGCGCTGCGACAGTTGGCTCTTCAACGGCGGCGCCGCAGTGGCCGAGGTGGCAAAAGCGAGCAGGAGTGGGGCGAGCAAATGCGGTAGACGGGACATGAGGCGCTCGGGCGGGACGATAGACGCAGCCTAGGAGCTGCGCGGGGAGCGCGGGAGTGTCGTTTGTACTGGCGTGAGTGGGGCGGGGCAACCGCAAAGCCGAAGCAGAAGCCGAAGCAGAAACAGAAGCAGAAACAGAAGCAAATCCCCCCTACCCCCCTCTTCAAAGGGGGACTAGATGAGGAGATCATGGGGGCGGGTAGGGAGGTCGCCCAATTTGGCGGCTGCGAACAACGTCGTGCCCAGAAAACCGATGCCTGTTCCCGTCCCCACAAAACACCCCCCTTTGAAGAGGGGGGCAGGGGGGATTTGCTCTGGCCAGCAACGCACCCGCAGCAGCGCAGCTCTCAACGCCTGAGAGCCGCTTGCCGGCTCAATGCTTCTTGTCGAGCAACATCAACAAGCCCTTCGCTGCCGCCAGCCGCGCCGGCGCATCCGGCAGATCCAGCTTGAGTTTGAGTTTGTCCGGGCCGTCCATCTGGTACAGCTTCGGCTGGCCCTGGATCAGCTTGATGATCGACATCGGGTCGACGTTCGGGCGCTCGACGAACTGCACGCGGCCGCCCTTTTCGCCGAGGTCGAGTTTGCGGATGCCGAGCTCGGTCGCGATCAGCTTGAGTTCGGCGACCGCGAACAAATGCTTGGCCGCCTCCGGCAGCAGGCCGAAGCGGTCGATCATCTCGACCTGCAATTCGCGCAGTTCCTCGTCGCTGCGCGCGCCGCTGACGCGCTTGTACAGGGTCAGGCGGGTGTGCACGTCGGGCAGGTAGTCGTCCGGGATCAAGGCCGGGATGTGCAACTCGACTTCGGCGCCGCGCGCGTCGGTCGAGTCGACGTCGGGCAGCTTGCCCTGGCGGATCGAACGCACCGCGCGTTCCAGCAGCTCGGTGTACAGGCTGAAGCCGATCTCGGCCATCTGCCCGCTCTGGTCCTCGCCGAGCAATTCGCCGGCGCCGCGGATTTCCAGGTCGTGGGTGGCCAGGGTGAAGCCGGCGCCGAGTTCGTCCATCGAGGCGATCGCTTCCAGGCGCTTCTGCGCATCCGGGGTGATCGAGCGCTTGTCCGGAATCACCAGATAGGCATAGGCGCGGTGATGCGAGCGGCCGACCCGGCCGCGCAACTGGTGCAACTGGGCCAGGCCGAACTTGTCGGCGCGGTTCATGATGATGGTATTGGCGTTCGGGATGTCGATGCCCGACTCGATGATGGTCGTGCACAGCAGGACATTGAAGCGCTGCTTGTGGAAGTCGAGCATCACGCTTTCGAGTTCGCGCTCGGCCATCTGGCCGTGGGCGACGCCGATGCGCGCTTCCGGCACCAGTTCTTCGAGCTGGCGCTTCATGCGGCCGATGCTCTCGACGTCGTTGTGCAGGAAATACACCTGGCCGCCGCGCGCGAGTTCGCGCTGGAAGGCCTCGCGCAACTGCATGTCGTCCCAGGGCACGACGAAGGTCTGCACTGCCAGGCGATGCGCCGGCGGGGTCGCGATGATGCTGAGGTCGCGCAGCCCGGCCATGGCCATGTTGAGGGTGCGCGGGATCGGCGTGGCGGTCAGGGTCAGCAGATGCACGTTGGCGCGCAGCGCCTTCAATGCTTCCTTCTGGCGCACGCCGAAACGCTGCTCTTCGTCGACGATGACCACGCCGAGGTCCTTGAAACGCACGTCGGGCTGCAGCAGGCGATGGGTGCCGACCACGACGTCGATCTTGCCCTCGCTGACTTTCTCCAGTTCGGCCTTGATTTCCTTGGTGCTCTTGAAGCGCGACAGCACCTCGACCCTCAACGGCCAGTCGGCGAAGCGGTCGCGCATCGTGCGGTAGTGCTGTTCGGCGAGCAGGGTGGTCGGCACCAGCACCGCGACCTGCTTGCCCGCGGTGGCGGCGACGAAGGCCGCGCGCACCGCGACCTCGGTCTTGCCGAAACCGACGTCGCCGCAGACCACGCGGTCCATCGGCTGGCTGCTGCTGAGGTCGCGGATCACCGCTTCGATCGCCGAATGCTGGTCGGGCGTTTCCTCGAACGGGAAGCCGGCCGCGAACGGTTCGTACATCGAGCGGTCGACATCGAGCGCGAGGCCGGCGCGGGCCTGGCGCTTGGCCTGGATCTCCAGCAGTTCGGCGGCGACGTCGCGGACTTTCTCGGCGGCCTTGCGCTTGGCCTTGGTCCATTGCTCGCCGCCGAGCGAGTGCAGCGGCGCGGTTTCGACCGAGGCGCCGGAGTAACGGCTGATCAGGTGCAGTTGCGCGACCGGTACGTACAGGCGGTCGCCCTTGGCGTATTCGATTTCGAGGTATTCGCCGGGCTGGCCGCCGGCTTCGAGCACGATCAGGCCGCGATAACGGCCGACACCGTGGTCCTCGTGCACGATCGGTGCGCCTTCGGACAACTCGCCCAGGTCGCGGATGATCGCTTCGGGTTCGCGGCCGACCCGCTTGCGCCGGCGCGGCTGCGCGGCACGCTCGGGAAACAGTTGGCGTTCGGTCAGGATCGCGAGCGGTGGGTCGACCACGGCGAAGCCATCGTCGAACGGCGCCACCGCGATGGCGAAGCGGCTCGGCGCGGCGCCGTCGGCGAAGGCGTTCCAGTCGGCGACCACGTCCGGCTTCAGGCCTGCGGCCTGCAACACTTCGAGCAGGGCTTCGCGGCGGCCGGCGGTGTCGGAGGCGATCAACACGCGGCCGGGATAACTGCCCAGGAACGACTTCAGCGCTTCGGCCGGGGCGGCGTCGCGCGCCGCGACCGGCAGGGTCGGCGCCGGCTGGTCGCCGAGCGCGAGCGCCTTGGCGCGTTGCGGATGCTGTTCGCCGCACAACTCGACGCGCGCGCCTTCGTTAAGCTTTTCACGCAGCCCGACCGGGGTCAGGTACAGCGTGTCGGGCGGCAGCAGGGGGCGTTCGAGATCGTGCCGGCGCTGCTCGTAGCGTTCGCCGGTCTGGGCCCAGAACGCGTCGGCGGCGTCGAGCGCGCCGTCGGCGATCACCGGCAGCACGCGTTCGTCGAGGTAGTCGAACAGAGTCGCGGTCTGCTCGAAGAACAGCGGCAGATAGTACTCGATGCCCGACGGCGCGATGCCCGACTTGAGGTCCTGGTACAGCGCGCTGCGCCGGGTGTCGAGGTCGAAACGTTCGCGCAGCGCATCGAGCGCGCGCTTGAGCGAGGCATCGTCGAGCGGCACTTCGCGGCCCGGCAACAGCCGCACCGCATCGATCTTGTCCAGCGAGCGCTGCGACTCGGGATCGAAGGCGCGGATGGTCTCGATCTCGTCGTCGAGCAGTTCGACCCGGAACGGCGAGTCGGCGCCCATCGGATACACGTCGAGCAGGCCGCCGCGCACGGCGAAGTCGCCCGGGTCCAGCACCTGTGGCACGTGTCGGTAACCGGCCGATTCGAGCCGGCGTTTTTCCGCGTCCAGGTCGAGGCGTTGGCCGACCGCGACGTCGAAGCTGCCGCCGACCACGTGGCGCAGCGGCGCCAGCCGCTGCAACAGCGTCTGCACCGGCACCACGACGATGCCGCGCTTGAGCGTCGGCAGGCGATGCAAGGCCGCCAGACGCTGCGACACGATGTCCGGGTGCGGACTGAACAGATCGTAGGGCAGGGTTTCCCAGTCCGGGAACGGCAGCACCGGCATCGCGCCGTCGCTGGCGCCGTCGCGGCCGAGCAGGGTGCGCAGATCGGATTCGAGTTGGTGCGCGCCGTGGTTGTCGCGCGCGATCGCAAGCAGGGGGCCGTCGTGTTCGGCGGCGGCGCGGGCGATCGCCCAGGCCAGGGCGGAAGGCGAGGCCGGCGCACGCCACCAGGCGCGCTGCTGGCCGATCTTGGGCAGCAGGGACACGGGAGAGGGAGATGATTTCATGGAGTCGGCTAGTTTAGTGGATCGGCCGCGGCTGCCGGGCGGGCGGTTGCGCGCTTTGCGCCGGCGATCTGTACGAGCTTGTCGTTTGCGCGATCGGCGTCGCTGCGTCTGCCTGGCCCCGACGATGAGCCCGATCATGAGTCGGACGACCACGCGATCGAATACATCAGCCGCAGGCGTCGCCGCGGCGGGCGCGCGCTGTGCCGTTTTGGGTCGTTGGCTCAGCCGGTCCTGCGATCAGGGCGCCGAACGGAAAAGGGATAGCGCGCGGACGATCGCTGGACGACGAGGGGGGGCGCCGGCGCACGGCAACCGGCGTGTGCTTCGGCAATGTGCGCTGGCGGCCGCGAGGGCCGCTCAGGGTTCGTTGCTGTCGTCGGTGGGGTTGTCGCCGATCTTGCGTACGTCGGCCTGTTGCTCGGCCGCGCGTGCGGCCTTCGAGCGCAGATCCAGCACCACCCGGATCAGGCCCGGCGAATCCTGCTGGAACTCGCGTTCGAAGCCGAGCGACTGCGCCAGCGACAGCATGGGGGTGTTGTGCTCGAACACTTCGCCGTACAGGCGGTGCACCTTCTTGCCGCGCGCCCACTTGACCAGGCGCGTCATCAGATAGCGGCCCAGGCCCATGTTGGCGATGTAGCGGCTGACCAGGATCGCGAACTCGGCGTCGTGGCTGCGCTCGTCGATGGCGACGCGGGCGACCGCGCCGACCAGGGCTTCGCCCGGCGGCAAGGGTTCGGCCGCGACCAAAGCGAACTCGGTGCGCGGATCGATCCGAGTGAAGCGCTCGGCCATTTCCGGGGTGAGTTCTTTCAGCGCGTAGAGGAATCGCTGCCGCACCTCATCGGGTTGCAGCAGAGTGAAGCCCGCTCGCAAGGGCTCGGCGTCTTCCGGACGCACCGGACGTATCAATACTTCGCGTCCGTTAGGAAGACGCTGGCGTTCATGCCAGGGCGGCAAACGTTCACGCGTGGCCATGGTCGGATATTGGCACATTGTGACGGACTTCGCCCTTCATCTTTAGGCTCGGTTGACGCCGGTCCGACCGGCGGCATGCCCTGGCCCGCAATTCCACGGTCGAGAGGCGAAAGGCGGGGCCCTCGCGACAATGTGCCTGAGGTTACTTTTTCTTGACGCAGTCCATGCATGAAATGAGAATTGCTCGCATCATGCCGCCGACTCGCCGGCCTGACAACCGCCCCTGAGGCCAGCCAGACGCCCGCGCCGTTCCACGCCGCCGGGCTCAGCCAGATGCCCTCCTGCCGCCGCCCCGACCGGACGATGCCTCGCCCGTGTCCGCTGCCGCGTCGCGCCTATGCGCAGGTGGCCGGGGTGCCGCCGATCCCTTCGCCCAGCTTCGGAATACCCTGATGACGTTTTCGCATTCGCCGCGCCCGCTTCCGTCTCGTCCGCATCGTTTCGCCCGCGGCCTGCTGGCCGCGCTGACCGCAACGACCGCTGGCGCGGCCCTCGCCGACGACGCCGAGCGCGAGGCCAAGCGCCTGGACGCGGTGGTCGTGGTCGCCGACCGCGCCACCACCGCGACCAAGACCGATACCCGTCTGATCGAAACCCCGCAGGCGATCAGCGTGATCACCGCCGAGCAGGCCGCCGACCGCGGCGTGCAGAACCTGCAGGAGACCCTGCGCTATTCGGCCGGTGCCTACAGCGAGGCCTATGGCCTGGACACGCGCAGCGACGGCTCGCTGGTGCGCGGCTTCTCGCCGGTGTCCTTCCTCGATGGCATGACCCGGCAGATCGGTTCCAGCCTGGTGCCGCGCCCGGAGGTCTATACGATGGAACGCGCCGAGCTGCTGCGCGGCCCCTCGTCGATGCTGTACGGCGCCGGCGGTTCCGGCGGCGTATTCAATCTGGTCAGCAAGCGCCCGCAGTTCCGCAGCGCCGGCGAAATCGGCCTGAGCTACGGCACCCACCAGCGCAGGCAACTGCAGTTCGACCTGACCGGCCCGCTCAACGAGGCCGGCACCGTCGCCGGCCGCATCGTCGGTGTGGCGCGCGACGCGCAGCAGCAGACCGACCGCATGCCCGACGACCGCCTGGTGCTCGCGCCGTCGCTGACCTGGCGTATTTCCGACGCGACCCAGCTGACTTTCCTCGGCCTGCTGCAGCAGGACGAGAGCGGGTCGAGCCAACAGTTCCTGCCGGTGGTCGCGACCCTGCGCGCGCCGCCGGGCCGACGCCTGCCGAACCATCGCCTGCTCGGCGAGCCCGACGCCGACCGCCTCCACAGCCGCCAGGCCAGCGCCACCGTGTTGTTCGAGCACGCCTTCTCCGATGCGCTGCGCTTCAACAGCAACCTGCGCTACGCCAAGTCGCGCACCGACTTCACCGAGATCTACCCGGACGTGTACTCCAATCCGGACCACCCCTTCCTCGATGCGGCAGGGCGGGTGCTGCCGCGCTCGGCCTACATCAGCAACCCGCGCATCGACACGCTGACCGTCGATAACAACGTCCAGGTCGATTTCGCCACCGGCGCGTTGCGTCACACCGTGCTTGCCGGCGTCGACTACCTGCGCTTCCGCCAGACCGCGATGACCGGCTTCGGTGCGACCACGCCGATCGACGCCTATGCACCGGTCTACGGCGACTACGTGCTGCCCGAACTCGCCCCGCAGCCGCGCCAGGCCCAGACCCAGCTCGGCGCCTACGTGCAGGACCAGATCCGCTGGGGCGAACGCGTCACCGCCGTGCTCGGCGCGCGCCGCGATCGCGCCCGCACCCAGGTCGGCGAGCAGCCGCGCATCGAGGACTACGCCACCAGCTACCGCGCCGGCGTGATCGTCGATGCCGGCCGCGGCTTCTCGCCGTACCTGAGCTATAGCGAGTCGTTCCTGCCGATCGGCAGCCTGGATTTCTTCAGCCAGCCGTTCAAGCCGCAGCAAGGGCGCCAGTACGAGTTGGGCCTGAAATGGCAGCCGCGCGAGCAGACCCTGGTGACCTTGGCGGTGTACGACATCCGCGAAAAGAACCGCCAGACCAACGACCCGGAGAACGTGCTCAATTCGGTGCAGACCGGCGAGGTCGCCTCCAAGGGCATCGAGCTCGAGGCCACCCATACCCTGACCAACGATTTCTACGTCACCGCGAGCTACAGCTATAACCAAGCCGAAGTGACGCGCAGCAATTTCGCCCCGGAGGTCGACCGCCAGCTCGCCGACGTGCCGAAGGAGCTCGCCTCGGTGTGGGGCGTGAAGCAGTTCGATTGGGGCGACAGCGGCCGCATCCGCCTCGGTGCCGGCGTGCGCCATGTCGGCTCGACCTTGTCGACCGGCGGCAACGGCAGCCTGCGCACGCCGGGCTACACCCTGGCCGATGCGCTGGTGTCGTTCGAGCTGCCGCAGTGGTCGTTCACGCTCAACCTGACCAACCTGGCCGACAAGCAGTACTACGCGCCCTGTCGTGCGTTCGGCGACTGCTTCACCGGCAACGGCCGCAACGTCGCCGGCACGGTGATCTACCGGTTCTGAGGCCGGCCCCGGCATGGGCGGCGCGCGCCGCTCCTGCAGGAAAAGCGCCGGAATTCAGGCGCTTGAGGCCTGTCAACGGCCAGCATCGGCAATGTTAGACTTCGCCGCTAAACCTCAAGGAGCAACGTTGTCATGGCCGGTGGTGGCGATTCGACCCGCGCAATTCTGTTCGCACTTGGTGCCAATTTCGCCATCGCGGTATCCAAGGGCGTGGCGGCGTACTTCACCGGTTCCAGCGCGATGCTGGCCGAAACCGTGCACTCCCTGGCCGACTGCGGCAACCAGGGGCTGTTGATCCTGGGCTTGAAGCAGTCCAAGCGGCCGCCGTCGCCGGACTATCCGCTCGGCTACGGCAAGGCCATCTATTTCTGGTCGTTCCTGGTCGCGGTGATGTTGTTCACCGTCGGCGGCATGTTCTCGCTGTACGAGGGCATCCACAAACTTCAGCACCCCGAACCGCTCAAGCAGTGGTGGTGGGCGGCCGGCGTGCTGACCTTCGGCATCGTCGCCGAAGCAGTGTCGATGCGCGCCTGTCTGCAGGAAGTCGCCAAGGCCCGCGGCCAACGCTCGTTGTGGCAGTGGTTCCGCGAGAGCCGCCAGGCCGAACTGGTGGTGATCTTCGGCGAAGACCTGGCGGCGCTGCTCGGTCTGGTGGTGGCCCTCGGCGCGGTGCTGCTCGCGGTGGCGACCGGCAACCCGATCTGGGACGCCATCGGCACCATCTGCATCGGCGCGCTGTTGATCATCGTCGCGGTGTTCGTGGCGATCGAGGTCAAGGCGATGCTGATCGGCCAGAGCGTCGATCCGCAGCGCCAGCAGCAGATCCGCGAGTTCCTCGACGGCCGCCCGGAAATCGCCCGCGTGATCAGCCTGATCACCCTGCAGCTCGGCAACGAGGTGATGGTCTCGGTGCAGGCGCAGATGCGCGAAGAGCAGAGCGTGGCGGCACTCACCGACCAGATCAACACGGTCGAGCGGGCGATGAAGCAGGCCTTCCCGGAAGTGCGCTGGAGCTTCTTCGAACCGGACTCGAAGTCCGGCGACTGAGCCGGCGGCGCGATCGGCGCCGGCCCCGACGACTGCGATCAAGCCGGAAGCGTTCGCGCTTCCGGCTTTTTCTTGGCCGCGATCTTCGCCCTGGTCGTTCTCGGCGATACTACTGCGCAGTGCGACGCAGTCTAGGGACGGCAGGCGATGAAGACGGGAACCGCGGTGTTGTTGTCGATGGCGATCGTGATCGCGGGCATCGCCGCGACCGCCGGCGTGGGCTATGCCGTGTATCGCAATATCGAAGGCCAGATCGAGAAGAACGCCGCGCAGGCCAGGGCCGACGCCGGCCTGCCGGACAGCGGCGCGGAAGCGCCGGGCTGCGCCAAGGCCGACGATGACGCACAGGCCAAGGCGGTGCTCGCGCCGGCCGACGAGGCCTTGCGCAAGACGCAACGGCCGGTCGCGCGGATCGAGTTGAGCGCGTTGGCGCGCGACGATGCCGGCGTCAGCAAGGTCGGCGGCCAGGCCTATTGGGCGGCCGGGCGCGATTACCCGCGCGATGGCAAGGGCCAGCCTTTGTTCCTGCTGGCCCAGGTCAATCTGGCCGAGGTGCCGAAGATGCCGGGTTACCCCGGGCGCGGCATGCTGCAGTTCTTCATCTCCGGCGACGATTACTACGGCGCTGCGCTCGACGACGCGCACGGCAAGGGCCGCATGGACGCGCTGGCCAAGCAGACCGGTTTCCGCGTGGTCTACTGGCCGGAGCTGTCGGCTGCGGCGATCGCGCCTCCGAAGGCGACGGCCGGCGCCGATTCGCTGCCGTTCGACCCGACGAAACCGCAGCGCATGCGCTTCACCGCCGATCACGAGAGCATCGGCGCCAACGATGCGCATTTCGGGCAGGCGCTGGAAGGCGGGGTCGAGCCGTTGATCGAGCGTTACCGCGGCGAGCACCCCGGCGCCACCGAGGAGGATCTGCAGGACGCGCTGAGCGATTACCTCGCGCGTTCCGGCCACAAGCTCGGCGGTTATCCGGACTTCACCCAGAGCGACCCGCGCGAGCCTTCGGACCGGCGTCTGCTGCTGTTCCAGCTCGACAGCGACGACACGCTGATGTGGGGCGATTCGGGCATCGCCAATTTCTTCATCGACCCCGACGACCTCGCCCGTGCCGATTTCAGCCGCGTGTCCTATCACTGGGACTGCTATTGAGCGGGCCGGGCCTGCGCCGCTATCGGGCCGAGGATCGCGCCGCCTGCCTGGCCGTGTTCGACGGCAACATGCCGGAGTACTTCGCCGCGAACGAACGCGCGGAATTCATCGAGACCCTCGACGAGATCGACGACGGGATCGTTGGTTATTGGGTGATCGAGCTCGAAGGCGAGGGCATCGTCGCCTGCGGCGGTTATGCGGCCACCGATGGCGACGCCAGCATCGCGGAGCTGTTTTGGGGCATGGTCCGTCGCGACCTGCACCGGCGCGGGCTCGGCGAGCGCTTGTTGCTGGAGCGCCTGCGCCGCATCGATGCCGACCCGGCGTTCGCCTCGACCGTGATCGAGACCACCCAGCACAGCCGCGCCTTCTACGCCCGCCACGGCTTCCAGGCGGTGCGCGAACAGCGCAACGGCATTGCGTTGGGCTTGGACCTGGTCGACATGCGCCGGCCCCGGCTCGGCGCCCAACCGGATGGCGCGGGCTGGGCTGTCGCGGTCCGGTCGCCGTTCGTGTTCTGAGGCGCGACGACCGGAGAGAACGGGCTCTCCCCGGTCGAGCCGCGATCGCGATCGATCAGGGCAGGATGCAGCCGCAGCGGCGATAGCACTGCGAGTAGGTCACGTAGCACTGGGTGCCGCCGTTGTTCTCGCAGTTGGTCAGTGCGGTCTCGCAGCCGAGCCGGCAGGTGTTGTTGCAGCCGACGGCGCCGGCGGTCGACGCCATGCCGATGCCGAACGCAAACGCGCAGATCGCAAGGAACGAAATTTTCTTCCTGGACATTCGAACTCCCTCTCCATTCGCCCTTCAGTGGGCCCGGGAGTGATACGCCTGGATCGAAGCGCCTCGCAAGCGGCCAATCGCGGCCATGCGGGCACGACGGCGAGTGTCGCCGCGGTCGATTCGAGCGGGTTTTTCCGAGGTTTCGGCGCTTGCCGGCCGAGGCTCGCCACCCACGTTCGGCGGGCGGCGACGCGGCGAATGCAATCGCAGGTGGTCATCGAAAGCCAGCGCGCCTCGGCGTCTCGCTGCATTGCAGCGAGCCATTGCAACGAGGCGCGATGCTTCGATGCGGCTCAGTCGGCCTGCTTGAGCCAGTTGATCGCGGCTGCGGCGTCCGGCGTCTCGGCCAGGGTGCGGGCGAGCACCGACAGCGCCGGGGCCAGGGTCTGGTCCAACTGCCACGGCGGATTGAGCAGCAGCAGGCCGCTGCCGTTCATGCGCAGCGGCGAATCGTCGGCGCGTACCAGCAGCTCGGCGGTCAGGATCGACTTGGCCGGCAGGGTCGCGGCACGGCGGTAGAACGGTTGCAGGGCGCGACGGCGCTTGATCGGGTACCACAGCACGTAGCAGCCCTGCGGCCAGCGGGCGAGGGCGTCGCGCAGCGCGCCGAGGGCGGTGTCGAACTCTTCGAGCTGGGCCTCGTAGGGCGGATCGATCAGGACCAGGCCGCGGTTGTAGCGGGCCGCGCCGATCTTCGGCGGCAACATGGCCTTCATCGCCGCATAGCCGTCGCGCGCGTGCACGGCGATGCGCGGATCGGCCTTGAAGTGGTGCTGCAACTGAGTCGCTTCTTCCGGTTGCAGCTCGCAGGCGGCGATGCGGTCGTCCTCGCGTAAGGCGTGCGCGAGCAGCCAAGGCGAGCCGGGATAGGCCGAAGGGCCGTGCTCGTTGCGGCAGGCGCGCACCGCGGCCAGGTAGCGGGTGATCGCGGCCTGCTTGGGCGCCTCGGCCAGCAAGCGGCCGATGCCGCCCTCGGCTTCGCCGGTGCGCAGCGCCGAATTGCCGTCGAGCGGATACAGGCCGCGTCCGGCATGGGTATCCAGGGCGAACAGCGGCGCCGGCTTGACGGTCAGGGCATCGCACAGGGCCAGCAAGGCGACGTGCTTGAGCACATCGGCGTGATTGCCGGCATGGAAGGCGTGGCGATAGTTCATTAAGGGCCGGGATTGGGGATTCGGGAGAAGGGATTCGGACAAGAAAACGGGCCGGCGCAGGGCACCGAGGGGCGTGACACCGACGGGCATTATGGGGCCATAGCCGCCGCGGCGTTTTCCGGGGCGGCAGTCGGAGGCCCGGCAAGGCATCATGGGCGGCATAACCGCGGTTCCTGCTCCCCAAGCCCGTCCCCCTCTCCCGAATCCCCGAATCTCTGCCGTATGCGCATCCTGCTCGTCGAAGACGAATCCGCCATTGCCGATACCGTGCTCTATGCGCTGCGCGCCGAAGGGTTCGAGGCGGTGCACTGCCTGACCGGAGGCGAGGCCCTGCGCGAGGCCGCGCGGGTCGCCTTCGACCTGGCCGTGCTCGACATCGGCCTGCCCGACATCGGCGGCTTCGCCCTGTGCCGCGAACTGCGCCGCGGCCGCGACCTGCCGGTGATCTTCCTGACCGCGCAGAACGCCGAGGCCGACCGCATCCTCGGCCTGGAGATCGGTGCCGACGACTACGTCACCAAGCCGTTCTCGCCGCGCGAGCTGGCCACCCGCGTGCGGGTGGTGCTGCGGCGCGCACGCGGCGGTGCGGCCGAGACGGCGGTGGTCGAGGACGGTTTCGTCCACGACCTGGAAGGCAAGCGCATCCGCTACCGCGGCCAGGCCCTGGACCTCACCCGCTACGAATACGGCCTGCTCGCGGCGCTGCTGCAGCGCCCCGGCGCGGTGTTGTCGCGTGCGCAGCTGATGGACCGGGTCTGGGGCGACGCCCTCGACAGCGGCGACCGCACCGTCGACACCCACATCAAGACCTTGCGCGCCAAGCTGCGCGACGTCGCCGCCGACCGCGACCCCATCCGCACCCATCGCGGCCTGGGCTATTCGCTCGAAGCCTCGTAAGCGGGCGCCCCGATGCGGATCGGCCTGCGGATCTTCCTGGGGTATTTCCTGATCGTGGCGGTGGCCGCGTTGCTGCTGGCACGGGTGTTCGTCGCCGAGGTCAAGCCGGGCGTGCGTCAGGCCATGGAAGACACCCTGGTCGACACTGCCAATGTACTGGCCGAGCTGGCGACCGACGATTTCGTCGCCGGCCGCATCAACCAGGGCGATTTCGCCAAGCGCGTGCGCGCGCTCGGCCAGCGCGACGTCGGCGCGGCGATCTGGGGCTTCCGCAAGCGCGCAGCGAACTACCGCGTCTACATCACCGACGCGCGCGGCATCGTCGTGTTCGACAGCAGCGGCCAGGACGTCGGCCAGGACTACTCGCGCTGGAACGACGTGTATCTGACCTTGCGCGGGCGCTACGGCGCGCGTTCCAGCGCGACCGACCCGGGCCATCCGGAAACCACGATCATGCACGTGGCCGCGCCGATCCGCGCCGATAACGGCCAGGTCATCGGTTCGCTGACGGTGGCCAAGCCGAACAGCGCGATCGCGCCCTTCATCGCCCGCAGCCAGACGGTGGTGACGCGTTGGGGCTTCGTGCTGATGGGCGCGGCATTGGCGATCGGCCTGGGTGTGTCGTGGTGGCTGTCGCGCCAGATCGGCCTGTTGCGGCGCTATGCGCATGCGGTCACCGCCGGCGACCGCGCCACGCCGCCGCGCGCGGCCGGCGAATTCGGCGAACTGGGACGCGCGTTGGAGACGATGCGCACGCGCCTGGAGGGCAAGCAATACGTCGAGCAGTACGTGCACACCCTGACCCACGAGATGAAGAGCCCGCTCGCGGCGATCCGCGGCAGCGCCGAATTGCTCGAATCGCCGCCCGGCGATGCGCCGATGCCGGACGCCGACCGCGCCCGCTTCGCCGCCAGCATCCGCGGCCAGGCCGAGCGCCTGGCGCAGATGATCGACAAGCTGCTGGCGCTGGCCGCGGTCGAGCATCGCCAGCGCCTGGAGCGGCCCGAGCCGGTCGCGCTGGCGGCGATCGTGCGCGAGGCGCTCGAGCAATGCACCCAGCGCCTGGACCGTTCCGGCGCCAAGCTGCTGCTCGATCTTGAGCCGAACCTGCCGCCGGTGCGTGGCGATGCCTTCCTGCTGCGCCAGGCCCTGATCAACCTGATCGACAATGCCGCCGACTTCTCGCCGCGCGGCGGCGAGATCGTGCTGCGCCTGCAACGCGACGGCGAATACCAGCGCGTCGACATCAGCGACCGCGGCCCCGGCATCCCCGACTACGCCCTGAGCCGCGTATTCGAGCGCTTCTATTCGCTGCCGCGCCCGTCCGGCGGCAGCCGCAGCAGCGGCCTGGGCCTGTGTTTCGTCGCCGAGGTGGCGTCCTTGCACGGCGGCGAAACCGAACTGGTCAACCGCGAAGAGGGCGGCGCCCGCGCCAGCCTGATCGTGCGCGGCTGAGCCTCGCCGCGGCGCCGTCGCGCTTCACCATTGCTTCACCGATAACACACGCCTGCGCCATCGCGCCCCCGCACAGGCGGCGCAACCTGCCGCCCAACGTCGCGGACAGGAGCAGGACATGCGTGTGTGGTTGAAGATGCTGATGGTGCTGGGGATGACCCTGGCGATACTGATTCCGCTGTTGATGATCGGCGGGGTCATCGACGAGAGACAGAGCTACCGCGCCCAGGCGGTGGCCCGCATCGCGCGCAGCTATGCCGGCGCGCAGGCGTTCTCGGGTCCGGCGTTGGTGGTGCCGTACGAGGATTTCTGGGTCGAGGAGCAGAAGGACCTCGACGGCACGGTCAAGCGCGTGCAGCGCCGCGAGCAGGGCCGTTGGACCTTCTTCCCGAACAAGCTCGACGTCGAAGGCGAGATCGTCCCGAAGGTGCGCAAGCTCGGCCTGCACCAGGTCCGGGTCTACGAATGGAAGGGCAAGGCCAAGGCCGATTTCGCCGCGACCATACCCGCCGACCCGGTGCTGAGCGCGGACCAGGCCGGCCAGGCCGAATCGGGCCGCCGCCGCACGATCGGCCGGCCTTGGCTGAGCTATGGCTTCGCCGACGTGCGCGGCCTGCGTAATCCGAAACTGCGCCTGGACGGCGCCGAGACCACGATCGAGGACGGTCTTGGCGCGCGCGACGGCGGCGGCATTCATGCGCGTCTGGCGGCGCCGGCGCCCGGCAGCTCGCTGCGCCTGCAGACCGACCTCGACTTCGCCCTGGGCGGCACCGAATCGCTGGCGCTGGTGCCCCTGGGCAAGAACAACCGCTTTACGCTGAGCTCGACCTGGCCGCATCCGAATTACGGCGGCAGCTTCCCGCCGCATTCGGACGACATCAGCGACCAGGGCTTCCGCGCCGAATGGCAGGTCTCGTCGGTGGCGACCAACGCCCAGCGCCAATATTTGGCCGGTTCGATCCTGCCGACCGTGTCGGTGGCCGGCGACGAGGAAAGCGGCAATGAGCCCGGCGGCGACATCAACGCGATCCAGGTGACCTTGAAGGACCCGGTCAACGTCTATTCGCAGGCCGATCGCGCGACCAAGTACGGCCTGCTGTTCGTGTTGCTGACCTTCGTCGGTTTCTTCATGTTCGAGTTGATCAAGCAACTGCGCATCCACCCGATCCAGTACGGCCTGGTCGGCCTGGCCCTGGCGATCTTCTTCCTGCTGTTGGTCAGCCTGAGCGAACACTTCGCCTTCGGCCTGGCCTATCTGGCCGCGAGCGTGGCCTGCATCGGCCTGCTGGTGTTCTATCTGAGCGCGGTTCTGCGCAGCCTGGTGCGCGCCTTGGGGTTCGGTGCCATGTTGACCACGCTTTACGGTGCGCTGTACGGCCTGCTGATCTCGGAAGACAACGCCCTGGTGCTCGGTGCCGGCCTGCTGTTCCTGATCCTGGCGGCGTTGATGATGGTGACCCGCAAGGTCGACTGGTATCAGCTCGGCGGGCCGGCGCCCAAGCGCGCACCGGATCCGCCGAAGGCCGAGGCCCTGCGTACGCCGGTGGCGCCGGTCGCGGGTGGCCCGCCGGACCTGCCGCCCCAGCGGGGCGCGTAAGCCAGCGATGCGGCGCGGCGGCGGGCAGGCAAGCCCGCCGCCGCGTTGTTTTACCATCGGGATAACCTTGGTTGGCGCACACTGCAATCACACAGGGAATTCGGACGCTTGCGTCGAGACTCTGGGCTCCCGCTTTTGCAGGGCTGACGATTGAGGAGTCGTAGCGCTGCTTCCTGCCGTCGTTCCCGCGAAGGCGGGCTCCGCTTTACTTCGGCGGAGCCGAATACCCAGCGCTTCAGCGCGACATGACTCTGAAGCCTCTTGCTTCACTAAGATACCCACATGAAGACTCCCATGCCCGAGGTCCGCACCTACAGCGGTGCCGAGATCACGCCTTATCTGGACGCCATCGCCGCCTTGCGCATGAGCGTGTTCCGCGGCTGGCCGTATCTCTACGACGGCGACGTCGCCTACGAGGCGAACTATCTGCGGACCTACCGCGAGTCCTGGCGCAGCATCGCGGTGTTGGCTTTCGACGGCGGCCGCATCGTCGGCGCTTCGACCGGCTTACCGATGGCCGACGAGACCGCCGAGCTGCGCGCCGGTTTCGAAGGCGGTCCGATCGACATCGAGCAGGTGTTCTATTGCGGTGAATCGGTGTTGCTGCCCGAGTACCGCGGGCGCGGCATCGGCCATCGATTCTTCGATGAACGCCAAGCGCACGCGCGCGGGCTCGACGGATTCCACTGGACCGCGTTCTGCGCGGTCGAGCGCGACGCAACCGACGGCCGCAAACCGGCGTTCCATCGCGGCAACGAGGAATTCTGGAGAAAACGCGGTTACGTCCATCGCCCCGAACTGCAGGTCTCACTGCCATGGCGGGAGCTCGGACGCGGCGAATGCCCGCATACCTTGAGCTTCTGGTTGCGTCCGCTGGAACGCGTGCAATGAGGGTTGCGGTCGCGAAATACACCATCGGCGCGCCGCGCAGCTTCGCCGATTTCGCCGACAAGCAGGCCAAGTGGCTCAGCGAAGCGCGCGCCAGCGGTGCCGAGATCGCGGTGCTGCCGGAATATCTGGCGCTGGAACTCGGCGCGACCTTCGGTGCGGCGACCCAGGGCGACCTGCATGCCTCCCTGGTCGCCATCCAGGCCTATCGCCAGGCCTGGATGGACCTGTTCGGCCTGCTCGCGCGCGAGCTGCGCCTGCACGTGGTCGCCGGCAGCTTCCTGCTCGACCTGGGGCAGGGGCGGTACCGCAACCGCAGCGACGCCTTCGCCCCCGACGGTGGACGCTTGTGGCAGGACAAGCTGCAACTGACCGGTTTCGAGAAACAGGCCGGGGTGATCGAAGCCGGCGATGCGCTCAAGACCTTCGAGATCGGTACGCAGCGCGCCGGCATCGCAGTTTGCTACGACATCGAATTCCCGTTGCCGGTGCGTGCGCAATGCGAAGCCGGCGCGCGCCTGTTGTTGGCCCCAAGCTGCACTGACACCGAAGCCGGCGCGACCCGAGTGCGGGTGGGCTGCCTGGCGCGCGCGTTGGAGAACCGCAGCTTCGTCGCCAAGGCGGTGACCGCCGGCGAAGCCTTGTGGAGCCCGGCCCTGGACACCAACACCGGCGAGGCGGCGATCTACGCGCCGATGGACGTGGGCCTGCCGGCCGACGGCATCCTGGCGCAGACCCGTGCAGGCCAGCGCTGGGCCTATGCCGACCTGGATTTCGCTGCCCTCGAAGCGAGCCGCGCGCGGGCGCAGGTCGCGAACGATCGCGATTGGATGGCGCAGGGCGCGCCGGCGATTGCGCGGGCGCGGGTGGAGGGATGGGGAGGGTAGGGTGGGGGGCCGTAGTCCGGTTTTCGCTCTCGGCCCTTGGCTCTTAACCACTAGCCAGTAGCTTCAGCTTTTGCTTTTGTGCTTCGGATTTTGCTGTGCGTCGTATCGAACTCGCGAAGGCAATAGAAGACCCGGAGGGCGGCCCGCATGGATGCGGGCCGTTTTTCATCGGGACAGGGAGGTCCCGTATGTAGATCCCTGCGTCGGCACCGCTCGTGCGGGCCTGTGATTCTTAGCGTTTGATCCTGATCCTGATCTTGCTCGGTCGATCCGAAGCGAGACCGCAACAACGATGTCGCGGCTTGCGCCGCTCCTACCCTGGCTCCAGCCGGGAGCGGCGCGAGGTTGAGGCGCCGTGGTCGCCGCTTCTAGAGTAGGAGCGACGCAAGTCGCGACCACGTTCTGACGGCCTCCGGCGTTTCGATCAAGCAAGTGCAAAGCTTCCGCCCGCTGACGCGGCCGGGTTACTTTCTTTTGCTAAGCCCAAAAGTCCCACAGGGAGTTCCTTCGGTCAAAGGTAACCAAAGAAAAGGGCTCTCCTTGCAAGGGCACAAGCCCGCGCGATCGTTGCCGACGCAGGGATGCTCCAGACAGGCCATCCATGGCCTGCTTGCGCACGGCCCGCATCCATGCGGGCCGCCCTACGGGTCTTCAATTGACCGGAAAAGCTACAAAGCCAAGTAGATCAAAATCTCGGCAACGGCAACGGCAACGGCAACGGCAACGGCAACGGCAACGGCAACGGCAACGGCAACGGCAACGGCAACGGCAACGGCAACGCAAGACAGCACCATCTGTCGGATGATTCCGTAACCGGCGCCGGCCGCCGAACGAACGCGGTCGCGGCTTGCGCCGCTCCTACCCTTGGTGCGCAGGCTACGGGCGAGACCAGCGCGCTGTCGCTGTCGATGCAACCGATCAGGTCGCCACCCTCAACCGAACAACGAAACCCCCGGCACCAGCCATAGCGAAACTCCGGCCAGGCTCGATCCGATCACCGTCGCGGCCAGTACGTCGCTGGGATAGTGCAGGCCCAGCACCACGCGCGATGCGGCGACGCTCGCGGTGAACGGGATCAGCAACCACGTCAGCATCGGGTAATGCGCCATCGCCACCAGGCTGAAGGCGACCGCGTGCAAGGTGTGGCCGGACGGGAAGCTGAACTCGTCCAGCGGCGCCACCCAGGCGTGGATGCGTTGGTCGGAGGCAAACGGGCGTGGGCGGCGGGTCCAGCGCTTGAGCAACTTGTACAGCGCCAACGCGATTACCCCGGTTGCGGCCAAATGCGCCGAGGCGCGCAGGCCGTCGTAGCCGTCGACCAGGATCAACGCGGCCATCAGCGCGTACCAGAACACGCCGTCGCCGAGGCGGCTGACCGCGGCGAAGTAGGCGCGCGAACCGCTGCGTTCGCCGAGGCGATTGGCGCGCAGGCACCAGCCGGACTCGCCGGCGATCAAACGTTTGCGCAACGGCAGCCGGTTCATACGACCTCCTGGGTCGGTTTGCTTTCGTCGTTGATGCGGCGGGTCGTGCGGTTGTGCGGGTTGCGATCGGCCAGGCCATGCAACAAGGCGTCGAAGTCGGCCGCGACCTGTTCCGGGCGCAGGCCGCTGATCGCTTCGCGGCCTGCGCGGGACATTCCCGCGCGCAAGGCGTCCTCGCTGCCGATGCGCACCGTCGCGGCGACGAATCCGGCGTCGTCGCCGTCGGCGATCGCCGCGCCGTGGACGCCGTCGCGCAGGTGTTCGTGGGCGGCGCCGTAATCGAAGGCGATCGTGGGCACGCCGCTGGCCATGGCTTCCAGGGTGACGTTGCCGAAGGTCTCGCTGTGGCTCGGAAACAGGAACAGGTCGCCGCTGGCGAAATGCTCGGCCAAGGTCTCGCCGCGCTTGAGCCCGCAGAAGATGAAGTCCGGGTTGTCGCGCTGCAGCTTCTCGCGCGCCGGGCCGTCGCCGACCCAGACGAAGCGCGCTTCAGGGCGCAAATGCTGCAGGGAGCGGAACGCGCGCACGGCCAGTTCGAGGTTCTTTTCGGCGGCGATGCGACCGACGTAGATCGCGGCCAGGCCGTTCTCGTCCAGGCCCCATTCGCGGCGCAGTTCGGCGCGACGGCGGCTGGGGTCGAACAACACCGTGTCGACCGCGCGCGGCAGCCGCACCACGTCCTCGAAGCCCTGGCCGCGCAGGAACTCGGCGAGTTCGCGCGTGGGCACCAGGGTGGCGTCGGCGCCGTTATGGAAGCGGCGCATCCAGCGCAGGGCGGTGCCGACCAGGAACGGTGCGCCGTAGTCGCGCATGTACTCGTCGAAGCGGGTGTGGAAGCCGGTGGCCGCCGGGATGCGCAGGCGCCGCGCAGCGCGCAGCGCCGACCAGCCGAGCGGGCCTTCGGTGGCGACGTAGATCGCATCGGGGCGGTGGGCGCTCCAGGCCTCGCTCAGGCGTGCGACGCAGGGCAGGCCGAAGCGCAGGCCCGGGTAGCGCGGCAGCGGCAGGCCCTTGACCAGCAATTCGTGGGCGGCGCCGTCCTGGGCTTCGCCGTGCTGGCGCGGGCGCACCAGCCCGACCTCGTGGCCACGCGCACGCAGACCCTGCTCCAGACCCTGCACGGTCAGGGCGACACCGTTGATTTCCGGCGGATAGGTCTCGGTGACGATCGCGTAGCGCATGCGCGGCTCCCGGTTTGGGCAAGCCTGGGCGCGATCCATGTCCCGGCCGTGGCGGGGCGATGACAGGGCGGTGACGTCGGAGCAGCGGCCGCGTTCATGTGACCGAATCGGCATTTTGCCGTGCCTTCGGCGCTTGAAACCCACGAGTCAATGCCGTCATGCAGCGGCCATGTTCCGGAGTGTTAACAACCCGATCCCTACAATCGCCCGGTTTACCCTCTCCGAAGGTGGCGTGTGCACCGACGCGAATTGATCAAGGCCGGGCTGTCCCTGCCGCTGGCCGGCCTGGCCGGGGGCGGGCTGCCGTGGTCGGCGCTGGCTGCGACCGGTCCCGGGCGGGCCTTCGATGCCGCCACCGTGCCGGGCCTGGCGCGCGCGCTGGCGGCCAAGCCCTATCGGCCGGCCGATGCCGACTTGCCCGAGGCGTTGGCGCGGATCAAGTACGACAGCTTCCGCGATATTCGTTTCGACCCCAAGCAGGCCTTATGGAAAGCCGAGGGCCTGCCGTTTCAGTTGCAGTTTTTCCATCGTGCGTTCTTGTTCAAGCATCGGGTGGACATTCACCGCGTGCATGGCGGCATCGCCACGCCGGTGGTGTACCGGCCGCAGATGTTCAGTTTCGGCAGCGCGCCGAAGCCGACCCAGGACGACCTGGGTTTCGCCGGCTTCCGCGTGCACGCGCCGATCAACCACGGCGATTACTTCGACGAGGTCTGCGCCTTCCTCGGTGCGAGCTATTTCCGCGCGGTCGCCAAGGACCTGCTGTACGGACTGTCGGCGCGCGGCCTGGCGCTGAACACCGGCGCCGGCAACAGCGAAGAGTTCCCAGTGTTCACCGGCTTCTGGATCGAGCAGCCCACCGCCGGCGCCAAGCAGATCGTCGTGCACGCGCTGATGGACAGCCCGAGCGTGGCCGGGGCGATGCGCTTCGCGATCACGCCCGGCACCGAAACGGTGTTCGACACGCAGTTGCGCCTCTACCCGCGCGTCGCCCTCGACCGGGTCGGCATCGCGCCGCTGACCAGCATGTACCACTTCGACGCCACCGACCGGGTCGGCGTCGACGACTTCCGCCCGGCGGTGCACGACTCCGATGGTCTGGCCCTGCACAACGGCGCTGGCGAACAGATTTGGCGCCCCTTGCGCAATCCGAAGACCTTGCAGGAAAGCGCCTTCCAGGACCGTCGCCCGCGCGCGTTCGGCCTGATGCAGCGCAAGCGCGGCTTCGCCGATTACGCCGACAGCGAGGCGCATTACGAGCGCCGCCCGAGCCTGTGGGTCGAGCCGGTCGGCGACTGGGGCGAGGGCGCGGTGCACCTGATCGAGATCCCGACCGGCGACGAATACCACGACAACATCGTCGCCTTCTGGCGGCCGCGCGCGCCGCTCGCGGCCGGGCGCGAACACCGCTACGCCTACCGCCTGCACTGGTGTGCGAAACACGCCTGGAAGCCGGCGCAGGCGACGGTGAGCCGTACCCGCATCGGCGCCGGCAACGGCGCGGCGCGGCGGATCGTCATCGACCTCGACGGCGGGCGCCTGGCCCAGCTCGCCGCCGACGCCAAGCCGCGCGCAGTGGTCTGGGCCTCGGCCGGGCGCATCGTCAATGCGATCGCCCATCCCAACACCGGCACCGGCGGCTGGCGAATGTCGTTCGAACTCGAACCGGGCACTGCCCGCTCGGTCGAGTTGCGCGCGGTGCTCGAAGACGGCGACGGCCCCCTTTCCGAAACCTGGCTTTATCGTTGGACTGCATGAACTCAACCGTCGCTCCCCCGCAACGACCCCTCTCCGTGCCGTTCGAAGCGCTGCCCCCGGAATCGCCGCTGGCGATGCCGGTGCAGTCGCTGAGCAGCGGCGAACGTTCCGGCAACACCTTGCCGAGCGAGCCGAAGGGCATGGCCCTGCGCCGCCTGTACGTGATCGGCGGCGCCGCGCTGCTGACCCTGGTAGCGGCTTACCACATCCTGCGCGTGCTCTACGTCGGCGGATTGAACCTGCTCGAAAGCGTGCTGCTGTTGCTGTTCGTGGCCTTGTTCGCCTGGATCGCATTGGCTTTCACCAGCTCGCTGGCCGGGTTCGCCCTGATTCTGTCGCGGCGGCGCTGGCGCCTGGGCTTGAAACAGGGCGGCGAATTGCCGGCGCTGGGCCAGCGCACTGCCTTGCTGGTGCCGACCTATAACGAAGACCCCGAGCGGCTGATGGCCGGTTTGCAGGCGATCTACGAATCGGTGGCCGCCACCGGCCAACTCGACCGCTTCGATTTCTTCATCCTCAGCGACACCACCAAGGAACCGATCCGCCAGGCCGAGATCCGCGCCTTCCATTCGTTGCGCGAACGCACCGGCGGCCAGCAGCGTATTTTCTATCGCCGGCGCAAGAACAACGCCGAACGCAAGGCCGGCAATATCGCCGAGTGGGTGCGCCGCTTCGGCGCGGCCTATCCGCAGATGCTGATCCTCGACGCCGACAGCCTGATGACCGGCGAGGTCATCGTGAAACTGTCGAGCGCGATGGAACGCCATCCCGACGTGGCGCTGATCCAGACCCTGCCGATGATCGTCAACGGCCAGACCCTGTTCGCGCGCATGCAGCAGTTCGCCGGCCGCGTATACGGCCCGGTGATCGCCTACGGCATCGCCTGGTGGCATGGCGCCGAGAGCAACTACTGGGGCCACAACGCCATCATCCGCACTCGCGCCTTCGCCGAGCACGCCGGCCTGCCGGAGCTGCGCGGCCGCAAGCCGTTCGGCGGCACGGTGTTGAGCCACGACTTCGTCGAGGCGGCGCTGATGCGTCGCGGCGGCTGGGCCCTGCATATGCTGCCGGGCCTGATCGGCAGCTACGAGGAAGGCCCGCCCTCGTTGACCGACATGCTGGTGCGCGACCGCCGCTGGTGCCAGGGCAACCTGCAGCACACCGCGGTGTTGCCGGCCAAGGGCCTGCACTGGATCAGCCGCATGCACCTGCTGATGGGCATCGGCCATTACTTCACCGCGCCGATGTGGGCGGTGATGATGTTGATCGGCCTGGCGATTCCGCTCGACAAGGCCGGCTTCTTCAATTGGGAAAGCGCGCGCCTGCCGGGCTTTTCGCCGAGCGCGTACTGGCGCGACCAGGACCCCGAGCGGGCGCTGTGGGTGTTCGTGGCGACGATGGCGGTATTGCTGACGCCGAAAGTGATGGGTTTCATCACCATGTTGCTTGACGGCAACACCCGGCGCGGCTGCGGCGGCGCGATCCGTGCGTTCTTCAGCATGATCCTGGAGACCCTGCTGGCGGCGTTGATGGCGCCGATCACCATGTACGTGCAGTCGCGCGGCGTCGCCGAGGTGTTGTCGGGCAAGGACTCGGGCTGGGAATCGCAGCGTCGCGACGACGGCAGCCTGCCGTTGTCGGGGCTGATCCGCAGCTACGGCGGCCTGACCTTGTTCGGTCTGCTGATCGGCTCGATGGCCTATGTGGTGTCGCCGCCGCTGGCGGCGTGGATGTCGCCGGTGATCATCGGCCTGCTGGTGTCGATCCCGGTGGTGGCGCTGACCTCGGCGCGCGGGCCCGGCCTGTGGCTGCGGCGCATCGGGATCTTCCGCATTCCCGAGGAGATCACCCCGCCGCCGGTGTTGGTGAGGGCGAAGCAATTGCGGGTCGAGGCGGCGCAGCGGTCGGCGGGGTGAGGGGCTCTGCTTTGTGTTCGTTTCTTGCGTGGCGCCTATGTAGGAGCGACGTGAGCCGCGACCGCGGGATGCGCAGAGAAACTTACGCCGTCGCCAATGATCGGGGCGGCGTACTGTCGCAGGGTAGGAGCGGCGCAAGCCGCGACCGCGCCGTTTCGATCTTGCGGCGCGACGCTCAAGCAAGATCAAGATCAAACGCCAAAAGCTTCCGCCACTAAAGCGGCGGGTTACTTTCTTTTGTCTAAAGCAACAAAAGAAAGGTAACCAAAGAAAAATGCTTCTCTTTGAGTCAAGGGCCCGCACGATCAGTGCATCCGCGGGGATTTTTCATACGGGACATCCCTGTCCCGATGAAAAACGGCGCGCATCCCTGCGCGCCGCCCTCCGGGTCTACAACGATCTCGCCAGTTCATAGCCGCGCCAAGCCAAAGCCAAAGCCAAAGCCAAAGCCAGAGCCAAGGCTGACGTCAAGGCAGCTAGGCCGACGCTATCTGCGGATCATCGCCGCCCGAAATTCACGGTCGCGGCTCGCGCCGCTCCTACCCTGCGATGGGACGCCGCCTCGATCATTGGCGGCGGCGATGCAGTCTCTGCGTGTCCCGTGGTCGCGGCTAACGCCGCTCCAACCGTGATCGAACCGTTGAGGTTGCGATTTCCGACGACTTGCTGTTGCTATGCCATTGAGGTTGCCGTGCGCCGCTTCGCACTCGCGAAGGCCATCGAAGACCCGAAGGGCGGCCTGCAGGGATGCAGGCCGTTTTTCATCGGGACAGGGAGGTCCCGTATGAAAAATCTCTGCGTCGGCAACGAGCGCGCGGGCTTGTGATCCAAAGAGAAGCATTTTTCTTTGGTTATCTTTCTTTTGTTGCTTTAGACAAAAGAAAGTAACCCGCCGCTTTAGTGGCGGAAGCTTTTGGCGTTTGATCTAGATCTAGATCTTGCGTGAGCCATGCGTCGCAAGCCCGTTACGGCGCGGTCGCGGCTTGTGCCGCTCCTACCCCCGCGGAAGTACGCCGCTTCGATGATGGACATCGGCGTTGTCGCCTTTGCGCGGCCCTTGGTCGCGGCTCGCGCCGCTCCTACCCCTGGTACGCAAGCGACTGGGAGCGGCAGCGTCATAGGAGCAGCAAGGCGACAGCGCAGCTACGCTGCCGCGCGACCCCCTCAAGCCGCCAACAACTTCAACGAAATCCCCAACCCCGCCATATCCTGCGGCTCGCCTTCGAGGTCGGCGTGGATCAGCGGCCGGGATTCGAGCCAGCGACGCGAGACGGTCAGGGTCAGGGTGTTGCCGTCGCCATGGGCGTCGAGCTGGGGAATCGGATCGGATTCGTGGGCGCGATGCAGCAGCACCGCCAGGCGCAACAGGGCCGAGCTGCGGCGCACCGCCGACAGCAGGCGGTCGGGCAGAGCGTCGAAGGCGGACTTGGGGATGCCGCGGCGGTGGGTGCGTACGAGGGCGGCGAGGAATTGCTGCTGCTGGCGCGAGAAACCGGAGATGTCGGAGTTCTCGATGACGTAGGAGCTGTGCACGTGGTATTGGCTGTGGGCGATGGCCAGGCCGAGTTCGTGCAGGCGTGTGGCGCGCTGCAGCATCAGGCGGTCGTCGGCGTCCAGGCGCCAGCTTTCGGCGACCTGGTCGAACAGACGCAGCAGGGTCGCTTCGACGCGCGCGGACTGCTGCTCGTCGATGCCGTAGCGGTTAACCATGGCCTTGACCGCGGCATCGCGCGGGTCGTCGGCGCCGCCGCGGCCGAGCATGTCGTAGAGCACGCCTTCGCGCATCGCCGCCTTGCTGATCGCCATGCGCTGCAGACCGAGCACGTTGAACGCGGCTTCCAGGATCAGGATGCCGCCGGCGATGATCGGGCGGCGGTCGGCCGACAGGCCGGGCAGGTCGATCTCGTCGATGCGGTCGGCCTCGAGCAGGCGGTCGCGCAAGTGCGGCAGGGCGTCGGCGATCACCGCACCCTTGGTCAGTTTCATCGCCGCGCAGATCTCGCCGATGGCCTTGTTGGTGCCGGACGCGCCCAGGGCCTCGTGCCAGCCCAGCGAGCGGTAGGTACCGGCGAATTGCTGGAACTCGGCCGAGACCTCGGTCAGCGCATCGCGCCATTTCTTCTTCGACAGCTTGCCGCTCTCGAAGAAGCGGCGGGTGGTGGCGACGCAGCCGACTTGCAGGCTTTCGCGTTCGATCGCCTCGAAGCCGCTGCCGATGATGCATTCGGTCGAGCCGCCGCCGATGTCGATGACCAGGCGGCGTTCGCCGGGCTTGGACGGCTGCGCGTGGGCGACGCCGAGGTAGATCAGGCGGGCCTCTTCGCGGCCGGACACGACTTCGATGGCGTGGCCGAGCGCGGATTCGGCCGGCATCAGGAAGGCCTGCGGGGCGGCGAGCCGGCGCACGGTGTTGGTGGCGAGGGCGCGCACGCGTTGCGGCGGCACGTCGCGGATGCGCTGGCCGAAACGCGACAGGCAGTCCAGGGCGCGCTGGCGAACCTCAGGGGCGAGGCCGCCCTTGCGGTCCAGGCCTTCGGCCAGGCGTACCGTCTCGCGCAGCCGGTCGACGGTGCGCAGCTGCCCGAGCACGTAGCGGGCGACCACCATGTGGAAACTGTTCGACCCCAGGTCGACGGCGGCGAGCAGGTCGCCGTCCTGGAGCGGCAGGCGGGTGGTCGGGAAAATATTGTTCATGTGCGGGATTTTCGTTTATCCGCACAACTTGGCCAACAGGGTCGCCTGTGCCGAGTGGGGCATCGCGCCTTCCTCGGGCACCACACGCAGATATCGACCGTCGGATTGCAGCTCCCAGGCGTTGAGGTTGTCGGCGAGGTAATTCGACAGCGCCTCGTCGAAAACACGGCCGCGCAGGTCGTGGTCGAGGATCGGAAAACCGGTCTCGACCCGGCGCAGCAGGTTGCGTTCGAGCCAGTCGGCGCTGGAGCAGAACAGGTCCGGGGCACCGTCGTTGGCGAACCAGTAGACGCGATGGTGCTCGAGGAAGCGGCCGACGATCGAGCGCACGCGGATGTTGTTGGAGATGCCTTCGACGCCCGGACGCAGGGTGCAGGCGCCGCGCACGATCAGCTCGATCTGCACGCCGGCCTGCGAGGCCTGGTACAGCGCGCGGATCACCTGCGGTTCGTTCAAGGCGTTCATCTTGGCGACGATGCGCGCCGGTTTGCCGGCGCGGGCGTGCTTGGTTTCGCGGTCGATGCGCTTGAGCACGCCGGCGTGGAGGGTGAACGGCGACTGCAGCAGGCACTTGAGCTTGAGCGACGGCGCCAGCCCGGACAGCTGCTGGAAGATCAGGTGGACGTCGTTGCCGATGTCGGGATCGGCGGTGATCAGGCCGAAGTCGGTGTAGGCGCGTGCGGTGCCGCTGTGGTAATTGCCGGTGCCCAGGTGCACGTAGCGGCGCAGCTTACGGCCCTCGCGACGCACGATCAGCAGCATCTTGGCGTGGGTCTTGTAGCCGACCACACCGTACACGACCTGCACCCCGGCCTCCTGCAGGCGGTCGGCGAGGCCGAGATTGGCTTCCTCGTCGAAGCGCGCGCGCAGCTCGACCACCACGGTCACGTCCTTGCCGTTGCGCGCGGCCTGGACCAGTTGCTCGACGATCGGCGAATCCTTGCCGGCGCGGTACAGGGTCTGCTTGATCGCCAACACGTGCGGGTCTTCGGCGGCCTGGCGAATCAGCTCCAGCACCGGCGAGAACGCATCGAAGGGGTGGTGCAGCAGCACGTCGCCGTCGGCGACGGTGTCGAACATGCTGTCCACGCCCGGCAGCACGCGCTGCTGGTAAGCCGGGAACTTCAGCTCGGGGCGGTGGACCAGGTCGTACACCTGGATCACCCGGTTGAGGTTGACCGGGCCGTTGATGCGGTAGACCGCATTTTCGGGCAGGTCGAAATTCTCCAGCAGGGTGCGCACGATCGGCTTCGGGCACTGCTCGGCGATCTCCAGCCGCACCGCGCGCAGGTAGCCGCGGCCGATCAGTTCGTCGCGCAGGGCCAGGGCGATGTTGTCGACTTCTTCCTCGTCGACCAGCAGTTCGGAATTGCGGGTCACGCGGAATTGATAGGCGCCCTTGACCTCCATGCCCGGGAACAGCTCGTCGACGAAGGTCGACAGCACCGAGGACAGGAACACGAAGTCGTGCTTGCCGCCGGAGACGTTTTCGGGCAGTTGGATGATGCGCGGCAGCGAGCGCGGTGCGCGCACGATGGCCAGGTTGCCGGCGCGGCCGAACGCGTCCTTGCCCTTCAGCACGACGACGATGTTGAGCGACTTGTTGAGGATCTTCGGGAACGGGTGCGCCGGGTCCAGCCCGAGCGGCGACAGCACCGGCATGATCTCGTCGCGGAAGTAGGCGCGCAGCCAGCGGGTCTGGCGCGCATTCCAGGAGTTGCGCCCGAGCACGCGCACCCCGGCATCGCTGAGCGCCGGGCGCAGCACATCGTTCCAGCATTCGTATTGCGACTTGACCAGTTCGGCGGCGCGGTCGTGGATGCGCGCGAGCACCGTGGCGGGCGCCAGGCCGTCGGGGCCCGGCGCCAGGCCGAGGTCCTGGGCATGACGCATGGTGCCGGCGCGGATCTCGAAGAATTCGTCGAGGTTGGTGCAGGAGATGCACAGATACTTCAGGCGCTCCAGCAACGGCACCTGCGCGTCCTGCGCTTGCGCCAGGACGCGGAAATTGAAGTCCAGCTGGGACAGTTCGCGGTTGAAGTACAGGGCGCTGTCGCGCAGCGGATCGGTGTCGAGCGGGGTTTCCGTCATCGCATTCATGGCGCTGCTGCAGATTTCCTAAGGCAGTACGTCGGGGAGAGTATCGGCGAATGCATCGTTATAGGCGTCGCGGCGGCGGATGCGGTCGACGCCGAAGTGGCAGGCGAACGTGCTGCCGCGCCCGACTTCGCTGGCGATCTCCAGCCGGGCCTGGTGCAGGTGCAGCACGTGCTTGACGATCGACAGGCCCAGGCCGGTGCCGCCGCTTTCGCGCGAGCGGCTGGTCGAGACGCGGTAGAAACGCTCGGTGATGCGCGGCAGGTGCGCGGCCGGGATGCCGTAGCCGCTGTCGACCACTTCCAGTACGGCGCCGCTGGCGATGCCGGTGCTTTCCGGGCGGAAGCGGATGCGGATGGTGCCGCCGGCCGGGGTGTAGCGGATCGCATTGCTGACCAGGTTGGAGAACGCGCTGTGCAGTTCCTTGTTGGAACCGAACAGGTCGACCCCGGCCAGATCGTCCATCGCGATCTCGTGCCGGCCCTGGCTCAGCGCATTGGCTTCGCGCTTGAGCGTGGACAGCATCGAGGCCATCGCGACGATTTCCGCGGCCGGCAGGCTGTCCTGCGATTCCAGCCGCGACAGGGTCAGCAGGTCTTCGACCAATTGGGTCATGCGCTGGGACTGGCGCTGCATCTCGGCCAGCATCGGCGCCCAGTCGGGGTGTTCTTCCGGGTCGAGTAAGTCCAGATAGCCGTGCACCACGGTCAGCGGCGTGCGCAGTTCGTGCGAGACGTTGGCGACGAAGTCGCGGCGCATCTGTTCGAGTTGCAGCAGGCGGCTGACGTCGCGCGCGACCAGCAGCCAGAGGTTTTCCGAGTACGGGATCAGGCGCAGGCTCAGGGTGATCGCCGGGTTCCACGGCGAGGCCGCTTCGAGCGGCTCGGCGTTGCGGCCCGAGGCCAGCCAATGCGCAAGCTGCAACGGCTGCAGGCGTTGCACCACCGGCGCACCGATATCGCGCGGATAGCGCAGGCCGAACAGGCCGTTGGCGGCTTCGTTGAACCACTGGATGCGCTGGCTGTTGCGTTCGACCACGACGATCGCGTCGGGCATCGCTGCCGCGGCGGCGCGATAGGCGCGCAGCATCTCGATCAGGCGGCGTTTGCGCCCGCGCATTTCGGCCTGGCTGCGGTGCAGCAGGCGGTCGAGTTCGTTCCAGATGCCTTCGCCGAGCGGCGGGGTGAGGCGCTGGCGCGCGGTCAGGCGGATCAGCACCCGGCGCAGCCGCCAGTAATGCCAGGCGACCACGCCGAGCGCGGCGAAGGTGACGACCGGCCAGGGATAGCCGATCAGCACCCCGAGCACGGCGGCGCCGACCAGGATCAGGGCGAGCTGACCGAGGGTGCGGAACCAGGCGGAGCGTGCGCGGGGAGGCATACCTCCAGCTTACGCGGCGAGCGAGGCGGAAAAACGATACCCCGCGCCGCGTACGGTCTGGACCATGCCGTCGAGGTGATGCGGCTCGAGGGTCTTGCGCAGGCGGCGGATGTGCACGTCGACGGTGCGCTCCTCGACATAGACGCTGCCGCCCCAGACGTGATCGAGCAATTGGGTGCGCGAGTACACGCGTTCGGGGTGGGTCATGAAGAAATGCAGCAATCGGTACTCGGTCGGGCCGATCTGCACCGGCTGGTCGCCGCCTTCGCCGTGGGCGAACACGCGGTGGGCGGCGCCGTCGATGCGCAGCGGACCGACGCCGACGCTGCCGTCCTCGTCGTCCTCGCGCGAGCGGCGCAGCACCGCACGGATGCGGGCCAGCAGTTCGCGCGCCGAAAAGGGTTTGACCACGTAATCGTCGACCCCGGCTTCGAGGCCGCCGACGCGGTCATTCTCTTCGCCGCGCGCGGTCAGCATGATGATCGGGATCTCGCGGGTCAGCGATTCCTTGCGCCAGCGCCGGGCCAGTTCCAGGCCGCTGGTGCCCGGGAGCATCCAGTCGAGCAGGATCAGGTCGGGCACGCGGTCGGCGATCGCCGCTTGCGCCTCGCGGGCATCGCCGGCGTGGACAGGGTCGTATTCGCCCTTGCGCAGGGCAAAGGACACCATGTCGCGGATGGCGGGTTCGTCTTCGACTATCAGGATGCGCTTCTGCACACGGTCACCGAGGGGGAGGGCGGGGGGCTCGTCCTTGAAACGGCGCCAGTACACTACCGTTTTATGACTACTCCATGACAAGGCCCCGGCGGCATTGCCGGCTTTGTGATGCGGCGCGCTTCCCGGGCACGTTTTCGCGATCTCCCGGCGGGACGGCGCTTAGCTCGGAATGACGGCGCTTTCGCCGCTGTTACCGTCGTAATGCACGACGCTGGAGTTTGGCGTTCAGATGACATCGCGATGGCAAGCGGCAAATCGACGCCCCGCAGATGGCGGCCCGGCGACGGAGCCGTGGCGCTGCGATGGCGGCGGCGTGGCGGCGCCGCCCCGAGATCTCGGCCCTTCGGCGCGGACTGAAACTCGCTGTCTTCGGCAAAGCGGGCGGCGGCCTGACCGGCCAAATCCCCAGCGCGGCACTGAGTTCACCGCCTCTGGGGCGACGCCCATGGCGGTCGGAAGTCGGTCCGGGCTGGCCCTGAAATTAGCCCCCTTTGACAAAGGGGGCGGCGCCCCGGAAGGGCCCGAAGCCTGTTCTCGACTGTCGGCGCGGGGGATTTGCTCTTGCCGTTGTCACAGACCCAGCAGCCCGCCCTAGCGCCGCTTCAGATCCTCATCGCGCACGCCCTGGCGCTTGAGTTCCAGCACGGTCGGGGTGATCGCGGCGATGCGGGCCTCGATCCGGGCGCGGGCGTAATAGTCCAGGTCCGGATTGCGCTTGAGCGTGTTCAGCTGGACCAGCGCCTGTTCCGGACGGCCGCGCAGATAAGCGGCCTCGGCATAGGCCTCGCCGGCCCGGATCGAGTCGCCGGCGATTTCGCAGGCGCGGGCGAACAACTGTTGCAGCAACGGGTCGTCGCCGCCCTGGCCGAACAGCGGCCTCAGCACCGCCTGGGCGCGCTGGCCGGCGGCCGGGGTGTTGCGGTCGGTCAGGACCTTGGCATAGCCCAGGGCGATCGCGCGATTGTTCGGGGTCTGGCGCAACAAGGCCTCGAAGCGGGCGTCGGCGGCGGCGGTCTTGCCGGTCTGGGACTCGGCCTCGGCCAGCGCCAGGGTCAGCCAGACCTGGCCGGGGTGCTTCTGCAGCAATTCGGTCAGCGCCGGCACCGCCGCGCCGGGCTGGTTGGCGCGCATCCGCGCCAGGGCCATGCCGTAGCGGCGGGCGTCGCTGTCGCCGCCGAGGCGCTCGTACTCGCGCACCGCTTCGCGCGGCGAGACCGCGCTGAGCACGCGCAGGCGTTCGCGGGCGAATTCGAACACGCCGGTGCTGCCCGAGGTCAGCGACTGGTCGAGCAGCTTCAGCCCGCTCGGCAGCAAGGGGTTGTCGGTGCCGCTGGCGTTGTCGGGCAGGGTGAACGGCGCCTTGGGGATGCGTTCGACCCGGGTCGCGTTCGGTGTCGAGGTCACCGCGGTCAGGCTGTTCTTGCCGGCGATCTGTTCGGCGCGCTCCTTGGCTTCGCCGATGCGCGTGGTGGTGACCGGGTGAGTCATCAGATAGTCGGGTGTCTCGCCGTACCAGTTGGCGGCGTTGCTGCGCGACACCACCTGCATGCGGGCGAAGAAGTCGGCCATCGCGGTCGGGTCGTAGTGACTGCGCGACAAGGTCTGGATGCCGATGCGGTCGGCCTCGGATTCGTTGGAGCGGGTGTAGTTGATCTGGCGCTGCTGCATCAGGCCCAGGCCCGAGGTGATCGCGGCCATGGTCGCGTCGTCGGTCGAGTTGGAGCCGGCGCTTTGCGCGGCGACGATCGCGCCGAGCATCGCCAGCAGGATCGGCAACTGATCGCGCTGGGCGCGCTCGACCCCGCGCAGCACGTGTTGCTGGGTGACGTGGGCGACTTCGTGCGAGATCACCGCGGCGACCTCGTCCTCGCGTTCGGCGGTCAGCACCAGGCCGGAGTTGACGCCGATGTAGCCGCCGAGAGTGGCGAAGGCGTTGATCTGGCGCTCGCGCAGCATGAAGAAGGTGAAAGGCTGGGTCGGCTTGTCGCTGTTGGCGGCGAGGCGGGTGCCGAGGGTGTCGAGCCAGCTGTCGATCAGCGGGTCTTCGAGCAGATAGTCGTAGTGGCGCAACTGCGCCAGCATCATCGCGCCGTACTGGCGTTGCTTGGCCGGCGTCAGCAGTTCCGCCGCCGAGGAGCCGATGTCGGGCAGCTTGGATTCCTGCGCGCTCGCGCAGACGCTGCCGAGGGCGAGGGTGACAGCGGCGGTGAGCAGGGCGATGCGGCGCAAGCGGTGAGTCCTCGAAACCAGGCGGATGAAGGCAGGCGGATGAAGGCGGGCGGAAGACGGGTTGCGGACGGCGGGTTACGAAGCGGGGGGCGGGGCATTCGCGGCGGATGCATGGCAGGATGCCGCCCGGGCGGCGGGACGGCGTGAATGCGTCGTTAACTCAAGGGTTCAACGCCCGATCGGCGCATTCGGGGTCGCCCCGGGACCATGGGGCGGCAAGGTTGTCGAGCGCTGAACCCGACGCTGGCGTATTGGGCGGCACGGGACTGCGTTCCATCGACGAACTTTAAACTCCACGCTGCCGTATCCATATTCGACCGCAGGACCACCCCAGAGTTCAGGCAGGAGAACCGTTTTGAGCGACACCGCCCCCCAACCGCCGTCGATCGTGATCTATACCACCGCGATTTGCCCGTATTGCGTCGCCGCGAAGAATTTCCTCAAGAGCAAGGGCCAGGAGTGGACCGAGGTCCGCATCGACCTGGACCCGGTCGAGCGCGAGAAGATGATGGCGCTGACCAAGCGCACCAGCGTGCCGCAGATCTTCATCGGGCAGACCCACGTCGGCGGCTACGACGACATGATCGCCCTGCATCGCGCCGGCGGCCTGGAGCCCTTGCTCGCGGGGGTGAGCGGGCGCGCTTAAGCGGCACTGCCGCTTGCGATCGCGAACGCCCGGCCAAGGATGGCCGGGCCGGACGATCCGCAGCCGAAAAGTATCGCCATGGACGGCAAGCGCGTACCCCATCCTTGAAGGAGCTCGTGTGAGTAACGATCGTACCGACGACACCGCCGCCCCCAGCGAAAGCGACCGAGTGGCCGAGTTCACTGCCTTCCGCAAGCGCATGAACGAACGCATCCTGGCCGAACCGAACCAGGTCGTGCGGCGTTTCTTCGCCCTGGACACGCAGACCTACCAACCCGGCGCGCTCGATCTGAAGACCAAGGAACTGCTCGGCCTGGTCGCGTCGATGGTGCTGCGTTGCGACGACTGCATCAGCTATCACGTCGCCCAGTGCAAGCAAGCCGGGGTCAATCGCGACGAGATGTTCGAAGCGTTCTCGGTCGGGTTGGTGGTCGGCGGCTCGATCGTGATCCCGCACCTACGCCGCGCGGTCGACTTCCTCGACAAGCTCGAACAGGGCGAAGCGGCGGCGCCGGCCGGTCACGACCACGCTTGATCGGTGTTGCTGTCCCTGTAGGAGCGGCGTGAGCCGCGACTGACGTTGGGACGAGGCATGCGGTCGACCACAGCGATGGCGGCGGCCGTCTTTCGTATACAGCGCTCGGGGCTTTGGGCTTCGGGGAACTGCGCTTGCGTACACCTCTTCGGTTGGTCGCGGCTTGCGCCGCTCCTACCCTAAGGGGCCAGGGGGCAGGGCGGCGGTAGCTGAACGCGGGAACGTTGCGCCGAGTCGTGCCGCCGGCCACACCGAATCGGGCCGCTCGCCGCCACCGACCAAGGTCCAATACTCCCCCGAATGCAGCGGGGAGCCGCTTCCGGCATAATTACGGGGCTCACACCTCGTGCGCCGCGCCGCTTGCGCCGCGCCCTACAGCTGGAAATTCTCATGACGCAAACCATTACGGTCATCCGTGGCGACGGCATCGGCCCCGAGATCATGGACGCCACCCTGCACGTGCTCGACACGATGAACCTGGGCCTGTCCTACGAATTCGCCGATGCCGGCCTGGTCGCGCTGGAAAAGCACGGCGAGCTGCTGCCGGCGGCGACGATGGACTCGATCCGCAAGAACCGCATCGCCCTCAAGAGCCCGCTGACCACGCCGGTCGGCGAGGGCTTCAGCTCGATCAACGTCGAGCTGCGCAAGCGCTTCGACCTGTACGCCAACGTGCGTCCGGCCAAGTCGTTCCCGAACACCAAGTCGCGTTTCCCCTCGGGCGTGGACCTGATCACGGTGCGCGAGAACACCGAAGGCGCCTACATCGGCGAAGGCCAGTCGCTGTCGGAAGACGGCGAGACCGCGATGCTGACCCAGAAGATCACCCGTCGCGGCTCCGATCGCATCGTGCGCTACGCCTTCGACCTGGCGCGCCGCACCGGCCGCAAGAAGGTCACGGTCGTGCACAAGGCCAACATCCTCAAGTCGACCTCGGGCCTGTTCCTGAAGACCGCGCGCGAAGTGGCGCAGCAGTATCCGGACATCCAGTGCAACGAGATGATCGTCGACAACACCTGCATGCAGTTGGTGATGCGTCCGGAGCAGTTCGACATCATCGTCACCACCAACCTGTTCGGCGACATCATCTCCGACCTGTGCGCCGGTCTGGTGGGCGGCCTCGGCCTCGCGCCGGGCGCCAACATCGGCACCGACGCGGCGATCTTCGAAGCCGTGCACGGCTCGGCGCCGGACATCGCCGGCAAAGGCATCGCCAACCCCTGCGCCCTGCTGCTGGGCGCGGCGCAGATGCTCGACCACCTCGGCCAGCCGGAAAAGGCGACCGCGCTGCGCGAGGCGATCATCGCCACGCTCGAGGCCAAGGATTCCTTGACCCCGGACCTCGGTGGCGAAGGCAACACGATGTCGTTCGCCAAGGCCATCGCGAGCCGCATCGCGGCCTGAGCCTCCGGTCGTCGCAAGACCCAACGGGGCGCCTTCGGGCGCCCCGTTTCGTTTGGGGCGCCCTCATCCGCCCTGCGGGCACCTTCTCCCGCGAGCGGGAGAAGGCAAGCGCAGTGCAGGAGCGCAGGATTAGCGCGGCGAACGAAGCCTCCGTGGGCTGTTCTCCCTCTCCTGCTTGCAGGAGAGCGCCGGGGTGAGCGCAGGGTGCCTGCGGGAGAGCGGGTAAGAGCAAGCCAGGCCCCCGGCATCCCCGCTAGCATGGCCCCGACACAGCATTCCACCGCGAGCACTCGACATCCGTGATGCTGCGCTGCAAAATCGCCAGGTTTTCTAATCCATTCGGATGAAGCGATGAATCAACCGCTCCGCCCCGGCGCTCCGCTGTCCCCCAGTGCCTGGGCGCTGACGCCGCTGCTGGTGTTCCTGGCCCTGTTCTTCGGGGCCGGGCTGTATTTCACCTCGCACGGCGACGCCATGGGCTTCTACCAGCTGCATGCGCCGGTCGCGATCCTGCCGGCGCTGGCGCTGGCGGCGTTGATCGCCTGGCGCCGCGGGATCAAGCCGCTGGAGACCCTGCTGTCGGGCATGGGCGATCACAACGTCGTGCTGATGTGCCTGATCTTCCTGCTCGCCGGCGGCTTCGTCGAAGTGTCCAAGGCGATCGGCGCGGTCGATGCGATCGTCGCGCTCGGCGTCGGCAACGTGCATCCGGCTCTGCTGTTGCCGGCGCTGTTCGTGGTCGCCGGTTTCATTTCGCTGTCGCTCGGCACCTCGATGGGCACGATCGCCGCGGTCGCGCCGATCGCGCTCGGCGTGTCCGACGCCTCCGGCCTGGATCGCGCGCTGGTGCTCGGCGCGGTGATCGGCGGTGCGACCTTCGGCGACAACCTGTCGGTGATTTCCGACACCGCGATCGTCGCCAGCCGCACCCAGGGCTGCACGATGCGGGAGAAATTCCGCGAGAACTTCAAGCTGGCGCTGCCGGCGGCGATCGGCACCCTGGTGCTGCTCGGCTTCCTCGGCGAAACCGCGCCGGTGACCACGCCCGATGCGGTGTCGCCGTGGCTGATCCTGCCGTACCTGGTGGTGCTGGGCCTGGCCATCGCCGGCGTCGACGTGATCATCGTGCTCAGCATCGGCCTGGTCATCGCCGGTCTGTTCGGCGTATTCCTGGCCGAAGACTTCGGCTTCGCCGCCTATACCGCGCACATCTGGGACGGCTTCGAGAGCATGGTTGAAATCACCTTGCTGTCGTTGCTGGTCGGCGGCCTGGGCGCGTTGATGAAAGCCGCCGGCGGCCTGGCCTGGCTGGCGCAGGTGATCGGCAAGTTCGCGCGCGGCCATCGCAGCCGCCGCGCCGGCGAGATCAGCATCGCCGCGCTGTCGGCGACCAGCGACGTGTTCACCGCCAACAACACGGTCGCGATCCTGATCAGCGGCGGCCTCGCCCGCGACGTCGCCCAACAGCACGGCGTACCGCCGGCGCGCGCGGCGAGCGTGCTCGACATCTTTGCCTGCGTGACCCAGGGCGTGTTGCCGTACGGCGCGCAGATCTTGCTCGCCGCATCCTTGAGCCAGGTCTCGCCGCTGGCTTTGGTCGGCAACGTGCACTACAGCTGGCTGCTCGGCGGCATCACCTTGATCACCATGCTGTGGCCGTCGCGCCGCCGCAACGAAGCCGACGTCACTGCGGCGACCTGATCGGTCGGTTGCCATCTCGCGGCCCTTCGACGCAGGCGCCCAAACGCACAGAGCCCGGAATTCCGGGCTCTGTGCGTTTGGGCGCCTGCGGGTCGGCCGACCGTAGCGAGCGCGGACCTGCGGAACCGCAATCCTGCGGCGATTCGAATGTGCCGTGAGGCACGAGGCTTGTCTCCAGGGTGAATCCCCGGTGAATCGGCTGGCTGCGGCCTGTCCGCTTTGCCAGGCAATTTTCTACTTCCTCGATAGGGGCGTGGATGGCTTTCAGGTCGAACGCGGCCTTGCGACAGGGCAGTCGCGGCAACCGGGTTCTTCCATCCATTCAGGCACTCCGACGCATGGCAGGCAACAACGACGAAACAACGGTCGCCGCGATCTACCCCCAATCGCGCTCGCCTGTCATCGCTCAAGCCGAGGGCGGTCGCGCACGAGGCGTATCGCGCCCGGCGTTTGCCCCTGCCTTATCGGGAATGCGTCGATGCCTGACGCAGTGGGCCGGCATGTGCGCGCTTGCGCCGGCCCGGTTTTTCTTCGCGGTCGTGTCGATCTATCTGGCAGGCATGATCTCCGCGTTTGCGACCCCGGTCGGTTCGGAAATGCCGACCTCGTGGACCACGATCAGCGCCACCCAGATACGCGGCACCACGCCCAGCGGCATCGTCGTGACGGCGACCTTGAGCGGCGGTCCGACCTGGGGCAGTACCACGACGCCGATCTATGGTGGCCCTCAGCCTTCGTATATCCCGAACGGCGCAGCGAGGGACCTGTCGATCAATTGCGCCAGCGGTTCCTGCGGTACTTTGACCTACACGTTTAGCCGGCCGGTGTTGACCCCGGTTCTGTATCTGACCGACATGGGTGGGGTCGCCAGCAGCTGTACCAACGGGGTCTGCACCACCAGCGGCAGTTCGCATTCGTTCCGGGTCAACGGCGGCTTCGGATTGGCCTTCGATACGCCGACCTCGCACACCACCAATACGTCGATATCCGGCGGAAATACCCTGGTTGCGCCGAACCCGGTTCTGTGGACCGCGTCGGGCGGCAGCAGCGATTTCAACAGTTGCGGCGCCAATTTCGGCTGTGCGGCGGTCGATGTGACCGGAGCCGGTTTGCTCAGCAGCCTGTCGTTCGCGATCACCGGAACCAGCGTCAACGGAAATCCGGGCGACGGCATACCGATGATGATCGGCATCACCCCGCCGCCGACCTTGCAACTCGCCAAGAGCTGGGGCGCCGGCAGCGTTGCCGGCGATGTCGCCAATCTCGGTGCGACGACCGGCGGCACCAACAACACCGCAGCGTTTTCCTCGACCGCACCGACCGCGGCCAGCAGCGCCGTGGTCAGCGTGATGCCGGGCAATACCATCGGCTTGCCCGCCGAGACCATGTCGGTCGGCAGCCTGGCGAGTTACACCACGACGCTGTCGTGCACGGCTAACGGCGGAGCGACCGCGAATGCCTTGTCGGGTACGAACGGACAGCAGGGCAACACTTTACTGATCGGCAACGGCGACCTCGGCAAAGCGATCGTCTGCACTTACACGAACATCCGACAGCCGGTGCTGCGCCTGCAGAAGGCGTTGCCCAAAGGGCGATTCGCGACAGGCGATCAATTCGCCTTGAGCATCGTCGGCAGCGGTGGCCCGGCAACGGCGACGACGACCGGCACCGACACGACCGCGACGGGCCAGGCGTCGTTGAACCCGGCGACGTCCGGCGCGACCTACACCTTGTCGGAGACCGGCGCTGCGGGCGCGGACTTGGCCAACTATACGGTCAGCTACGCCTGCACCAATCTGCGAGCTGGCGGACAGACGCCCAGCGGCAGCGGCACGAGTTTCAGCGTAACGCCGGTCGCAGGCGACGACCTGACTTGCACGTTCAGCAATACCCGCGCGCCGCTGGCCGACCTGACCATCAGCAAGACCAATACGCCAGTCGCTGGGCCGAATGATCAGAGCGACGACACGCTCGCGCTCGGCCAGACCACGACCTACACGGTCGTGGTGACCAATCGCGGGCCCGATGCAGTGACCGGTGCGGTCTTGCACGACCCGATCGCGTCGCGCGCTCGCTTGAGTTGTTCCGCGCCGGCGGCGTGCTCCGGCACGGCCTGTCCTGCGTCGAGTTTGACCCTGGCGCAATTGGATATGGGCGTAACCCTGGGGTCGATGGCGGTCGGCGACACGGTTACCACCACCGTGAACTGCACGGTGCAATGAGCGCGAAGCCTGGCGAAGCCGGGCGATGCGCGACAGTGAAGCGGGTGGGCCGTGTGCGTTCGCGCGTCAGGGTAGGGCGGAGCAGCGCGGTGGCGGAGCGTCCAAGCGGAGCATCGGACCTCTGTCGCTGCGGCGGTCCGGTGCTGGGGGCGCCGGCCGGGTCCGGTCGAGAGTTGCGGCTGCGGGATGTCGCGTGGGCGGGGGCTCCCCTCTTCCGTCGCGCCGACGCCCGCAGATTCGCGCCGATCGGGGCCTGGCCGGCGGAACGTCGGGATTCGCCGGCGAACCGACCCCGGCCTGGGCGTACAGTGACTGTGACGGGCGCCAGCCGGCACTGGTGCGTTCGTAAAGGGGCGACGATGTCCGCGCATCTTCCTGAAAGCCTGCCATGAGCCATACTTTGGCCCGTGCTTTGGCGCTGTTCGACGAATATGCCGACATGCCTCCGGCACGGCGCTCGCTCGCCTTGGAGACACTGCGCTGGACCGATCCGGAAGTCCATGCCGCGTTGCTGGCCTTGATCGCGGCCGACGCCGGCTGGCATCCCTTGGACGAACCTTTGCAGGCGGCGATTCTCGATCAGGAGCCGAACGAAGCGTCGGCCGCGTCGTTGCGTAACGACGAGCGCATCGGCACTCGCTTGGGGCCGTCGCGGATCGACCGCCGGATCGCCGAAGGCGGCATGGGCACGGTCTACGAAGCGCACCGCGACGACGGCCAGTTCCAGCAGCGCGTCGCGCTCAAGTGCACGCGCATCGAACTGGCTTCGCCGGGGTTGATGCAGGCCTTCCTGGCCGAGCGCCATAACCTCGCGCAACTGGAGCATCCCGGCATCGGCGCCTTGCTCGACGGCGGCGTCGAACCGGGCGGGCAGCCGTGGTTCGCGATGCGCTACGTCGAAGGCGAGCCGATCGACGAATGGTGCGACGCGCGCTGTTCGTCGCTGGAGAAACGCATCCGGTTGACCTTGCAGGCCTGCGACGCATTGGCCTATGCCCACGAGCGCGGCATCCTGCATCAGGACCTGAAGCCCTCGAATCTGTTCGTCACCGACGAAGGGCGGGTGCAGTTGCTCGATTTCGGTCTGTCCTCGGCACTGGCGGGCGACACTGAACGGACCACGGCGATCGCGATTTCGCCTGGCTATACCGCACCGGAGCTGATCGCTTCTGGTGCGCCGCCGAGCGTCGCCGCCGATATCTATTCGCTGGGCATGGTGATCTGTCGATTGCTCTGCGGCAGCGTTCCCCTCGTGTCGCTGTTGGCGCAGGCGGGGTTGCGTTCGGGCGATTCGGACGGTTCGCTGGACCTGGAGTCGATGGCGCTGAACGCCGCGCCCGGCACCGCCCGCAAACGCGGTTTGGAAAACGAAGCGGCGCTGGCGCGGCGGCTGGCCGGCGACCTCGACGCGATCGTCGCCCGTTGTGTCGCGGTAGAACCCGGCCGGCGCTATCGCAGTGTCGCTGACCTGCGCGAAGACTTGAGCAGTTGGCTGGACCAACGTCCGGTGCGGGCTCGCGCCGGCGGCGCGATCTATCGCAGCCTCACCTTGCTGCGCCGGCATCGCATGGCGGCGAGCCTGGGGGCGGTCGCGCTGCTGTCGGGCGCGGTCGGCATCGGCACGGCCGCGTGGCTGGACCGTCGCGCCGACCAGGAAGCGGCGGCGACCGAGGCGGTCGCGCGGTTGTTCGAAGAAACCCTCGGTAACGCCACCTTGTCGGGTCTGAGCGATTCGACGTTTTCTTCGAAGGCGCTGCTGCAGCGCACCGAGCAGCAGATGCGTTCGCTATCGCTGCAAGACCAGCCCAAGGTGCTCGGGCGCGCGCTTTCGACCCTGGCCCGAAGCTATGCAGTGATCGGCGAATATCCCCACGCCCTCGAGCTCGTTTCCGAGGCCGCAGACCTGCACGATCGCGGCGAATCTCCCTCGGCCGATACCCAGGCGACCTTGGCCGCTCTGCTCAACCTGCAGGCACGCCATGACGAAGCGCAGCAAGTCGCGCGCGAGGCGCTGAGCACGCTCGAAGGCGCCGACGAACAGTCGCCAGTGCGTCTGCGCCTGCTGACCGAAATCGCGCGCAGCCATTGGGAACTGGGCTCGTACGACCAAGCCAAGCGCGAACTCGACGGCGAGCTTGCGCTGCTGAGCCACGACCTCGATAGCGACCCCGCACCCCATGCGGAACTGCTGACGATCCGCGGTTACTGGAACCTGCGCCTGTCGTTGTTTGCCGCCGCCGAGGCCGACCTGAAGAAGGCGATCGCGTTGGCCGCGCCGCGTCATCCGCAACTGGCCAACAACGCCAGACAGGTTTTGGTGCGAGTGCTGGTGCAACTGGAACGCACCGAAGAGTCGGTGCGCCTGGCAGCGCAATTGCTCGACAGCCGCCGCCGCACGCTAGGCGAGCGCCATCCCGATACCGGGCGTGCCTGGGTAGTGTTGGCGGACAGCCAGTGCAATGCGGCCCAGGTCGACGCTTGCGCGGCCTCGATCGCGCGCGGCGAGCGGATCATCCGCGACACCTACGGCGAACAACATCCGGAATACGCCGAAGCGCTGCAGATCGCTGCGTTCGTCTATGACGTCAAGGGCGGGACGTACGAGAACAGTTTGAAGAACATCCGGCGCGCCGAGGCGATCCTGAGCCGGGCTTATAGCCCGACCCACGAAGCGGTATTGCGCGTACGCACCGACCTCAGCAAGCGTTTGTTGTTCCCAGGACGCAACTTGCCCCAGGCAGAGCGCGCGCGGCTACTCGAAGAAGGCATCGTCCGGCTCGAAACCTTGATCGCCGACGCGCGCCAAGCAAAATTCCAAGTGACCTATGCGCAGATCCTGCTGGGACGACGCCTGACCGATGGCAAACGGCCCGACGATTTGAAGCGCGCCGAGCATCTGCTCGAGGAGTGTCTGGTCGAGGTCGAGCGCTACTACGGGCGTGGCCACACGCTTTACCTGTCCACCCGCTTCACCCAGTCCTATCTGAAGATGCGTCAAGGTGATCCGGTCGAGGCCGATGCGATCCTGCAGCAGCTCAAGCCTGAGATCCTGGCTCAGTTTTCCAAGGCCAAGGCCCGTTACATCTTTTGCAACGTTTTGTTGACGCGCGGCATCATCGCGGTGACTGCGGGCCGGGGCGAAGCCGGGCGACAATTGTTGAACGAGGCTCTGGCCGAGTCGAAACGTTTACTCGGTCCGGAACACTTCCTGACCATAACGACGAAGTCGGTGCTGGAAGAGTTGGACGAAACCGGCAAGATCGATCCCGATCGCTTCTGAGCGGCCGTTTCTAACCGACAATTCTGGGAACGTCGATGCAGTCGACGACGGCGTCGCTATGCAGCGCTAGTCGATCGAACCCAGGGCGCCACCGAGATGGCCGACCAGGAAACCGCGCGCCCTGCGCCAGTCGCGCCGCACGGTCCGCTCGTTGACCTCGAGCAAGGTGCCGATTTCCTTGTCGGTGAGGCCGCCGAAGTAGCGCAGCTCGACGATCCTCACCAATCGAGCGTCGATGCGCGCCAGATACTCCAGCGACTGATTCAGCAGGACCAGTTGTTCGGCTCGTGCGGCTTCCGAAGGTTCCTCGTCGCTGTTGTCGGCGAGCGAGACAGGGGCAACACCGCTGCCGCGTTTCGCGGCGAGCACGCTCTTGGCCTCGTCCAGCACCACGAAGCGCATGGCGTGAGCGATCAACGAGACCAACTGCGAACGGCTTTCGGCGGTCGAGGCGGCGCCGGCGAGCTTGAGCCAGGCCGCGCTGATCAGTGAGGTCGGCGATTGCACCGCCGCGCTGCGATGGCGCTGGCGCAACTGGAAACGAGCGATCTGGTGCAACTCGCGATACAGCAACGAGTACACCCGGTCCCAGGCTTCGCTGCGCCCATCGCGCGCCTGCGAAATCAAGGTGGTCACCGATTCGACCGCTTCGTCGGACAACGACCAGGTCGGAGAGGAGGGCGGCTGGGTCGACATACGGTTTCCGCCCTCCTTCGATTTTTAGAATGCGTAAGAAATTCTAGTATCGCGACATCGAGAGGGGCCGTCGACTGTTCAGGGGCAAGGCGCGGGCTGCCGGTGCAGCGGTATGGGAGGATTCGACTGTTATCCGCTCCGGGCCTGGCAGACCCTCGCACCGCGTTATCGCCGATGCCGATCAGTCGACGCCGACCGGTGCATCGATCAACAAGGCCTGGCCGGGCTTGAGCACGGTCTTGGCGTTCAAGCCGTTGCGTTCGAGCAGGTCGGCGACGCGGATGCGGTAACGCTTGGCGATGGTCCAGGCGTTGTCGCCCCGGCCGACGGTGTGGCGGCGGGTCTTGGCATCCGCCGCGGGTGCGCTGGTTTTCGCCGCGGCGACTTCGGCCGAACCGGTGGTCACCGCGGTGCCGGTGTCGCGCGTTTTCGACGCAGTGCTCGGCGGCAGTTCGCCGCCGGCGAGGACGAGGTCGGCGGCGACCGGCCCCGGTGCGCCGACTGCGTTCGCGGCGACCGCGAGCAAGGGCGCGCGGCGGGTGCTGGAGCGGCCGATCGCGCCGTTGGCGAACACCGGATTGAGACGGCGCAGTTGCGCTGCGTCCTGGCCGGTGCGCGCGGCCCAGCCGTCGATGTCGCCGACTTCGGACGGCAACGTCACCGCCTGCAGATGCGGCACCGGGCGATCCAGGGCCTGCAGCCATTCCTCGCGGTCGTCGGCTTGTTCCATCAGGCACGACAGCGCATGCAGTTTGCGCACGTAGGCCTGGGTGATGTCGGACAGGCCGGCGAGCTGGTCGGGGCGGGCATTGGCCGCGGTCTGGCCGTTGCGCTTGAGCGCATTGAGGATGCGGTACTCGCCGGCGTTGTAGGCCATCACCGCCAGGCGCCAGTCGCCGCCGAACATGCCGTGCAGGGTCTTGAGATAACGCACCGCGGCCTGGGTCGAATCGACCGGCGACAAGCGGCCGTCGTAACCCTCGCGCATCGGCACGCGATGGTTGCGCGCGGTCAGGGCGATCATCTGCCACAGCCCGGCCGGGCCGGCGGCGCTGCGCGCGCCGGGGCGGTAACCGCTCTCGACGAAGGGGATCAGCGCGTATTCGGTCGGCAGGTGCGCTTCGCGCAAGGCATCGACCACGTAGCCGAACAGCGGCAGCAGGTCGTCGTCGGAGCGGGCCAGGCGCTTGGGTGCGGTGGCGAAGTGTTGGCGCCAGCGCGTGCTCGCGCCGGGTTCGCAACTCGGATCGGCCAGGCCGTCGCGGAAGCGCTGGTAGATGTCGCGGCCGTTGCGGGTCGGCCCCGAAGGCGTGTCGGCCTTGGCGGGCGAGGGCTTGGCTGCGGGGGGTCCGGCGGCCCCGACCGGCGCGGCGCAGGCCGCGCTCAGCCACAGCGCGGCGAGCAGGGCGGCACGCAGCGGTGCGCGCCGCCTGGCGTCGGCCCGTTTCAAGCGCGGAACCCGTCTTTCCAACGCCGCAACTCGGCGAAGGTCTGGATCTCGTCCTCCGGCGGATGGCCCAGGCGCGAGGTGATCGCGCGCAGCACGCCGGCTTCGCGGGTGCGCAGGAAGGGGTTGGTCGCGCGCTCGTCGAGGAGGCTGCTGGGAACGGTGGGACGTCCGGCGTTGCGCATGGCCTGAGCCTGTTCGATGCGGCGCCGCAGCGCCGGGTTGTCGGGTTCTACCACGCTCGCGAAGGCGGCGTTGGACAGGGTGTATTCGTGGCCGCAGCAGACCCGGGTCTCGTCCGGCAGGGCCGCCAGCCGGGTCAGCGAGACCAGCATCTGCGCGGCGGTACCTTCGAACAGGCGGCCACAGCCCAGGCTGAACAAGGTGTCGCCGCTGAACAACAGGCGCTCGTCGCCGTGCGCGCCGCGGTCCAGGTAATAGGCGATGTGGCTGCGGGTGTGGCCGGGCACGGCCAGCACGTCGAGGGTCCAGCCGGCCACGTGCAGCTTCACCCCCTCGTCGACCCGGGCGGTCGCGCCGAGGATGCGTTCATCGTCGGGGGCGAACACCGGGATCTCCGGCCAGCGCTCGCGCAGCGCGGCGGTGCCGCCGATGTGGTCGTTATGGTGGTGGGTCAGCAGGATCCCGACCGGGCGCAGTCCGTGCGCGGCGGCGGCCATGACCGGGGCGGCATCGCCGGGGTCGACGATCAGCGCCGATTCGTCGTCGCCCGACAGGGCCCAGATGTAGTTGTCGCTGAGGGCGGGCAGGGCGAGCAACCGCATCGTCGGTCTCCTGGCGGCGCGGTCGCGACGAACCGCTGCGCTGGGCTGGGTGGGGCCCGGGGGTAGGTACCGGGTGCGAGCGGAGCGGCCGGAATGGGATTTGCCTGACGCGGCCGGCGGGCGCACAGTCGGGTTCTTCGCAAGCCCGTGCCGTCCTGGCCCGACGCCTTCCGAGACTTCTGTCGAGAACCGCGACCATGCCCGCCCTGTCCTACGGCCGTCAACCCGACCCCGATCCCGAGTGCCCGCTGCAATGGTTCGGTGAAGTGGCCGGGGAGGGGCTGCTCGAAGTCGAGGCGGCGGCCATGGCGCGGGTGCTCGCGGCCAGCCCGACCTTGCCCTGGGCGTGGTTCGGCGTCGCTGCGGCGTCGCCGCCCGGCGGCCGGCGTGGGGTGGCGCTGCGCCGTAGCCCCAAGGGTTTCGACGGCGCCCTGCGCTGCCGCCTGCCGCTGCCGCTGGCCAGCGAGGCCTTCGGCGCGGTGTTGCTGCAGCACGTGTTCGACGACGGCGCCGACCCGCAGCCGCTGCTCAGCGAGTGCGCGCGGATCCTCGCCCCCGGCGGCCGGCTGTGGTTGGCCACCTTGAACCCCTGGAGCCCGTACCGCCTGCGCTGGGCCGGCAGCGGCCTGCGCGCGCGCGACGCCGGCCACTGGCAGGCGATGCTGCGCGGCTCGGGCTTCGGCGCCGACGCGGTCAGCCTGCAATGGCTGGGCCCCCGCTGGCGGGTCGCCCATGGCGAGGCCGGCGTCGGCGCCGCCGACGTGGTGCGGGCCGGGGTCGCGCTGACCCTGACCAAGCGCGTGCATGCCGCGATCGGGCCGATGCGGGTGCAGCAACTGCGTTGGCAGACCGGCCTGGTGCCGCGCGACGTGCATCGCGGCTCCGCTCGCGGCGCGCAAAGGCGATAATGCCCGGCTGCCGTATAGAGAAGCCGTTGCGTGAGCGAACCCAGTCAAGACGCCGAAAAGATCGTAGAAATCCACACCGACGGCGCCTGCCTCGGCAATCCCGGCCCGGGCGGCTGGGCCGCATTGCTACGCTACAAGGGCCGCGAGCGCGAACTCGCCGGCGGCGAGCCCGACACCACCAACAACCGCATGGAGCTGATGGGCGCGATCATGGGCCTGGAAGCGCTGAGCGAGCCGTGCAAGGTGGTGCTGACCACCGACTCGCAGTACGTGCGCAAGGGCATCACCGAATGGATCGGCAACTGGGTCCGGCGCGGTTGGAAGACCGCCGGCGGCGATCCGGTCAAGAACCGCGACCTGTGGGAGCGCCTGCACGTCGCGAGCCGGCGCCATGCGATCGAGTGGAAATGGGTCAAGGGCCACTCCGGCAACCCCGACAACGAGCGCGTCGACGTGCTGGCGCGGGTGCAGGCGGAGCGTTTGCGGGCCTATCGGCCCTGAAGAACAGGAGTGAGTGGAGAGGAGTGAGGAGTGAGCGAAAGCGAGCTACCGCTTCGTTCATGCTCACTCCTCACTCCTCTGCGCTCACTCCTCATTAGAATCCCCCCATGCGTCAAATCATCCTAGATACCGAAACCACCGGCCTGAGCTGGGAACGCGGCAACCGCGTGGTCGAAATCGGCTGCGTCGAGTTCGTCGAACGCCGTCCGACCGGCCGCACCTATCACCAGTACATCAAGCCCGATTGCGACTTCGAGGCCGGCGCCCAGGAAGTCACCGGCCTGAGCCTGGAGATCCTCGCCGACAAGCCGCCGTTCGAGCAGATCGTCGACGAGTTCCTCGCCTTCATCGAAGGCGCCGAAGTGATCATCCACAACGCCGCGTTCGACGTCGGCTTCCTCGACAACGAGCTGTCGCGTTGCGGGCCGCAGTACGGCAAGTTGCGCGACCGCGTCACCATCGAAGACTCGCTGCTGCTCGCGCGCCAGCGTTTCCCCGGCCAGCGCAACTCGCTCGACGCCTTGTGCAAACGCCTCGGCGTCGACAACTCGCACCGCCAGTTGCACGGCGCGCTGCTCGACGCCCAGTTGCTGGGCGAGGTCTACATCGGCCTGACCTCGGGCCAGGAAGAGATCGGTTTCGGCGACCCCGGCGCGGCCGCGGCCAGGCTCGAACAGGCCAGCTTCCAGATCGACACCAGCGCCCCGCGTCCGCGCGTCATCGTGTTGCCGGCCGAACTCGCCGCCCACGAGGCGCGCCTGGAAAAGCTGCGCAAGAAAGCCGGCACGTGCATCTGGGACCTGGCGATGCCGCCGGTCGAGGTCGCCCAGGCAGTCGAGGCCTGATCGGGCCGGATCACACAGCGGTCGCGCGAATCGCGGCCGCGGTCCGATCGTGCGTACCGTTCGGCCGTCATCCCCGCGAAGGCGGGGGGAGTGGTGCGCTTGCGAGCCATTGGCTCGCGCAGCCATGAACGCCAGGGCGGCGCCCTGGCGGGGCCGCAGAGACTTCAGCGCTCAGGTTCCGGATCTTGGCCGGGAAAGGGCAGGCCGATTCTCGCTGGGCGATGACCTCGTCCGGCGCGCAGACGGCTGCTGGCCGCGCAACTGGAAATAATTAGACGAGCTTGGCAATGCGTAAATGCGCATCGCCATCAGCCGCTATACCTCAGTGACTGCGTACCAACACCACGGTCACGTTGTCCGAACCGCCGCCGTCGAGCGCCGCGGCGACCAACGAATCGACGCATTCCTGCGCACTGCAATCGTTGTGCGCCAGCACCCGGGCGATGCTGCGGTCGTCGACCTCTTCGGTCAGGCCGTCGCTGCACAGCAGCAACTGCATGCCCGGGCGCAGCTCGCCGTTCATGGTCTCGACGTTGAGGTTGCGCGGGTCGGTCACGCCCAGGGCCTGGGTCACCACGTTGCGGTGCGGATGGCTGCGCGCCTGCTCGTGGGTGATCGCGCCGTTGGCGATCAGCTCCTGGACGTAGCTGTGGTCCTGCGAGAGCTGGGCGAGATGGCCGTCGCGCCACAGGTAGACCCGGCTGTCGCCGACCCAGGCCACTTCGAAGCGGTTGCCGTTGATGCGGGCCGCGACCACGGTCGTGCCCATCGGCAGGGCGTCGTTGCGCCGGCGCGAGGTGCGGATGATCTCTTCGTCGGCGATGCGGATCGCCTGCGCCAGCGGGGCGCCGTTGCGGACCTCGCGGACGATGGCCTCGCGCGCGAGCGCGCTGGCGACCTCGCCGTACTCGTGCCCGCCCATGCCGTCGGCGACCAGCCATAGGCCGAGTTCGCTGTCACCGTAGTAGGTGTCTTCGTTGAGTTCGCGGCGCAGGCCGACATGCGTGAGGTGTCCGAATTCGATCATCTGTCGGTCGTGCCGCTCGCAGTTGTCGGGTTTGCCAATGCTGAAAACGCAATCATCGCGATCAAGCGGCCGCGTAGCAAGAAAGCGTGATCCGTGTTCGGCTTTCATGCACGAGCATGGATGAAGGCCGCGTGTGGATCGGATCGGAGGAAGCGGTGGTGGCGCAAGGCATCGACGGTGACTCCTGCGCGAGTGGGCGAAACAAGCTGGAGCGTGGCCCAGGTCGGCCAAACGGCTCATGAAGCACCCGCGTCACACACTGGACGACCGAGCACGGCCGTTGTGAAAACTCTCGCCCTGGGTCGCGGGCGGAGGTGGTCGTGCCGACGACCGGTTATGCGAAACGGGGCGGAGCGCAACTTTCGATTTCGAACGGGTCCATCCGCTGCCGGGCCACGCGGGCATCGCCGCGTCGGCCGGGCCAGGGCCCAAAAACAAAACGGGCCCCGAAGAGCCCGTTCTGTCTGTATCTGGCGGAGAGGGGGGGATTCGAACCCCCGGTACGCTATAAACGTACGCCTGATTTCGAGTCAGGTACATTCAACCACTCTGCCACCTCTCCGGGTGCAGTGAGCCGAGAATGATACGGGCTGAAGCATCCGCCGACAAGGCTTGTCGCCATCGCCGGGTCGACGCCTCCCGGGGCCGGGGAGGCCGGGGCTACACTAGCGGCCTTCTTTCGCAACGAAACGGCTGCGCGACATGTCCGAAATCCTGGTCCCGGTGTCCTTTGGCGAATTGCTCGACAAGATCGCGATCCTGCAGATCAAGTCCGAGCGCATGACCGACGAGGCCAAGCTGGCCAACGTCCGCAACGAGCTCAGCGCGCTCGAGCAGACCTGGATGGCGCACCCGGCCGCCGGCGGCGACATCGTTCGCCTGCGCGCCGAACTCAAGGCCGTCAACGAGCGCCTGTGGGTGATCGAGGACGACATCCGGATCAAGGAAAAGCGCCAGGAGTTCGACGCCGAGTTCATCCGCCTGGCGCGCTCGGTCTATATCGAGAACGACGTGCGGGCGCGGGTCAAGAAGGAGATCAACCTGGCCCTGGGCTCGACCTACGTCGAAGAAAAGTCCTACCAGGACTACGGCCCCGGCCTGCTCGGCTGAGCGGGCGGCTGCGGCGGTGCCGGTGGCCGAACCCAAGCCGCGCGCCGCGGGCGCCTGGCTGTACGACGATCTGCTCGCCTGGCTGTGCCCGGGCGGGCTGTTGCTGACCGCGCTGGCCTTGCGCCACCCGGCGGGCCTACACCTGCTGCGCGAGCAGGCCCCGGAATTGACCCTGCCGACCTGGTTCGCCGGCGCCTATGCGCTGGGCCTGGCCCTGAGCCCGATCGGCCGGCTGGTCTACGGCGTCGCCCAGGGCATCGTCTGGCCGCGGCTGCGCCGGGCCTGGGCGCCGGCCATCGCCTTCCTGTCGGAGCGGCTGGCGCGCAGCGAAGGGCTGGTGCTGCCCGTTGCCGCACACATGTCGACCTCGGTGTTCCACGACGTCGACCGGCGCATGCGCGAGTATCTGGAGGCGGCCGACCCGTCCTCGCGCAACGCCCTCAACCGCATGAAGGTGCTGTGCAGCCTGTCGTGCAATGCCGCCGCGGCCTGCCTGGTGTTCGTCGCCGTGGAAGCGCTGACCGGCGGCTGGCGCGATTGGAGCGGCGGCCAGATCGCGGTCGCCGCGTTGGTGATCGCGCTGGCGCTGATCGCCGCGGTCTATCGCGAGCGCCGCCGCCAGCGCACCCAGTTGTCGATCTGGCGACGGTTGCAGATCGAGAACGAAACGCCTTAGCGCGCCGGGCGATCGGCGAGATAGCGCTCGAACGCGGCGATGCCGTCCTCGACCGCGATCAGGTCCATCACCCCTTCGTGTTCGATCTTGGTGCCCCAGGCGATTTCGGCTGCGGGCTTGCCCAGGTACTTGCGCGCCGCATCGTCGTAACGGTCGGCGCAGTAGCGGCGGTCGCTGTAGGGGCCGCTGCGCGCAGGGTTGCTCGCCGCATGCAGGCCGAGCACCTTGGTGCCCATGGCGTTGGCGATGTGCATCGGGCCGGAGTCGGGGGTCATCAACAACTGGCCGCGTTCGAGCAGCGCCGGCAGTTGCTTCAGGGTGTCCTTGCCGACCAGGTCCAGCGCCGGACGGCGCATCGCCGCGAGGATCGCGTCGGCGGTGTCGCGTTCGAGTTGGCTGCGGCCGCCGCACAGCACCACCCGCCAGCCGCGTTCGACCGCGTGGTCGGCGACCGCGGCGTAGCGGTCGTTGCGCCAGTTGCGCACGGTGTGGCTCGAGCACGGCGAGATCAGCAGGGTCGGCACGTCGTCCTGCGGCCATTGCGCCCGCGCCCATTCGCGCGCCTCGTCCGGCACCGGCAAGTCCCAGCGCACTTCGGTCTGGCGCAGGCCGAGCGGTTCGCAGAAGCTGCCGATCGCGTCGAGCACGTGGATGCCCGGGCGGTCGGGGATGCGTTCGTTGATGAAAAGCCCATGCAGATCCTTCGAACGCGAGCGGTCGTAGCCGACCCGGCGCTGCGCCGGCAGGAAGGCCGACAGCAGGTTGGCGCGCGCCGCCACCTGCATCTGCAGCAGCACGTCGAAGCGGCCGCCGGGCAGGGGCCGTTCGCGCAGGCTGCGGCGTAGGGCGCGCATGCCGGCGAAGCCGCTTTTCTTGTCGTACTCGAGAAATTCGACGCCTTCCAGGCCTTCCAGCAGGCGCCGTTCGCCCTTGCCGATGATCCAGGCGATCGAGGCTTGCGGGCGCGCCGCGCGCAAAGTGCGCACCAGCGGCACGACGTGGGTCACATCGCCGAGCGCGGACAGGCGCAGCAGGCAAATCGAAGGATGGGAACTGAGAGGCGATGTGGTCACGTGACTTGTTAGACTCGGTCGGATGACGGGTTATGACGCCGCCGAGGGACTGACGCCGTACCGCGACGATAGCGGTTACGGTGCGATTCTGTTCGACCGCGCGCAGGTCCAGCAAGCCGCGCCGGAATGGTTCTCGCCGGCGCACTGGGGCGGCAACGCGCGCCCGGTCGACAGCGGCGGCCGCGGCGGCGCCTGGTTCGTCGATGCGCCGTTCGGCCGGGTGGTGCTGCGCCGTTATCTGCGCGGCGGCCTGATCGCACGCTTCAATCGCGACCGCTATTGGTGGAGCGGCGCCAACCAGACCCGCAGCTTCGCCGAGTTCCGCCTGCTGCGCGAACTGGCCGGCAAGGGCCTGCCGGTGCCGAAGCCGGTCGCCGCCTGGTACCGCCGCGACGGTTGGTATTACTACGCCGCCATCCTGCTGGAACGTCTCGGCGACGTGCGCTCGCTGGCCGACCGCGCCGCGGTCGCCGGCGACGGCGCGCCCTGGGAAGAGGCCGGGCGGTTGATCGCACGCTGCCACCGGGTCGGTCTCGACCATGCCGACCTCAACGCCACCAACCTGCTGTTCGACAGCGGCGGGCACGGCTGGGTGATCGACCTGGACCGCGGCCAGATCCGGATTCCGGCGACGCCCTGGCGCGAGCGCAATCTGGCCCGGCTGAAGCGGTCGTTGTTGAAATTGCGCGGCGACCGCGGCGAAGCCGAGGTCGAACGCGATTTCGCCCGGTTGCGCACGGCCTATGACCGCGCCTGGGAACGTGGTTACTAGAGACGTGGTCAGCGAATCGAGGGGGCGGGCATGACTTGGCGGTTGCGTTTGCACGGCGTCGGCAATGCGTCGGCGGTCGAGCTGGGGTCGGCGATGGCCACGCTGGAGCGCGACGGCGAGCCCTGGCTCACCATCGATTGCGGCGGCGAGGGCCTGACCGCGTTCCTGGCCCATTACGGCCGGATGCCGGAGGCCCTGTTCGTCACCCATACCCACCTGGACCACATCGCCGGGTTCGAGCGTCTGTTCGTGGCCCACTATTTCGACCCCCAGCGGCGCGGCAAAGTGCGGCTGTACGTGCCGGCGCCGGTGGTGCCGCTGCTGCACCAGCGCGTGGCCGACTACCCGAACGTGCTGGCCGAGGGCGGGGTGAATTTCTGGGATGCCTTCCAGTTGGTGCCGGTCAGCGGCCATTTCTGGCACGGCGGCCTGCGCCTGGAGGTGTTCGCGACCCGCCACCACTGGCCCGACAGCGCCTTCGGCCTGCGTCTGCGCGGCAGCGCGATCTGGACCGGCGACACCCGTCCGATCCCCGAGGTGCTGGCCAAGTACGCCGATGCCGGCGAACTGATCGCCCACGACTGCGCCCTGCACGGCAACCCCTCGCACAGCGGCATCGAGGATCTGGAGCGCGAGTACTCGCGCGAACTGCTGAACCGCTGCCTGCTTTACCACTACGGCAGCCGCGAAGAGGGCGACGAGCTGGCGGCGCGGGGGTATCGTGTCGGCAGGCCGGGCGAAGCGATCGAACTGGCCGAGCCCGCCGTTACGCAACTGCCGTCCTAGTGAATGCCGCCTTCGTGAGTGCCGCCCCCGGTCTGCCGCCGCTGCCGATGCCGTTGGATCTCCACGGCCGGCGGCTGCGCGACCTGCGCCTGTCGGTGATCGAGGCCTGCAACTTCCGCTGCCCGTATTGCATGCCGGCCGAGCGCGTGCCCGACGACTACGGCCTGGATGCGGCCTCGCGCCTGAGCTTCGACGAAATCGAAACCCTGGTGCGCGGTTTCGTCCGTGTCGGCGTCAGCAAACTGCGCCTGACCGGCGGCGAGCCGCTGCTGCGCAAGCGCCTGCCCGAGCTGATTGCGCGGCTGGCGCGGATCGAAGGCATCGAAGACCTGGCCCTGACCACCAACGGCTCGCTGCTCGCGCGCCATGCGCGGGCACTGCGCGAGGCCGGCCTGCGCCGCCTCACGGTGAGCCTGGACGCACTCGACCCCGAGCGCTTCCGGCGTCTGTCCGGCGGCCGCGGCGAGGTCGCCGATGTGCTCGCGGGCATCGAGGCGGCGCGCGCGGTGGGTTTCGATTCCATCAAGATCAACTGCGTAGTCCAGCACGGCATCAACGAAGATCAGGTATTGCCCCTGGTGGAACATTTCCGCGGCAGCGGCCATGTGCTGCGTTTCATCGAATACATGGACGTGGGCAACTGCAACGACTGGAGCGCCGAGGGCGTGGTCAGCTCGCAGACCCTGCGCGACCGCGTCCACGCGCGCTGGCCGCTGCGCGCGCTCGACGCCAATTACCGCGGCGAAGTCGCCTCGCGCTACGGTTTCGCCGACGGCCAGGGCGAGATCGGCTTCGTGTCTTCGATCAGCGCGCCGTTCTGCGGCGACTGCCACCGATCGCGGGTGTCCGCCGACGGCCGCCTGTATACCTGTTTGTTCGCCGCCGAAGGCACCGACCTGCGGCCGTCGCTGGCTTTGGGCGAGACCGCCTTCGCCGAGCGCCTGGCCGAGCTGTGGTCGCGCCGCGGCGACCGCTACAGCGAACTGCGCGCTCTCGATGCGCCGCGCTCCAAGCGCCACGTCGAGATGTTTTTGATCGGTGGTTGAGCTGGTGCCGGCCTGAACCGCGCCGCAGTCCCGGCGCGATGCAGGGCCGGGGCGGGCGATCTGCTTATCATGCGAGCATGCCTGGCGCGCTTTCCAATCTGTACGGTCGTCCGATCCCGGACTGCGATGGAGTTCGGCAGTGAGATCCCAACCTTGAGATCCAATCCTTGAGATCGAAACCTTCCCTTACCCATGTCGACCGCGACGGCCGCCCGGCCATGGTCGACGTGTCGGACAAGTCGGCGACCGCCCGCGAGGCGGTCGCACAATGCCGCGTGCGTTTTCCCGCTGCGGTCGCGTTGCAATTGCGCGCGAGCGGGCTCAAGAGCAAGAAGGGCGCGGTGATCGACACGGCCATCATCGCCGGGACGATGGCGGTCAAGCGCACCCATGAGCTGATCCCGTTCTGCCATCCGCTGCCGATCGACGGCTGCCGTTTCAGCATCGATTGGGACGGCGACAACAGCCTGATGATCGAGTGCGAGGTCAAGACCACCCACCGCACCGGCGTCGAGATGGAAGCGCTGACCGGCGCGACCGTCGCGGCGCTGACCGTCTACGACATGTGCAAAGCCTTGTCGCACCGCATCGTGATCGGGCCGGCCAAGCTGACCGGCAAGCGCGGCGGCAAGCGCGATTTCGCCGCCGGCAAGGCGCAGCGCGACGGCGGAGACGAACGATGAGCCGGCTCACCGTGCTGTATTTCGCCAGCTTGCGCGACGCCGCCGGCGTCGCCAGCGAATCGGTCGAGGCCGATGCGGCCGATCTGCGCGGGCTGTACGAATCGCTGCGCCAGCGCCATGGCTTCGTCCTGCCGGTCGATCGCTTGCGCGTGGCCGTCGACGGCGCATTCGCACGCTGGGACGAAGCGCCTCGCGCCGGCAGCGAAGTGGCCTTCATTCCACCGGTCTCGGGAGGCTGAAATGGCACGATTCGCCTTGTCCGAGCATTCCTTCGAGATCGCGCCCTTGCGCGCGCAACTGCTCAGCGATCGCGCCGGCGCTTTCGCCAGCTTCGAGGGGTGGGTGCGCGACCACCACGGCGGTCGCGCCGTCGCCGGCCTGCGCTACGAAAGCTATGCCGCGCTCGCCCTGGCCGAAGGCGAGCGGGTGCTGGAAGAAGCCATCGAGCGCTTCGCCATCGTCGATGCGCGTTGCGTGCACCGCGTCGGCGACTTGGCGATCGGCGAACTCGCGGTCTGGGTCGGCGTCAGCGCCGCACATCGCGAGGCCGCATTTGCCGCCTGCCGCTACATCATCGACGAGACCAAGGCGCGGGTGCCGATCTGGAAGCACGAGCGCTATGCGGATGGGGATGCGGATTGGTTGCATCCAACCGGACCCGCGTGAGGCAGGGCCGGCGATCTACATCGATGCGGCTGATCCATCCGCCGGTTTCGCATTCCGCTGGACGCAACCGCTCAGCGGCATGAGTCCAAGCATGGTGTTGAGCTAGTTTCAATTTCCCGCAGCGAACCACCGGAGCCGTCATGTCCCGTGTCCTGTGCCTGTCCCTGCTGCTCGCCATCGCCACACCCGCACTATCGGGCGAGCTGTTGATCGGCAACAAATCCGCCGACACCGTCTGGCGGGTGTCGCTCGAGGATGGCCGCAAGCTCGGCGAATTCGCCACCGGCCAGGCGCCGCACGAAATCGCGGTCAGCCACGATGGCGACACCGCGCTGGTGGCGAACTACGGCAGCCGGGAAACCCCGGGCAATACCTTGAGCGTGCTCGACCTGCGTGGCGGCAAGCCGCCGCGCATCATCGACCTCGGCCGCCACGGCCGCCCGCACGGTTTGCGCTTCCTGCCCGGCGACCGCGAAGCCCTGGCGACCACCGAGGCCTCGGGTCATCTGCTGCGCATCGACCTGGCCGGCGGCAAGATCGTCGCCGAGATCGCGATGGGCGAGGGACGCGGCCACATGGTCGCGGTGTCGGCCGACGGCAAGACCGCCTATGTCAGCAAGATCGACCGCGGCACCATCAGCCGCGTCGAATTGAACCTCAACGCCAAGACCGCCGAAGTCGCGGCGGGCGAGGGCGCCGAAGGCATCGCGGTACGACCCGGCAGCGACGAGGTCTGGGTCGGCAATCGCGAGGCCGGCACGGTGACCGTGCACGATGCGCGCACACTCGCGTTGCGCAGGACCTTGCCGAGCCCGGGCTTTCCGATCCGCGTCGTGTTCACCGCCGACGGCCGCCATGCCCTGGTCAGCAACGCACGAGCGGCGACCGTGTCGGTGTTCGATGCCCGGCGCAAGAAAGCGGTGACGACGATCGCGCTCGCGCGCGACGGGGCCGAGTACCGCGACACCTTGCTCGGTCGCGCGGCCTTGCCGATCGGTGTGGTCGCCGACCCGAAGCGGCCGCGGGTCTATGTCGCGATCAGCGGCGGCGACGAAGTCGCAGTGATCGACCGCAAGTCCTGGAAGCCGATCGCCTACTGGAAGACCGGTCGCGAGCCCGATGCGCTGGCCCTGTCGCTGCTGGGCAATTGAGTCGGCCTCGTTCGGGTTCCTGCCCGACGCCACTGCTTGGGCGCCGTACCGCTCGGCGCGATCGCCAGGACGCGTTTGAGGCCGCGGGCAGGGACGCAATAGGCGGCTGCTTTGGCAAATGCCGGGACCCGAAAAGGCGGCGGCCCCGCAAGCGTGACTCCGGCGCCCGAATCGGTCGATACCGTTGCTGCCTTCCGGCCCTGGCGGGATTTTCAACTTATCGTCGCGGAGGCGCCAACGGGGCCACCATAGAGAACAAAGGCGCTGTAGCGCTTTCGCGGCTCCGATGGACAGCATGGACGCCCGTGGGACGGCCCGGTTGTCGACCGGAGAGCCCAGTATTCTGCCTGAAGCCGCCGTCGCGGCGCAATCTCGGCGGCCACGGCCCGCAGACACCGGCCTTGGAGCCGCATGGCGCCTGGCTCGCGGGCCCAGCCAGGCCCGGCGGCCGCGGCGCTAGAATCCTCACATGCGCATAGCAGTCATTTCCGATGTCCACGGCAACCTGGGGGCGCTTGAGGCGATCCTGGCCGATATCGAGCGGCGCGGCGTCGAGCTTGCGGTCAATCTCGGCGACCTGCTGTCCGGCCCGCTGCGGCCGCGCGAAACCGCCGACCGCCTGATCGCACTGGGCTGGCCGACCATCGCCGGCAACCACGAACGCCAGGTGCTGACCGATCCGCCCGAGCGCATGAGCGCCTCCGACCGTCATGCCGTCGCCCAGATCCGTCCCGACCAGCGCGAGTGGCTGCGCAGCCTGCCGCCGACCTGGCGTTTGAATGAAGACGTGTTGCTGGTCCACGGCACGCCGCGCAGCGATCTGGAGTGCTTCATCGAGACGGTCGACGAGCACGGCATGCGCCCGGCGAGCCTCGACGAGGCCGCGCAACGCGCCGGCGATGCCGACGCTCGCCTGATCTTGTGTGGGCATACCCACGTGCCGCGCAGTCTGCGGCTCGACGACGGGCGTCTGATCGTCAACCCCGGCAGTGTCGGCCTGCAGGCTTACGCCGGCGAGCATCCGCATCCGCACCGGGTCGAGACCGGTTCGCCGCAGGCGCGCTACGCCATCGTCGAACGGATCGATGGCGAATGGGACGCGCAGCTGCTCGCGGTGGACTACGACTGGAACGCGGAAGCCGAGCGGGCTCTGCGCAACGAGCGGCCCGATTGGGCGCGCGCGTTGGCGACCGGCTACGTGTAGCCGGGTGCGGTCCGGTTCTGCTCGCAGCGAACGATCCATCCGCCGGCTTCGAGACCGGCGCGGGGCGCATCCGCCCCGCGCCGCATCGCTTATTTCTGCACCAGGAACTGCGCCATCGGATAGTTGAAAGTGTGGCACTGCTCGAAGACCAGCCGCTCGCGATTGACCGTGGCGAAGGATTCATGGCGACCCATGAGCTGGCACGACTGCCACTTCACATAGGGCATGTCGCCACCGCGCGGGCGATAGGTGACCGGGATCGACGGCGGGCCGATGTGGCTCTGGAACGAGCGCGCCGCATCGGTGCAGGCGATGAAGGTCAGGTTCGCGTTCGCCGCATCCCAGCCGCAATCCATCAGCTTGCTCTTGGCGTGGCGCAGCTCGAAGCGCACGCCCATCACGATCAAGGTCTTGACCGTGTTGTTGTGCGGGCCCGGCGGCAGGTCGAAGAACACCGACGGGATGTCCTGGGTCTCGTTGCACTGAATCCAGGAGCCGCCGTACACGTTGATGTAGCCGCCGCGCGCGAAGCGCAGCAAGGTGCCGCTCTGGTACTCGAACTTGCAGTCGCGGAACCAGAAATTCAGGAACTGGTCCTGCTGGCTGACGGTGGGGGTCATGCCGGAATGCAGGAAGGCGTCGCCGAGCACGACATCGTTGGCCAGATGGCAGCGGTTGAACGACCACTCCGAGTTGAGATTGGAGTCGGCCGGGCCGTCCAGGCCGATGACCCGGTTCCAGGGGCCGCGCCATTCGACGTCGTCGAAGGCGAAGTCCTGGTTGGTTCCGCCGGCCACCGAAGCCCAGCAATAGATCCAGTTGAGCCCCGGACGCGCGGCGCGGAAGCTGATCTCGCGCACCCGCAACTGGCGCAGGCGCCCGTAGGCGGTCAGCAGATTGTTGGCGAACGCGTCGCCGCCGCTCGGGGCGGCATCGAACAGAATCTCCGAGCTGCGCTTGCCCTGGCCTTCGATGACATAGCCGTTGATCTTGGTCTTGCCGGTGTCCGGGCCCTTCGGCAGCAGCACGTCGGCCTTGGTCACGCGGTAGATGCCAGCCGGGAAGTACAGGTGATGGGTCAGCCAGCCGTTGCCGTTCTTCGATGCGAACACCGCATCGCGCGCGCGTTCGATCGCGGCGGTGTCGTCGGTGCTGCCGTTGCCGACCGCGCCGTAGTCCTTGACGTTGATGCGGCCCGGCTCGGTGCCGACCAGCGCGGTGGACGCGAGCGCGCCGTCGCGGCGCGGTGCCGGCGCGCCGCCGATGGCGTCTTCGCGGTACATCGAACCGCCGATCGAGGCGGCGGTGGTGGCCGCGGCGGCCGCGCCTGCGCCGGCGATCATGCCGGCTGCGCCGATCAGTTTGCGGCGCGAGCGCGAATGGGGGTTGGCGTCGGCGCTTGCATCGGAACTCGTGATCTTCTTGCTCATTAGACATCCTAGGTAAGTGCCCGGATCGGGCATGACGTGACGGCCGCGACCGGCGGTGGGGGCCGCACCGGGCACGTACGGTCGCGAACGTCGCGCGCAATCTAGGCGCCGCAGCCCGCTGCGGATGCGATGCGCACCGCAGTTCTCCTGCACAGCGGCCGCGGCATTTGTAACGATCCGTCTTAGTGAGCCTGCGGTCGCGCTCTGACAGCGGTCGTCGTGACCCGCGCGTCTCGCTGCGGCAGTGGCGTGGATACGCAGGGAGGTCGGGCGAGGGCAGGTCTTGGCGCGGCGTTCGAGTCGCAGCGAATGGATGCCGGTTATCGAGTATTTAGCTTGCGTCGAAACGGCTTGCGAAAGCCCCTCGGATATATCGCGGTAATCACGCGGCAGCCGCGAAATTTTGTGCGCGGCGTCTCTGTTTTTAATTTTGCCTAAAGGCCTCGCCTTGTACTGGCATTCGGTAACGCGTTGCGCCTAAAGTGAGCGCCGAACGCACCCTCGCATGCATCCGTTGTCGACGCTCATCTTGCGTCGCTGCCGTTGAGATGCGCAGGCGTAGTATCGACCTGCCGACCTAAGGAAAGGGAGCAACGCAGATGGATTTGCCCGCACGCACAGCAGCCTCTACGTCCGTCATACGGCCAGCCGCCGAGATCGAAACTTCCCCTGTTTTCGTCGTCGCAAACGCGACGGCGCGGCCATGCCCCGGTTCGAACCGGCGGCCGCGCGTCGCCGCCCGGACATAAGCACCGATCAAGCTGCACACGATGCCCGGCGGCGCGCCGCCGGATGTCGAATCCCCCATGCCGGCGCCGGCGGTCCTCCCTCACCGACCGGGCGCACGGCCTCTCCAAAGATCCATAAGAATTCATTAGACAAGGAATGACCGATGACAGTTGTCGCAACGGATGCCGACAATGAGGCCGAACGCCGGCCGGCTCGAACCCGTATCGGCTGGAACCTGACTCTGGCCTCGCTGGGCTTGCTGCTCGCCTCCGGCGCGCAGGCACAGGAAACCGTAAAACTATGGCGCACCAACAGCCTCGCGCTGGCGCCGCAGACCACCGAAGCCGCGATGCAGCAAGGCATCAGGAATCACTTCGCTCAATTCGGCGGCCCGCCGATGAGCATGTACGTCAAAAGCCAGGCCACGCTCAACAGCAAGACCGTCTACAAGTACGCGATCGAGCCCAAGCCGCCGACCTTGACCGATTGGGCCTACAAGGAGCTCAACGACCCGTCGGGTACGCCGACGCAGGCCTCGCTGGACGCGATCGTCGCCCGCATCAAGCAGGACTACGACGCCCAGAGCGTCACTCAGGGCTGCGCGGCGGCCAGCACGGTCACGCCGACCGTCTGGACAACGGATCTCACCTGGTCGACCAGCCCGATCGCGGTCCGCGAATCCACTCCCACCGAGGTCAAGTACATGGTGGCGCCCGGTGGCGGCGGCACCTGTTACCTCACCAACACCCAGGTCAGGATCGTCAAGGATCGGGCGGCCAGTTGCCCCGGCCGGCTCATGACGTGGAAAACCGATCTGAATGCCTGTGCCGCCGCACCCAGCTTCGACATGGTGTATTACAGCGAGCCGCTGCCGAGCAACGAGTGCCCGGTCGGCGCCCGTTGCGACCCCGCCACCGGCGACAAGTCCGAGCAGGCACGCGACTTCGATCTCGGTTGGGTCGCCTTCGATCGCTACTACCATTCCTCGACCTCGACCGTCGCCGGCGGCTTCGGCCATGGCTGGACGCATTCGCATAATTTGCGGCTGCTGGTCGGCCCCGATCCGACCACGCCTTCCGACCCGACGGTGCGGATCGGCTTCATCGAAGCCGACGGCACCCAGGTTGCCTTCACCCAGGCCGGTGGCGCCTATGAGGCGAACAACCAGAGCGGCGACCGGATCGTCGCCGACGGCGCGCAGTGGCTGATGCATCGCAGCGACCGGGTCCTGCGTTTCGACGCCGCCGGCCGCCTGCTGGAGCAGCGTTCCGAGAACGGTTCGATCCTGAGTTATAGCTACGATGGCATGCGCCGTCTGGCCGCGATCGTTCACAACAGTGGTCGCAGTCTGGCGTTCGAGTACACCGCTCTCGGCGACGACGCGCCGATCACCGCGATCCGCTCGGCCGGCGTGGCCTTGGCGACGTATGCCTATAGCGCGAACGGACAGGTCGAGACGGTCACTTACCCCGGCAGCGAACAGCGCACCTACCACTATCAAGATTTGAGATTTCCGCACAATCTGACCGGCGTCAGCAGCGAAGGCGCCCAGCGCTACAGCACTTACAATTACGACGCCAAGAACCGCATCGCGGCGACCGTGCTCTCGGGCGGCGCCGAACGCGTCGAGTTGGTCTATCCCACGGCCGGCGGTTCCACCGTCACCGATGTGCTGGGGCAGCAGACCACCTATGGCTTGAGGGCGTCGCCGGCGAGCGGTGCGCCGCGTAAGGTCAGCGACCTGACCGACACCCGCGGCACCATCGGCAGGACTTACTACGACGAGACCGTCGACTTCCGTCGCCGCCTCGACACCGTCACCGACCGCAACGGTACCCAGACCAAGCACACGTATGCCGAAGCCAACGACCCGGTGACGGGGCAGCCGGCGCGCACGCATACGGTCAAGGAAGCCGTCGGGTTGGCGCAGGAACGCACCAGTGCGGAACGCCGCGACCTCGCCAGCAACCGCACCGTGCTGACCCAAGTGGGCAACCGCGAGACCCGCATCGTCCGCAACGCGCGCCTGCAGCCGCTCACGGTCACCGTGCGCGACACGGTCAGCAACCAGACCCGCACGACGACCTATGCCTATTGCGAAGCCGCCGATGTGGCCGCGAGCAACAGCACCTGCCCGATCCTGGGCCTGGTCAAGTCGGTCGACGGCCCGCGTACCGACGTCAACGACGTCACGACGTTCCAGTACTACGGCAGCGACGACAGCACCTGCGCGACCCAGCCGGCGCTGTGCACCTACCGCAAGGGCGACCTGCGGAAGGTCGTCGACGCGCTGGGACGCAGCACCGAGACCTTCGGCTACGACCCGCAGGGGCGTCCGCTGTCGGTCATCGACGCCAACGGCATCGTCACCGACTATGAGTACCACCCGCGCGGCTGGCTCACCGCGACCAAGGTGCGCGGCGCCGACAACAGCGTCGAGACCGACGACCGCATCACCCGGGTCGAGTACTGGCCGACCGGCTTGGTCAAGCGCATCACCCCGCCGGGCGGCGCCTACATCACCTATACCTACGACACCGCCCAGCGCCTGACCAGCGTGGCCGACAAGGCCGGCAACAAGATCCAGTACACCCTCGACCTGGCCGGCAACCGCAAGCAGGAAGACACCCAGACCGCGACCGGCACCCTGAGGCGCACCCTGTCGCGCGTGTTCAATACCCTGGGCCAGTTGCAGACCGTCAAGGACTCGCTGGCGCATGCGACCACCTTTAGCTACGACAACGACGGCAACCCGGACCTGACCACCGACGCCTTGAACCGCGTCACCAATCAGGACCACGACCCGCTCAATCGCCTGAGCCGCACCCTGCAGGATGTCGGCGGCCTCGCGGTCGAGACCAAGCTCGAATACAACGCGCTCGATCAGGTCACCCAGGTCACCGACCCGAAGGGTCTGGACACGGCCTACGGCTACAACGGCTTCGGCGATCAGGTGCAACTGTCGAGCCCGGACACCGGCGTCACTACGTACGGTTACAACAGCGCCGGCCTGCTCGCGAGCAAGCAGGACGCCAACGACGCCAGCCCGCACACCTACACCTACGACGCCCTGAACCGGCCGAAGACGATCTCGTACAGCGGCGGCGCCGCCGACGTCGAGTACGACTACGACACGGTTAACTCGGTCTGCGCCGCCGGCGAGAACTTCGCCCTGGGACGCGTGACCGCGATGCGCGCCGACGGCACCGAGCTGAAGTACTGCTACGACCGCTGGGGCCAACTCGTGCGTAAGGTGCAGACGGTCGGCACCCGCAGCTTCACCCTGCGCTACGCCTACACCAGCTCGGGCCAGGTGCGCACCATCACCTACCCGGACAACGCCCTCGTCGACTACGTCCGCAACACCCTGGACCAGGTCACCGAAGTCGGCATCAAGCCGGCCGGCGGCGTGCGCACGGTGCTGCTCAACAATGCGGCTTATGAACCGTTCGGCCCGGCCACCGGCTGGACCTACGGCAACGGCCGCAGCCTGGCGCGCACCTACGACCAGGACTACCGCGCCAAGACGATTCTCGACAGCGCCAGCGGCGGCCTGTCGCTGGCTTACGGTTACAACGAAGTCGGCGAACTGACCCAGCTCAAGGACGGCCTGCAAAGCGCCGCACTGGCCCAGTACGACTACGACACCCTCGGTCGCCTCAAGATCACCCGCGACGGCCCGACCGGCACGCCGCTGGAGACTTACGGCTACGACGCCACCGGCAACCGCAACAGCCTGCTGCACGGCGGCATCACCACCAACTACACCTACCCGGGCACGAGTCACCGCCTGAGCAACGTCGGTGGAGTCAGCCGCGGCTACGACCTAGTCGGCAACACCACCAGCATCGGCGGGACGGCCAGGGAGTTCGTCTACAACGCCAACGACCGCATGAGCCAAGTCAAGCAGGCCAGCGTGGTCAAGGCCAGTTATCGCTACAACGGCAAGGGCGAGCGAGTTTCCCGAGCCGACAACGCGACCGGCGCGATCACCGGCTACACGCTGTACGACGAGGCCGGCCATTGGCTCGGCGACTACGACGCCAACGGTGCGACCAAGCAGCAGGCCATCTGGCTGGGCGATGCACCGGTCGGCCTGGTCGTCGGTGCGGGCGTGGCGCAGACCCTGCGTTACGTGCAACCCGACCACCTGGGCACCCCGCGTGCGGTGATCGACCCGAGCCGCAACCTCGCGGTCTGGACCTGGGACGCCAAGGGCGAAGCCTTCGGCAACAACCCGCCGAACCAGGACCCGGATCAGGACGGCACCGCGTTCGTGTTCGATATGCGGTTTCCGGGGCAGCGCTTTGATGCGGCTACGGGGCTGAGTTACAACTACTTCCGGGATTACGATGCCGTCACTGGTCGGTATGTGCAGAGTGATCCGATTGGTTTAGCAGGAGGAACGAGTACCTATTTCTACGTCGGGGGTAACCCGCTAGCTGCTGTAGATACATATGGGTTGGCTTGTCCTCAGCATCTAAAGAAAGCCGGCAAGTGCTTCGAGTCGAGTAACTATGATCGGGATAAGCACGGGGTCGATAATGTCTTGGGTACTGAAGCGACCGATAACATTTTCCTGGCCAACGGAAAATCACTCGATAAATCAATGAAGGATGAATTCTACGGGATTATCGGTAGTGATGGCACATTTACGGCCGTGCCGGGGAAAGGTAAAGAGACAGGGCAAGGGTATGAAGGCGAGTTTTATGTCGATTCATCAAAAGTGGCTGCGATATGTCATTCGCATCCTAAAGACAGCGGATATTCGCCGATCCCGGGGCACGGGGATGACCGAGTCGTTAGGGTGCAAGGTCCCAATTACATAGTTAGAGATGGGGTGTATGGTGTTCTGGAGCTTAATAGCGGCCAGTATCAATATAGACTTTTGAAAGGGAAATTGGAGCCTGTGTACCATAAGTTAATAAGGTACGAATTAAATAAGTTTCAAAATAAACCTTGATTATATTGGGTGGTCGCTATGAAGAAATATTTATTGGTGCTTATGGTGATGTGTTTCGCTCCGCTGTGCGCCAGTGGTGCGGATTTGGAATTGAGCGAGCGAAGGTCATCGAATCAAATTATTCGGGACGCGTCCCCCTTAATAGCTCGCCGTGCATCTGTCATTGGGCGTCTGTATTGGGAAAATGAAGACAAATCTCTGTATCCGTTAGGGACGTTGAGTGAGGGACGCAATCACATGAACTGCTTGCCCGTCCTTATAGATAGAGATAATAGTGAGATGAGCGCAAGGGCGTTGGCCATGCATGGGGCGGATGTTAGGGTCGAAGGAATAATTGTTTATGCTGCACGAGACCCTGGGGCAATCTCAGTGACCGCATGTAAGCAGCTGGGTATTTACCCTGTAAGGTTGGAGAAGATCGACTCTGATTGAATGAAGAGGGAGGGGTTGAATGAGCTCGACCTTTATCTGCTCTTTTGGAGTGCGGGTAGGGCAGGGCAGGGTGGGGCTTGGCCTGATAGTCTAAAATGAGGGGCCAGGTTCATTGCTGAAAATGAACCTGGCCCCTTTTGTTTGGTTTGCACTCTCAAGGTACAAGTGCATCACTCTTTGTCGACCCACCATAAATCAGTGCCACACAAAACTAGAGGTCGCCGGGTCGTTTTGGATCCGAAACTCGTTGGGCGTTAAACCGCCCAGGCTGTCGTGGGGTATCTCGGCGTTGTAGTCACAAAGCC
>NZ_JBQJIN010000017.1:0-104849 GCF_052078695.1 Lysobacter sp. CA196 | reverse complement strand
ACTTGCTTCAGCGTCGTGACGATTTGGCTCTCGGTGAATTTGCTCTTGCGCATCTGGGTCTCCTTGGGGCTAGTTTGCCTGGAGACCTCTGGTTAGGGTTGGAGTGAGTTTACGGGGAGGCGACACGACGCGTTGCCTGCGTCGGGAGGGCGGCTAATACAACACCCGCAAGGGAAATACGCCCGCCGTCTGTGTGCGGTTTCGAACCTCCCGACATCCCGCCGGTTGCAAGTCGCGCCGCGCGGGTTCCTCGCCTAAGGACAGGAGTACCGCGTATGCCCCGCAAGCCCGAGCTCACGCCCCCGCAGGAAGGGGTGGTCATGCCCGTTGATGCGTTCGAAGCGCTTTCCGCTTTTCAGCAGGAGTTGCACGGGATCGTGCGAACTCTGCAGCCTGAGGTGTTGATCGAGATCGGTTATCCCGCGGGACAGAATCACCGGTTGTTGCGGGAGGTGTTTCAGGCGTTGGCGCGGCGGCTGGACCCGGTGATGGCGGCTTGTGTTTGGGCGGCTGCGGGGGAGGGTGGTGCCGGGGTGGCGTCGCCGGGAAGTCTGCACTGAGGCGGGTTGGCCCGGTCTGGGGTTAAGGCAAAGGTAAAGGCAAATCCCCCCCAGCCCCCTACTCAAAAGGGGGGAGTTGGTTGGGGGTATCGGTGGCTTGGCGAGGCGGTCGGGTTCAGTGGGCTGTTCGGTGCTCGCCGTCAACAAGCGACTTCGGCCTGTACGAGTTGAAGGCCACGTGCGCCCTCATCCGCCCTTCGGACACCTTCTCCCGCTAGCGGGAGAAGGGGAGGCCCATCTTTCCGCTGGTGGGAGAAGGGAGGGCTCAGCCTCCCGCAAGCGGGAGAAGAGGCGGCTCAGCGATCCGGCTTGAACTCCACCGGCACGATCACCACCGCGGCGACGGCTTTGCCTTTGCGCACCGCGGGGGCGAAGCGCCAGGTGCGCACGGTGCGGACGGCGGCGCGGTCGAGTTCGCGGTTGTTGCTGCGTTTGCTGATGTCGACTTTGATCGGGCGGCCCTCGGCCGAGACTTGCACGCGCAGGGTCACCAGGCCGCCTTCGCCGCGACGCAGTGCGTCGAGGGGATAAGGCGGTTTCGGGCTGTGTCCCGGCAAGGGGCGCGGTTTGGCGTTGGACGCCAATACGTCGGTGTTGCGGCGCGGGCGTGTGGCGTCGCGGCGTTGGTCGTCGGCGACGCGTAACTTGTGCGCATCGCGCAGCGAGGATTCGATGCCGGCCGCGGTGCGCTGGCCGATCGCGACCGGGTCGAGTGCGGGTTCGGCGTTCTCGGGCACGTAGGCCGGGCGATCCAGGCCTGGGGTGCCTTCGATCGTGCGCTTCGGCGCCACGCTTTGGATCTGCCGGTAGCCGAACGACACCACGGCCAGCACGCCGACCACGATGGCGACCGAGATCGCCAGCGCGATCATCAGGATCCACGAGCCCTGCGGCGCCATCTCGCGGGTGAAGCGCGGCATCGGCTTCACCGGCGGGAACGGTTGGCTGACCGTGGGCGGGGTGAGCGCGGTCAGCGACAAGGGCACCGCGTGGTTCGGGTCCATGTGCAGGACGCTGATGCGGCCCTGGTTGAGCGCCTGCGCCAGTTCGGCGCTGGCGCCGAGGCGGTCGGCGACTTCGTCCAGCGGCACGTCGGCTTGGACGCCGCGACGTTCGCTCTTGGCCGAGGCGAAACGCCAGCGGTTGTACTCGGCCCAGAGCAGCAGCAGCGCGACCACGACTGCGGCGGTCGCCGGCAGCACCAGCATCAGGAAGGGGTCGACGCCGTGCTCGCGCAGATACAGTTCGGAGGCGGTGCGGCGGATGCCGAGCAGCCACATCAGCAGGGTCGCCACCGGTATCCACAAGTACAGATAGGCCAGCCAGAACGCGCCGGTGACCACGCCCCACCAGGTGCGCGTCCAGGTTTCCTGGGCGCCGGGGCGGTGGATCAGGCGCGAGTCGTGCTTGTGCGCGGAGCGCCGGCGCGGGCCGCGTTTGTGCTCGCCGGGCTTGTACTCGGCAGGCTGGGGCTTCGTCGGGGCAGCGTTCGGATTCATCGGATTCCCCGGTCCGGGCTGACCCAGGTCGCGCGGGTGCCGCGGCGTTTCGCCAAGGCTTTGGGCACCGCGGCGACGGTGGTAGTGAAGCTCAGCAGCCAGTAAGCCATCGGGTACCAGATCATCCAGTAGTAGTTGCGTCCGACTCCGGTCTCGTACTGGCGGTCGATGATGATGCTGGCGGCGAATTGCAGCAGGCAGATCAGCGCGAGGATCACGCCGTGCCACGACGGCAGCAGCGTAGTCACGCGCAGTTGTTCGGGCAGGTCGACCACCAGTCCCAGCGCCCACAGGCCGATGATCAAGGCCATGATGTGGGCCCAGACCAGGCTCAACACGTACTCGCCGAGCACCGCCCACATGCGCCGCTTGCGCCACGAGAACAGGTCGCGGGTATGCCGCATCAGCACTTCCACGCCGCCCTGGGCCCAGCGCAAACGCTGCTTCCACAGCCCGCCGAGGGTTTCCGGCATCAGGATGAAACACATCGCATTGGGTTCGTAACGGATGTCCCAGTGGTCCATCTGCAGGCGCCAGCTGATGTCGATGTCTTCGGTGACCATGCTGTCGGACCAGTAGCCGATCCGGTGCAGGGCGCTGCGCCGGAAAGCGCAGATCACCCCGGACACGGTGAAGATGCGGCCGTACACGCGCTGGGCGCGTTTGATCATGCCGATGATCGAAGAGAACTCGCCGACCTGCAGGCGGCCGAGCAGGGTCGAGCGGTTGCGGATGCGCGGGTTGCCGGTGACCGCGCCGACGCGCGCGCCCGAGCACAGGTGCCAGATCATCCAGTGCATGGCGTATTCGTCGAGCAGGGCGTCGCCGTCGATGCAGACCAGATAGTCCGAACGCGCCGCCAGGGCGCCCATGCGCATGGCGTTGGCCTTGCCGAGGTTGCGGTCCAGGTGCACCACGCGCAGTTGCGGATGCAGGGCGGCGAGTCGGTTGAGTTTTTCGCCGGTGTCGTCGCGGCTGCCGTCGTTGATCGCGATCACTTCGAACTGCGGATAACGCTGGGCCAGCGCGGCGGCGATGGTTTCGTGGACGTGGTCGCCTTCGTTGTGGCAGGGGATCAGGATCGAGGCGAACGGCGCGTCCGCCAGCGGCGGCGGATCGGTGCGCACCCGTGCCTTCCGCTCGCGGCGGAAGTAGTAGTACAGCCCGCCGGAGATCCAGAAGAACGACATCACGATCGGATAGAAGAACGCGAACTGGAACAGCGCGGTGAGCAGCGGACTGACGAGCGGACTCATGGTGGACTCGATGGCAGCGCGTACCGGCTGCCCGGATGGACTGGGCGGTGGAAGGGCGGGGCGACGCTCATCGCTCGAGGTAGGGGAAGCCGCGCACGGACATGATTTCGCGCGCGTCCCGGGTCGAGGGCTGGTCGTCGATGAAGTTGTCGGGGTACCAGGCCAGGTGGCGTGCGCCGCCGGCCTGCAAGCGGTGGGCCATCGCTTTCAGGCGCGCGGCCGGGATCGGCCGGTCATCGCGCCAGTCGACGGTCTGCAATTCGAAGATGGTGTGCGACAGGCCGCGCGGCGACTTCTTGACCTCGGCCAGCAGCTGGTCCATCCACGCCTGCGGATCGCGGCTCTTCTCCATCCACGGCATCGCCATCACCGCGGTGTAGTCGTAGGCCTCGTTGAAGGCGGCCAGGTTCTGCGCGAACCAGGCTTCGCTGCGCGGCTCCAGCACCGGCGCGGCGAACAGGTTGCGCACGGTGATCAGCTTGGGCCGCCACTTGCCGGCGGCGCGGGCCAGCTCGCGGGTGAACTCGATCAGCGCTTGGGTGCGCGCGGCCGGGTCGGCCGGCGCCTGGCCGCGCAACTCGTCGTCGCGCAGCAACGCATCGTCGTGGAACAGCAGGCCCTCGGTGTAGCCGCTGACGGCGAGGTCTTCGTAGACGTCGGCGACGATGCGCCGGGTCTGCGCCTCGAACGGGTTAAGGCGGAAGGTCTCGTCCGGGTTGCTGGCCTGGATTTTCAGGCGTTGGTTCAAGGCCGCATCGGGCAGCTCGAAACCGAGCACCGGCAACCAGGCGAACACCTTGACGTGGGCGCGGGTCTTGAGTTGCCAGGCGACGCGGTTATAGAGGTCGGCGCGCATCGGCAAATGCCGGTTCGGGAAATACAGCGCATCGGCCGAGCCGTTGCCGTCCGGGTCGGCGAAGGCCTGCAGGAATACGTGGCTCGGGCCGATCTGCTTGACCCGTTCGATCAGCTTGTCGAGATTGCGCGCTTGCTGCGCCGGGTCGGCGTCGTAGACGTAATCCAGATCGACCTGCAAGGCGCGCAGGCCGTCGAGTGCCTCGTCGTGGCGCAGCTCGTAGGCCAGGTCGTTGATGGTGGGGTTGTTGAACACCAGCAGGCGCGCCAGGCCGTGCAGGTCGGCGCCGATCTTCTGGTGGCGGCCTTCCAGATCGAAGGTCACCGCCATGCCGAGTTCGTCGGCGATCGCATTGGTCTGGCTGTTGTAGGCCGCGTACGGCCAGATCACCGACTTCGGGCCGACGCCGAGTTCGCGCTTGATCTCGGCGGCGCTGTCGCCGAGGTCTTTGCGGATGCGCGCCAGGTACTCGGCTTCGGTTTCGTAGCGCTGGGTTTTCTCGTTCCAGGCGCGGGTGATCGCGGCGGGCATGGTGTTGCCCTGCGGGTTGGAGGTCACACCGCGGTGCAGGGCGTGGCTGTGCGAGGCGACTTCGACCAGGCCGGAGGCCTGCATTTCGCGCAATTGCGCCCAGGTGACGAAGTCGTCGTGGGTGAACATGCGCGGGCCGTAGTCGACTTTCTGATCGGGCGGCAGGTCGACCCAGGAGGTCACCACCGCCATCAGTGCCGGATAGTTGTAAGCGCGCAACAGCGGGAAGACGTGGGTGTAGATGCTGCGCAGGCCGTCGTCGAAGGTCAGCAGCACCGCCTTGGGCGGCAGCGGCTTGCCGCCGCGTGAGGCGGCGATGATCTCGCTCAGCGAGACCGGGTGGTAGCCGTGGCCGGACAGCCAGTCCAGGTGCGCGGCGAAGTTCTGGGTGCTGACGGCGTAGGCATCCGGGTCGCCCTTGCGCGCCACTTCGTCGCGCACGTCGTGATAGCTCAGCACCAACAGTTCGCTGGCGCCGGCTGCGAGCGGCGCCCAAGCGGCCACGGCCAGCACGGCGCATACGACCGCCCGGTGGATCACCCGGCGCAGACGCGCAGATGCGGTTGTGCGCGGGACGGGGCGGGCGACAGCGAAGCGGGCAGCGTAAGACAGCATGTTCATTCCTCTCCCCAACGGAAGCTCAGATCGAAGGCGACGCGGTCTTCGCGCACGCCGTCGTAGACCGGACGCGACCAGTTGAGGCCGTAGTTGAGCGTGCGGCCGCTGCCGAAACGCCATTCGTGTTCGTAGCGCAGTTGCGGCACCCAGGCGCTGCCATGGCCCTGCTGCCAATACGGCCCGGCGCTGGCGCTGAGGCGTTGCACGAAGTGGCGGGTGTAGCGGCGCCAGGCGACGTGATCCAGGCGCACACCAAGATTCAGCGAGGCGTCGCGGCTGGGGTTGAAATAGGGCACGTCGGCGTCGCGGCGGCTGGCGCGGCTGGTCGACAGATCGGCCAGGCCGGCGATCTGCAGATGCGGCCGCGTGTACAGGCGTTGATCGAGGCTCAGCGCGAGCGCGCTGCGTCGGTTGTCGTCGCTGTAGCGCAGTTGCTGCGCGGTCGCGCCGAGCGAGGTGCGTTCGCTCGGCGTCCAGCGCAGACCCAGGCTCAAGGCATCGGCGTCGATGCCGGCGCCGCGCGCCTGCAGCGAGGCTTCCGGGGTTTGCCGGTACCACGACGCATTGACGCGCCAGGCATCGTCGAGGCGCCAGCCGGCATCGAGGTAATAACCGGTGCGCTCGTCGCTGGCGAGCGAGCGGTCGTCGGCGCGGTCGACGCCGAAGCCCAGGCTGAGGCGGTCGTAGGCATACAGCGCGCCGATGCCGCTGCGACGGTCGTGGACGCGGTCGCCGGGGTAATCGGCCCAGGCGTCCTGGGCATGCGCGGTCAGGCGCCAGCGGTCGTCGATCAGCGGGCTGCGGATCTCGAAACGGTGCACGGCGTCGCGAGTGCCGAGCGGCGATGCGGCCGCGCTGCCGCCGCGCGCATCGCTGCGGCCGCCGGCGGTGCTGAGCGACCATTGCCAGCCCAGGCGATGGTCCCAGGACTCGCCCATCTGCTTGACCTGCACGTCGCGCGGACGGTGGGCGATCAACTCATCGTGGATCGGCCGTGCCAGGTCGACGCGGGCGTGTTCGAGGTAGGAACCGATCTGGCCGATGCGCGCGCCGACGCTGGTCGGTTCGAGCGTGCTCGCCATCTGGAAGCGTTGCAGCGCGCGATCGGTCCAGCCGCGTTTTTGATAGGCCACGCCGAGATTGGTCTGCAGGCTGGGGTTGTCCGGGCCGATCGCGGCCATCGTTTCCAACTGCTGCTGCGCGCCGACGGTGTCCTCGCCGTAGAGGCGGATCATGGTCTGGGTGCTGTCGGCGTCGTAGTGGCGCCAGTTTTCGAAGCTCTGCTTGGCGCCGTTGACGCGCACCCAGGCCGGCTCGGCCGCCTTGATCTTGTCGAGTTGGGCCAGGGCGTCGTCGAAACGCTCGCTTTCCGAATAGGCGTAGGCCAGCTGCAGTTGCGAATCGTGATCCTCGGGCCACTCGCGCACAACCCGTTCGAGTACGGTCGCGGCTTCCTCGGGGCGTTTGTCGGCGAGCAGGGAGGCGCCGACCTTCGACAAGGCATACATCGGAATGTCGACGCCTTCGGCCTGCAGCGCGCGGTAGCGTTCGACCACGTCGGCATGGCGTTCGAGGTGATTGAGCAGCATCAGCTCGTCGAAGCGCGTGCGCAGGTCGGCCTGACGTTGCTGCGGGGTCTGGTTGGCGCGGTATTGCTCGAAGGCGTCGCGGGCGCTGCGCATTTCGTCGAGGCGGGTGGCCTCGTCTTCGGGGAACAGGCTGCCCCATACCGCAAGGCGGGCGAGGCGGCCGGAGTCGAGGCGCTGGCGCTCGGGCGCGTCGAACAATTCGGGGCGGGCTTGATACAGGGCCCAGGCGCGGTGCGCGCTGCCGAGGTCGGCCAGGGTCAGCACCTGCAGTCGGTACAGGCGGTCGTCGCCGGGCGTCGCGGCCTGGGCGCTTTCGATGCGCGCCAGCGCGGCCAGCCACTGCCGGTCGGCGCGCAAGCGCTCGATGTCCGGCATCGGATTGGCGGCGGCTGTTTGACGCTCTGCAGCAAAAGCTGACGTTGAGGGGCAGATTGCGCTTGCGGTCGCTAAAGCAATGGAGAGGGCAAGTCGATGCGGGTTGGGCATGGTGGGACGGACTTCCGTGTAGCGGAGGGCTGCAGGTGAGGTCTAGACCAATACAAAAATGTGATGCAAATCACATTCTTGATGGGGTGACGCAAGAGGTGTGCCAAAGGCAGGCGATCCGGACCGGAACTTGTGGCGGAAGTGCTTGTTCGGATTGGCTTTTTTGCCAGCCTGGCGGGGTGGGCGAATGCTGCGCCGCGGTTTGACAAGGTCGATTTAGATCGATTTAAATCGGGAGAAGCAGGGGCGTTCGCCGGTCGGCGCGACGCGAATCGGAGGCGATCGCCGTCCGGGCAACGGGAGCGGGAATGTCGGCAAGGTGGAAAGTGCGCCGCAATGGCGCAGGGACGACGGCGAAACACGCATTGGCGCTGGCCGTGGCCTGGGCTCTGGTGCCCACGGCGATGGCCGGGCCGGTGCGCAGCTTCTGGACCTCGTTCGAGGCCGGTGAGCCGGCTGCGGCCGAGCCCGCGACCGCGGCAGGGGCCCAGCCCCCGGTAACGGCCGACCCGGCGCCGCGCCTGAGCGCCGACGGCGGCCCGCCCGCGGCCGCCGCCCTCACCGCGAAACCCGGCATGGGCTTCAGCGGCCTGCGCTCGCTGCGTTACCAGGGCGTCGGCAGCGGCGCGGCGCAAAGCGCGCAGGTCGTCGAGGTCGACATCGCGGTGGCCAAGGACTCTGTGCTGTCCTACCGCCTGTTCCCGCTGTCGAGCGCGCATATCGCCGGCCAGCCCGCACCGTCGAAGCTGGATGCATTGCGCAACGGCTCGACCTATGTCGCCATCGACCTGGTGTTCGACGACGGCAGCCGTCTGTCGCAGCGCAAACCGCTGGATCTGTACGGCAACGGCTTGACCGCGCGCGCGCAGGGCATGGCCCGGCTGCTCTATCCCGATCAATGGAACGCGGTCAGCAGCCGCATCGGCGAAGTCGCGGCCGGACGGCGCGTGCGCAAGATCCTGCTGGTCCACGAGGGCGACACTGCGTTGCCGTACCAGGGCTATCTCGACGACTTGCGCATCGCGCCGGCGCCCGCGCTCGCCAAGGGCAAGCGCGCCGCGCTGCGCCCCAGCGACTATGTGGACACCCGCCGCGGCAGCAATTCCAACAGCCGCTTCTCGCGCGGCAACACCTTCCCGGCGGTCGCGGTGCCGCACGGCTTCAACTTCTGGACCCCGACCACGAACGCCGGCTCGCACTGGATCTACCAGTACCAGGAGCGCAACGGCGACGACAACCGCCCGCGCATCGAAGCCTTCGCGCTGTCGCACGAGCCGAGCCCGTGGATGGGCGACCGCCAGACCTTCCACGTGATGCCGGCGATCGGCGAGGGCCGGCCCGAATTCGACCGCAGCAAGCGCGCGCTGAGTTTCGGCCACGACGAGGAAACCGCGCGTGCCGATTACTACCGGGTGCGCTTCGACAATGGCCTGGTTGTCGAGATGACCCCGACCGACCACGCCGCGGTCATGCGCTTTACCTTCCCGGCCGAGCCCGGCGAGACCCGCGCGCAGTTGCTGTTCGACCATCGCGACGAACACGGCGACATTCGTCTCGACCGCGACGGCCGCGCGCTGAGCGGTTGGAGCGAGAGCATGAGCAAGCTCTCGACCGGCGCCTCGCGCTTGTTCTTCTACGCGCGTTTCGACCGGCCGATCCGCGACGGCGCCCGGCTCGACCGCGACAAGGCCGGGCGCGACCGCGTCTCGGCCTGGTACGGCTTCGACCTCAGCGGCGACCCCACCCGCCAGGTGACGATGCGCATCGCCACTTCGCTGATCAGCGTCGAACAGGCGCAGCGCAACCTGGAACTGGAAATCGGCGCCGACGAAGGCTTCGATGCGGTGCGCGAACGCGCGCGCGCCGCCTGGGACGCCAAGCTCGGCATCGTCCGCGCCGAGGGCGCGCCGGCGCACGAGCAAGCGGTGCTGTATTCCAACCTCTACCGCTTGTTCCTGTACCCCAACAGCGGTTACGAGAACACCGGCACCGCCGAGCGGCCGCTGTACAAATATGCGAGTCCGTTCTCGGCGCCGGCCGGCAAGGACAGCGCCGGCGCCACCGGCGCGGCCGTCGTCGACGGCAAGGTCTATGTCAACAACGGCTTCTGGGACACCTACCGCACCAGCTGGCCGGCCTATGTATTGCTGACTCCGAGCCACGCCGGCGAGATGATCGACGGCTTCGTCCAGCAGTACCGCGACGGCGGCTGGATCGCGCGCTGGTCCTCGCCGGGCTATGCCGACCTGATGGTCGGCACCAGTTCGGATATCGCCTTTGCCGACGCCTGGCTCAAGGGCGTGCGCAATTTCGACGTGCGCTCGTTCTATCAGTCGGCGATCCGCAACGCTTCCAGCGTCAGCCCGGTGCCGGGTGCGGGCCGCAAGGGCATCGAGCGGGCGATCTTCAGCGGCTACACCGACACTACGGTCGGCGAAGGCTTGTCGTGGTCGATGGATGGCTACATCAACGACTTCGCCATCGGCCGTCTGGCCGGCGCGCTGGCGCAGGAGGCCGGCGCCGACGATCCCTACCAGGCGAGCTATCGCGACGATGCGGCGTACTACCGCAATCGCGCGCTCGGTTACGTCAACCTGTTCAACCCGCCACTCGGCTTCTTCATCGGCCGCCATCGCGACGGCCGCTGGCGCTACACCGCCACCGAGTTCGACCCGACCCGCTGGGGCGGCGACTACACCGAGACCAATGCCTGGAACATGGCCTTCCATGCGCCGCAGGACGGTGCCGGCCTGAGCGCGCTGTACGGCGGGCGCACCGCCCTGGGCAACAAGCTCGACCTGTTCTTCGCCACGCCGGGCACCTTCGAGGTCGGCAGCTACGGCGAGGTGATCCATGAAATGCTCGAAGCGCGCGACGTGCGCATGGGCCAGTACGGCCACAGCAACCAGCCCTCGCACCATATTCCGTATATGTACGCCGCCGCCGGCCAGCCGTGGCGGATCCAGGAAAAAGTGCGCGACATCCTCGATCGCCTGTACGTCGGCGGCGAGATCGGCCAGGGCTATCCCGGCGATGAAGACAACGGCGAGATGTCGGCGTGGTGGTTGTTCAGTGCCGCCGGTTTCTATCCGCTGCGTATGGGTTCGCCCGAGTACGTGATCGGCGCGCCGCGTTTCGAACGCATGAGCATCCGCCTGGAAAACGGCCGCGAGCTGCAGATCAACGCGCCCAAGGTCAGCGCGCGCAACCGCTACGTGCAGTCGCTGCGGGTCAACGGCGAAGCCTGGGACCGCTTGACCCTGCCGCACGAATTGCTGGCACAAGGCGCGGTGCTGGATTTCCGCATGGGCCCGTCGCCGTCGAACTGGGCCAGCAGCGCGCAGGCCCTGCCGGAGTCGCTCAGCGCCGATGGCGAGACGCCCAAGCCGCTGCGCGACCTGGGGCGGCGCGACAATGCGACGGTCGCCGGTGTCGCGGCCAAGCAGGCCGCGGCTTTGTTCGACGACGACGCGACCACCTCGACGCGTTTGAGCGGGCCGATGCCGCTGCTGAGCTGGAACTTCAAGGCGCCGGCGACGGTGCGCTTGTACACCCTGACCTCGGCGGCGCGCCGCGGCGATCCGCAAGCTTGGGCCTTGCAGGGCTCCAACGACGGCGCGCAATGGACCACGCTCGACGAACGCAGTGGCCAGGTCTTCGCCTGGCGCAAGCAAACGCGCGCGTTCGCCATCGCCGGACCGGCGGCGTATTCGCGTTATCGCCTGCGCCTGCTCGCCGACGGCGCCGGGCAGGGCGGCATCGAGCTGGCCGAGGTGGAGTTGCTCGGCGAGGCGAAATAAGGTGGCAACGGCCGCCTGTTCAAGCGAACACGCGCAACCGACCTAGACCGCGTTGTGCGACGGCCGCTGCGGCGGATGTCTGTGCAGCGCATTCCGCAGGTGTTGCGACAGGTTGAGGCCGCAGCGCAAGGCTGCGGCTGCGCTGCATGCAATGCGCGCCTTGGTCGGCACACGTATTTCATCGCGCGCCGTTGGTCGGCGCGCGCCACGTTAATCCGCCGGCGCTCGCATTGGCGCTGTGACGCGCTGTGCGCTTTAACGGAAACCTCATGCGTGCGTCTCGAACGCAGCGGTCCGATCGCGCGAATCGTTCCCGTTATGTCCCGATATCGCCCCGTGTTCTTCCTCGGCACGCGCGCCGGGAAGGGCTAAGTTCGGCGATGCAGTGCGATCGACCCATCCACGCGGAATGATTCCGCAACGAGGCTCATATGGAACTCATGGGACGTACCGGCTCCAGGCTGCGGCGCCATGCCGCGGTGCTGGCAACGGGCTTGATGCTCGCAGCGCCTTTGGCGCAAGCCCAGAACTTCGAAACTCACTACGGCAACCAACCTTGGCGCGACGGCGGTGAGGACGTCAAGGCGGTGAACTATTGTCCGGGCCGCGGCTCGGTCACCGTCGGCACGCGTCGCTCCAGCGACGGCAATACCCAGGTGTTGGTGACCCGCGCCAACGACCTCGGTGTCACCGACGACAGCAGCATCAACACCTGGCAACAGGCCTACATGATCGCCGGCAGCAAGCGCTCCGACGCTTACGGCATCGTCGAGTTGAGCGGCGAGCGCGGTTTTGCCGTGACCGGCGCGGTGCAACTCGGCGAGGGCAGTTTCATCTACGTGCTGCAGATCGATTGCCGCGGGCGGCAGATCTGGACCACGTTGCTCGATAATGTCGCCACCAGTCACCGCGCGACCGGCTATGACTTGATCGAAACCGGCGCGGTGATGCCGAGCAAGGCGCCGGCGCAGGGCGACCTGGTCGTGGTCGGCGAGGAAAACGACAAGGACGGCCGAACCCTCGGCCGCATCGCACGCCTGGATGCGGTCGGCAACGTGCTGTGGGATCACCGCTACGACGGTAGCGGCGATTGGCCTGGCCTGCGTTTCCGCGCGGTCACCGAGAACCTGGCGAGCAGCGGCGGCTTCACCGACATCGTCGTCGCCGGCACCGCACTGACCACCGACGCCAAACGCGGCGGCCTGATGTTCCGCACCGACGCCAACGGCGCGCCGGTATGCAGCAGCGTGCTGATCGACGGCCAGGACCATCGCGACTTCCACGGCCTGACCGCGCTGTTGAACGCGAACTACACCGGCGAGACGGTCTCGGTCGGCGCTTCCACCGGGCTCGACGAGGGCAGCGCTTCGCAGGCCTATCTGGCCCGTTACGCCCGCTACAGCTGCAGACCGCTGGTGCAGGCGAGTTGGGTCGATCGCGACAAGGCCAGCTTCACCGCCTTCGACGTGGTCGAAGCGCGCGGCCTCGACGGTCGCGACGGCGCGGTCGCGGTGGTCGGCACCATCGCCGGCACCCAGGGCTTTTTGTTCGCCGCCAACACCGGCGATCTGCTGCGCTACGGCGGCCTGTCGCCGCGGCGTTTCGGCGACAAGTTCCGCGAAAGCCTGTACGCGATCGACCGCAAGAGCGACCGCTTCATCCTCGCCGGCAATACCTTCAGCGACTGGCAGGGCGTCGGCGACATCCAGGACTTCTACTTCGTCCAGGTCGACCCCGGCCTCAACACCGGCTGCGCCGATCTGTGGGACCCCGGCGCATTCAGGCCGCAACTGCCGTACAAGGAGTTCTTGCCGCACCTGGAGCGCATACCGAAGTTCCAGCGCGTCGACACGCCGAGCGTGGAGGCCAGGGATTGGGGTTATGTCTGCGCGGTCGATCCGCCGGAAGGCTGCCCGGGCCTGATCAACAACGGCATCATCCAGCTCGGCGTGGCGCCGACCGGTCATCTCAACATCGAATGCCCGAACATCGACTTGTCGAGCGGCCGCTACGGCACCCGCCTGGTCGGTCTGCGCTACATGCCCACCAACGGCGAAGCTTCGGCGCCGGGCGCGCCCTGCGAAGGCTGGGGCGTGGCCAATGCCGATCCGGCCGCGCCGGTGAGCGGGCGGACCTCGCGTTGCGCCGGCATCAGCAACGTCACCCTGGTCAGCTTCACTCCGACCACCAGTGCCGCGACCTCGGTGGTGACCGTCGGCAGCACCTTCCGCGTGACCCATCAGTACACGCCGATCGCTGCGACGAGCTTCCTGTACCGCGTCGACGTCAAGATCGAGAACATCGGCCGCACCACGGTCAAGGATCTGCGCTACACCCGCGGAATCGACTACGACGTGCCGCCGAATACGTTCTCGGAGTACATCACCCTGGCCGGGGCCTCGCCGTTCCTGCTGGCCTGGAACAACAACGGCTTCAACTCGCTCGACCCGCTCGCGGCCAATTCCGGCTTGTCCGGACCGATGACCGATAACGGCCCCGGCGATCTCGGCGCGCACATGGACTTCCGCTTCGGTTCGCTCGCACCGGGGGCGGCGCGCAGCTTCGTCACCTTCTACGGTGCGGCGCCGACCCAGACCACCGCGCTCAATGCGTTGTCGATCGTCGGCGCGGGGCTGTATTCGCTGGGCCAGACCAATTGGGACGGTATCGGCGGCGCCGGCAACACCAGCCCGAACCCGGGCACCGCCGGCGCGATCAACGGTGTGCCGGCGACCTTCATGTACGGCTTCAAGACCAACTGAGCGTCGAAAGCGATAGGCGTCAAGCTCCGGGGGCCGTCGGCCCCCGGAGCGTTTGCAGCACCGGCGCGCGCGCGAGGCGCAGACGCAGATGGACGATGCCGGCCAGCAGGCACAGCGCGATCAGCGCCATCAGCCACTGCGTGGTCGCGGCGAAGCGCAGGCGTTCGAGCAACAGCCCGGTCAGCAAAGTGGCCAGCGGCATCGCGCCCATGGTCGCGGCCGAAAACCAAGTCATCTCGCGGCCCATGCGCTGCGCGGCGACGCTGCGTTGCAGCCACGACAGCGACTGGATGCCGTAGAAATTGGAGGCGCCGGCGAGCAGGCAGAACGCGGCCAACACCGTCGCCAGGCTGGCGTTCCAGGCCAGCAGACCATAAGCCAGCGCGGCGACCGCCCAACACGCAAGCAACGTGACGATCACCCGGGCCAAGCCGGTCGAGGCGCGGCCGGCGAAGGCCGCCGCCGCGGAGATGCCGGCGAATTGGGCGACATAGACCAGGAAGTAACGGGTATCGCCGTGTTCGACCAGCAACACCGGCAGCAGGATCTGCACCGGCCCGAACACCAGCACGGTGCTGACCAACAGATACAGGTAATAGCTGCGCGGGATCGCCTGGGCCGACGCTGCTTCGGTGGCGTTCGCGAGTGCTGTATCGGCCGCGCCGGCATGGGTCGGCCGCCGCACCGGCCCGCGCCGGCGCACCGCCGCGAGCAACCACAGCGAGGCGGCGACGCTGAGCGCGTCGATCCCGAACGCGATCGCCAGGCCGTGGCTGTCGCTGGAAGCCAGGATCAGACTGCCGGCCAACATCGGCAGCAGCATCATCGCCAGGCTCGAGGCCACCGCGAACAGGGCATTGCCGGCCGGCAGCAGGCCCTTGCGGATGTACAGGCCGAAACTCGCGCGCCCGGCCGGATACGCGACCGCCCAGACCAGGCCGCCGAACAAGGCCAGTGCGTAGATGATCTCGATGGTCATCAGGCCGAACCAGGTCAGCAGGCCCATGCTGGCGTTGATCGCGACGTAGAGCGCGCGGCAGATCCACAACACCCGGATCGGATTGGCGCGGTCGAGGAAACCGCCGAAGAAGAACAGGAACAACACGCTGGGCAAGGCTTCGATGGCGGCGGTCAGGCCGAGATCGAAGGCGCTGCCGGTCAGGCGCATCACCAGGAACGGTAGGGCGATCAGGGTGAAGCTGGCGCCGAAGGTAGTGATCAGGTTATCGAGCAACAGCCAGCCGAAACGCGGCTCGCGCCGGCCGATGTGCCACAGCTGCGCGACCGCGGCGAAACGGCTGCGCGGGCGGCGCGACGCCGAGTCAGGTGGCGGACCGGGCGTCGCAATGAGGCGCTCGCTCACGGCGGTCGCGGGCGAGGGCACGGCGAGCGGCGGCTCAGGGCTTGATCGCGCCGGCGTGCGGCGTGCGGGCCCGGCGCAGGAAGAACAACTCGTCCTGGCGTTCGACCGCCAGACCGTAGGCGCTGGCGATGGCGCGCAGCTTGCCGGCGTCGAGCTGCCAGACCGGTTCGACGTCGTCGACGCCGATGTCCAGGGTCCACTGCATGCCGAGCCAGTGGGTCAGGATGAAACCGTCGGGCCGCAGCAGATGCAGCAGGGTCTCGAAATAGCGTTCGAGGTGGCGCTGGCAGCAGGCGAAGCTGGCGAGGTTGTTGTCGAGGATGCAATCGAAGCTCGCCGCCTCGAAGCGGCGGGCGAAGTCGTCGCTGTGCTTGTTGAGCAAATGCACCGAGTACTGCGGCAGGCCGAGCGCGTTGCCGTGTTCCCACTCGTTGTGGGCCACCGTCACCGAGACGATGCGGCGCACCTTGCCGGCGAGCAGGCGCGCCACCGACGAATTGCCGGTGCCGACATGCAGGATGTCGCGCTCGCAAAGGTCGGCGGCGGCCAGCCAGCGGTTGATCGCGGCCTGGTCCTCGGTCGGTTCGCAGGCGGAATAGTCGAGCAAGGGCCAGGTCGCGAGCCGGTCGGCCGCGTCGTGGGTGGCGACGTCCGGTTCGCGCCCGCAATCGATGCGCTGCGCACCGATGTCGAAGCGCGGACGGAACAGCGGAGCGGTGTGAACGGGGTGCGGCGTCGGGGGAGTGTTCATCATGGCCAAGGGATAAGACAGTTCGGTTTCGATTCTTCATCGATCCTCGATCGCATGTCGAGCGAGCGGCACTACAACGATCGTCGAACTGCTTGCCGTCGTCACAGAATAAAACCCTTGCTGCTTTCATTCTCTATTGAGAAAACGCGACAACGCATTGCGTTTCGACCGATGGAAAGATGCGGCACCGTTTCACGAGCAAGCTTTAACCCCACCACGTCCTACCTGCAGTTCCGCAAAAACGCAGTTCCCCCCACAAGCACCAGGCGTGCGGGGCCGCGCACACGCGCGGCGACCCGTATCGACGCGTCCGGTCTGCCAATCAGACCCTGCGAGCGTGACTGCGCATCGACGATGCCGCGGCTGCGTTTCGCGCTGCCGGATGCATCGCCTCATGTTCAGCCAGTTCGTCCTGACCGGCCTCGTCGGTTTCTCCACCTTGGTGCTGCTGTGTTGCCTGGTGTTCCTGGCCGGGTGGGCGCTGTTCAAGGCCGTGCGCCGGCCGGCCGCGCCGACGCTCGCGCACTATCCTTTCGTCTCGATCCTGGTGCCGTTCTACAACGAGCCCGAGGCTTCGTTCCTGATGACGCTCGACGCGATCGAGCGCGCCGACTATCCGGGCCACATCGAAGTGTTGCTGGTCGACGACGGTTCGACCAATTCCACGCCGGCCACGGTCGCGACCTGGCTGGCTCAGCCGCGCGACAAGACCTATCGATTGATCTCGCTGGAACGCAACGGCGGCGCCAAGGGCTTGGCGCTCGATGCGGCCTTGCCGCAGCTGTCGCCCGAGTCCGACGTCGTCACCGTGATCGACAGCGACACGGTGATCATGCCGTGCTCGCTGCGCCGGGCGGTCGAGGCCTTGTACAGCTCGCCGCGCCACGCCGCCGCCTGCGGCCTGATCGTGCCGGCCGGGCGGCATAATTCCTGGTTGCACCGTCTGCAGTTCTACGAGCATGTCGGCGCGCTCGCTGCGATTCGCTATGTACAGAGCAAGATCGGCGTGGTCAACGTCGTCGCCGGCGCGTTCTCGCTGCATCGCACCGAGGTGATCCGCGAACTCGGCGGTTGGGGCGAATGGTTGGTCGAGGACATCGCCTGGACCTGGCGCGCCTTGGCCCACGGCTATTCGATTGCCTATGCGCCCGATGCGATCGCCTACACCATCTGTCCCTCGACCTTCTTCGGCCTGTTCCGCCAGCGCCGGCGCTGGGCGCGCGGGCGCCTGGAATCGTTCCGCGTGGCCTGGCGCATCTCCTGGCCACGGACCATGAAGATGCTGCCGTGGTGGCTGCTGTGGGCACAGTCGGCGCTGGTGCCGACCCTGTTGCTGTTGATCGCCGGCGCCTCGATCTACCGCAGCCCGAGCTTGCTCGGCATCGCCGCCTTGAACTGGTGGCTGATGGCTCTGCTCAATTTCATCGCGGTGATGCAGGCGCGTACGCGTCTGCAACTCGGGCCGCTCGACCTGGTGCTGGTGTCGATCTGCAACACGGTGATCGACGTGCTGTTGCTGCCGGCCAATGTGATCGGCCTGATAGACGAGCTGCGCGGCCACCGCAAGACCTGGCTGACACGCTGACGGCGGAGCAGGGCATGGACTATCACGACTTCCTCGCCGACCACCCGCGTACCTATCTCGGCCGCGGGTCGCCGGACAAACGCCGGCTGGCGCTGACCTTCGACGACGGGCCCGGCCGCGCCACCCCGGCCTTGTTGTCGGCCTTGGCCGAATTCGGGGTCGCCGCGACTTTTTTCTGCGTCGGTGAGGCCGCGCGTGCGCAGCCGGGTCTGATCGAACGCATCCTTCGCGAAGGCCACGAGATCGGCAACCACTCCCTGAGCCATGCCGACGCACGCGGCTTCGGCGTCGAAGACTGGATCGCGCGCGAAATCCATCCGGCGACGACCGCCTTGCGCGAGGCCGGCATGGCCGAGGCGCCGCGGCTGTTCCGCCCGGCCTACGGCGAAATCGCGCCGGGGCAGGTCGATGCGCTCGGGCGCCTGGGCTATACCGTGGTCGGCTGGTCGGTCGACCCGCGCGACTGGCTCGAACCGGAGGCGCCGGGCTACGTGTCCTGCGTGGTCGAATCCGTGCTGGCGCGGATCCACCCCGGCGCGATCGTGCTGCTGCACGACGGCGACGACGAACATGGCCGCGCCCGCCACGGCATCGTCGAGATCGTGCGCCGCCTGGTGCCGGCCTTGCGCGAGCAGGGCTATGGGTTCGCGCGGGTGTGCGAACTATTGTCGTCGTGCAGGAAGGGCTCGTAATGCCGTCGTCTGTCGCTGCTCGAAACTCTCTATCTCTCTAGAGGCGAGCGCCAGAAGAGCGTTCGTCGTATTGTTTTGGTCGGAGTACGCGATCTCGTGTTCGATGGGCTCGGCGTGGCCCCGCCTCTGCCGTTGAACGTAAGAAGCCCGAACGCGACCTTGCCTGTCGCAGAAAATCCGGCTTGCTCGTTCTGACGCTGCTCAGGGTACTTTTGCCGTGCTCGATGGCGCCGTCGCAGCGCGATTGAGGCGCAGTCGGCCAGCAAGTTGGCGCTGAAAACCGTCCCGCGCAGTTGCCCGACGTCGCTGTGTAAGTGCCATTGACTAGATCGGTACCAACGGCCGTCGAATCGTCGTCTCTCGCGGGCCTTCGGAAAGCGTCCATCGACCCTGCACCCTCAATCGATCATCGAATGGCCGATGGCACCGGGCCCATCTTGCGCAAGAGGCCTTCAACGGCGTGGTAGACAACCGTTGTCGTGGCAACTGCTTCGTGCTAGGCGATTTCTGCGCTAAGAGCTTTCCTCATATATCTGACGACGGGAGAACGATAGTTTATGCAGCGCGCTGCTGGCGGGCACGTATCCCGATTGGCGAATCGATTGTTGCCTGATTGTCTTCATGGGGCGATTCGTCGTGTCTAAAAATCAATAATGAGGTCGCAGGAACGTATGGATAGGAAGTCGATTAGATTTCTGGCGGGGGCATCGCTCTGTCTTCACATTCAGATCGCCTTGGCAAGCGGTACTTGCCCGATGCCCGAATCGATCAAGCCCGGTACGCCGGCCTCCGAGCTCGAAGAATTCAGATTCGCCATGGAGCCGCTGACCGAAAAGGTCAACATTAGCGCCCCCACTGAGCCCTTCGAAATTGGAGCTCTGACCAGTGAGTCGCCGGGTTTGGGAGGCAGCATCGGCAAGCTCGCCGGTGTGGCAGGGGCCGCTCTCGGAGTGGGGTTCGGTATCGTCGAGATAAAAGACGGCCTCGACACCGGAAATACCGAGCAGGTGGTTACCGGCGGAATAACCGTGGGTACCAGTGTGGGAATTCCCATTGCCGCCGAGATTCTTGGGGAACTGGCCGGCGCGATGGTCGGCGACATCTTCGGAGGCGCGGCCGGTCTCATAGTCGCCGAAGGCTTCAGCATCTACAACGGAGTCAAGGCCGAGAAGCTCATCGATGCAGCGAAGGCCCAGGACAGGGAACTTCTGGGCAAGTACCGGACCTACGTGCAGGAGACGGTCACCAAGCTCGAAGGTGCGAAGAAGATTATCTCGGGCGATACCGCGTTCCAAATAAACGAGAATGTGGCGGATAGCGGAAATCTGCTGTTCAAGATCAATGAAGACAGGGTCGAATATCTCGCCAACAAGGTCATGGCGGAAGCGGTGAAAGTAAAGGCCGAAAAGATGGAGGGGTACTACACCCCCGTGGGGCTGCCGAATTTTTCCGCTGCTTCGACGGATCCCGACGTTCATGTCCGGTATCTGAGCGATGCTGCGAAGAACCTGCAGGCCAGGTATTTCGTTTATGAGTTCCTGGATACGAAGATCCCCGGTGGGCCGACTATCCGGGCCAACAAGGCGCATTGGGAAACGAATACTTTCCTTGAGCTGTACGAGCCCACTACCGGGGTGCCGAATCCTTATGTCGGCGCTCAGGCCTATTACGAAGATGTGGTGGGCTGGGCCCATGAGGTGGCGGCGCCCGCTACTACAGCGGTGGTCGAGGAAACCCTCGGCAGCAAGCAGGAGTTGATCGACGAATTCAAGAACTACGTGCATGAAGAGATGTCGGCGCCGGAGTATCAGCAAAAACTGATGGAGCGGTACAACACCGCGGTGTCCAAGAAGCTGGTTTGGTACATCTTTGGCGAGGAGTTGCTGAATAATCTCGATCTGAGAGTGTTCTCTGCCGAAGATGGCCTTCTGTGGTTCCTCAGGATATTCAATCCGGTGGTTGCCGGACTATTGGACGCGAAGGTCACCGAAGGCGTCCTGGCTGAAGTGCAAGTCGCGTCGACCGTTATGGCGTTGGTGAACTACATGGTTCAGCAAGAGGTCAATATCTACAATAAAAGCGAGCTGGACCGCGCCTTGCACGACAAGATCGCCAGTTTCGACAAGTTTCCGGTTTCGTTGAGGAATAGCGTAAATACTGCGCTCGACAAGACTCGGACCAGAGTGGCTGCGCTGATCATTTCTCCCGCCGGGATGAAGCGGCTGAACTATGACGCTGCTGCCTTGGACCGCGCGCTCGCAGCCCTGCCTGCCGATCACTTCACCAAGGGGTTCGACACGCTGGTCGGCAAGTACGTGGACGAGTTGATGCCGCAGGCACCGAAGCCGTCGCAAGCCGGAAGCGGAACCCAGGCCTCCAGGGATGCATTGCGGGCCTATTACGTCGATCTGTTGGAAGAGAGTGCGGTCCTCCAAGGCGGATATATGAAATCGGTCCAGGACGAATTGAACCGGACCGGAGAGGTCGTCCGCGCCACTCTGACCGATCCCCTCAATAAGCAGGTCCTGCTCTGCATGACCGCCAAGGAATACGAAGACGCGGCCGAGCGGGTCGATAGTATTTATGGTCACTATGTATCCCAGAGGATCGTGCTGCCGACCCACAAATGGGTTTCGTTCGAGTCGGTCCCGGGCGTCAAAAAGGAAACTTACACGGTCAGTCAGGGGCTTCGGAAGATCGCCGCTCAACATAGGGCGGAGGCGAACAAGCCGTACAACGGCATAGTCTGCAAATCCGACGGATACTACGGTAACCGGCCTTTACCCGATCCGTTGCCGTCGGCCGGCAGTGCTGGTTGGTAAGTGATTCGCGCCGGAAAAGGTGCGCCCAGTATTCAGTCAAGGTGCAATAATGAAATTGAAATCGAAGCTGATCTCGTTCGTCGTCTTGTGCGTGTTTTCGTTTCAGGTAGCTGCTGTCGAGTACATACCGTATGCGCCCGGCGGAGCGGAGACGGACAAGTGGATTAACGTGCTCAGGAACGCCGCAAAAAAAGCTGCCGAGGAACTGGCTCAGCTTAAAACCAAAAGCCCGCGAATGACGGATGAGGATTTCGTTACCAATTATGTGGATCGGATCGCCGGGAAAGGGACGATTTCGTCGTGGAAGTTGTATCGGATCAACCCGGATGGCAGCTGGACGGAAATCGACAATTGGCATTCCCGCAATGGCAAGTCCATTAAGGAAAATCTTTCGCTGAAGACGGATCGAAATACCGAGCAGTTTGCGCATCAGGGCGGCGCGGAGCGTGAGTCGACGCGCATGCCGGTTGGGCAGGAGAGCCAGCGCTTCTCGGATGCGGAAATCAAGTCGTTGGAGCGAGCGATGCGGATCAGGCAGAAGAACGGTCTGCGTCCATCTCAAGTGGCTCTGGAGGGGGTGGTCGACAAACCCGCTTGCTCTTCTTGCGCGTTGAATCTTGCCGATGCGGAACTGCCGACGGGGACGGCCTTCGACAGTCCACTCAATGCGCTGGATTCACAGAAGGTTGCGGGCAGGATCAGAATCCGCCACCTGAACAAGGATGCTGCGGCACAGTTTCGTGAGACCAGAATCGGTGCGGTGAACTCTGAACTTACCCGATTGGGCTGTCTCTGATCGGATCGAGAGGCGCAATCCTGCGATTGCGCCTCTCGGCGTGCGTATCGCCTTCATCGATTGCCGGCTTGCTAGCCTGCCAATTGCTTTGACACTGGTGTGCAGGGCCCAGATGCAAGCGTTTGCAAGCCTCGGTAGGGCAGGTCCTGGGTAAGGTGAGGCAGCCGGTATGATTGTCATGCGCGGCTCCAGTCCTGCGCATTCCGATGCAAGTGGTAAATACGAAGGGACAGATGCAGATGCCTGTGCACCAGACTGAGGACTCTCTTGAGTCGGAAATTGCCGGTTTTGAACTGACACTCGAGATTAGTCTTCGATCGGCTCCCGACGCGAATTCGGAGTTTGAGAATCCAGCGGCTTGTCGATCACAGCTGAAGGCCGCGGCGGGTCGTCTCGGACGAGTGCTCGTTCAAGAGCTGGGGACTACGATCTGCATTGGTGGCGTGCGGCGCGCGCTTGAGGGCGGGTTGGGGCAGGCCACAATAGTAAAAGGTGGCGCGCTCGGCCCTATACACGGTGCGTCAATGATAGAGCGCGCTGCCGCCGAGTCGGGCGCCGATATGCTTGGTGCTATTTTCGAGGGAATGATGTTGCTCGGCATCGCCGGCGGATATCCGGCCTGTTGGAGTATGGGAAGTAGCGGCGTCGCGTCTTCGCTGACGGGGGGCATGGTTTTGCAGCGTGAAGGATATGGCGCCTACGTGGATGATTTGGTGCGCCTGATCCGCGAAACCAGAGCGATGATCGTCGGCGAAAGCCGCCGGCAATCGTCCCTGGATTTCGCGAACGCCGCGGCTCGCACGGTCGAAATCGGCATTCAAAAGCTCGAGTACCTGATTGCCGGAGTGATCAGGAGAAGCGTTGAACTCAAAGCCGAAACGATGGGGTTCCCCGCCGTCTCGACGGCGTCGCTGCGGGATGCGCCATTGAACATTGATGGCTTGATTGATGCCTTGCGGTCGACGGCCGGCCAGTTGGACGCTTTTTACTCTATAGAACGCGAGATCGATGACGAGAGCGTTGGGGCTCGCAAGGTATTGAGCGCGGCCTACTTGGTTTGCGATCGTGATGTTTCGACGGCGGAGGCTTCCGGCTTCGAGCGCGTCGCGTGGCAGCATTTCGAGGGTTTGTCGCTGTGGGCGAAGACTTCCCTCGGCGAGTTGGCCGGAAGCATCGTTTGCGAAGCGGCGCGAGAAAGCGTTCGCCTGGCAGATGAGTTGCTGTGCGAAATGAAGCAAGGAGCGGCCGCTTCGATTGAATGGCGAACGAGGCTGAAGAGGCAGTACAACCAAGCGATCCAGACGCAAGCGGCGTGGCATCTGTTCGGAAAGCGGTTGGCGACCGAGCTGGTCGATACGGATGCCAGCATCAGCGAGGTCGTGAGCTGGGTTGGGACGATATTTCTTCCCGGTTTTGATTCTTCCTTCGACGGACAGACGAGCGAGGACGCGAGGGCGGAGCAGATCAATGCCACAGTGCTAGCGGTCGTCAACGCGTTGGTGAAAGGAAAGCGGGACATAGATGCGGTAGAGCTTGAGCGAGGCTTGGCGGATGGGCGTTTCGGGACATTACGAGAAGCCTTCTCCAGGGCGCTCAGTGCGGCCAGAAGCGGTGTCGGCGAGCTGGCGATAAAGAACGACGAACTGGTATCCATGGCGGGCCGCGAACTTGCTGACGCCAGTCTGCGCGAGTTCGATGAAGACCGTTTCCGGCGAGACATGGAATCCGAATTCGCCAGTTTTGTTGACCGCTTTGAGGTTTCCCGAATGCTCACTTGCGGACTAGACGAAGCTCTTCTTGAGGAAAGTGCAGCGCTTCACTCGTATTACATGCGGCGCGTTGCGGGAGAATTGAGAAAATCCGCCGACGAACTGGCTTTGCATGGCCGGGCGCAGCCGGGTCGGATAACCGACATCCTTGAGGACGGATGGGGGGCGGTAGAGAATTTGTACAACAGGTTTTCCACCGAAGGGATCTATTTGACACATCATGCTTGGGTGTCATTCGCGGCTTTGCCTGGGGTGGTGACGGAGACCTTCGGCATCGTCGAGCAGCTCAAGAGCGTGGCGAACGCATGGCATCGTAATGACGCCATGCACACCCTTGCTCAGGCCGACGATCGACAGCAGGACTGACTGTCGCGATAGCGCGGCAGTTCCACGGGCGCAGGATTCAGCGCATGCGGTCTTGGATCAACGACGAGTACTTGGCGATACTCTGGTCGATCCGGTCGATCGCGAAGCTCGCCGATTCGGCTTCCATGGCACCGGCCGCGGCGGCGACCGCGGCGGCTGCGCCCATGAGTATGTCGTTGGCCAATGTGGCCAGGGCGTCTTCCGCGGCTTGCTCCATTGACGATTCGACCAGGTCCTGGGTCATCTGCCTCATCAGCGGGCCCTGGCTGGCGAGCGCGAGCTTGGTCACGCCGTCGAAATAGGCCGCGGCCGATTGCGCGACCTGGCCGGCGGCATCGCCGGACACCGAATGCAAGGCAGCGATCGCCCGCTCGGCTGCCTCGGTGATGGTCTGTATCTGCTCGCGGATGTCGGTCTCGCCGGCCGGCGGGGTATTCGGGAGGTCGGTCATGAGTCTGAGTCGGGCTGCGTTGAGGGGCTACCCACCGTTAACGAGTCCGTCGACCCGGACCGGCCAATACGGCTGCCGTGTTGGTGTATAACCGCGCCACCCGGTCGGTCTTTTGGGGCGAGCGCTACATGGACGTAGTACTGAGTTTCCTGGGGCAGGCGCTTTGCGCGGTTATCGTGCTCGTGCTGCTTTTCGCGCTTTGGACCATTCTGCGCTACTCGATCATTTCCCCTTGGATTACCCGCGGCTCTCTGGCTGCGCTCGGACGGCCCGATAGAGAGGGCACCGAAAGGCTCGTGGGGTTTCCGCTGCCGATCGAGGCCGGCGACTTCTATCGCTCCGCGCCGTTTTTGCAGCGGTTCGAGTTCGTTCTCATAGCGCCATCCGGTCAGCGGTGGGAGATCGGCGGGTTCTACCCGCTCACCCCTCGGCACGTCCGCGAAAATCGCAAGGTTCACGGCACCAGGAACGTCCCCATTGCCTCGGTTCAGGGCAAAGGCGTCTATGTTCTGCTTCCGGACGGCGCCGTGGCCCATCAACCGCTCGGGTCGAGTTCACAGCTAACGATGGTGTGTCGGTCGCTGCGTGAACTGGCTCAGTTCAATATAGGGGGCGGCGCCTGACGATTCGTTCGAACCGAAGCCGCTGCGCGGCCCGGTCGATTCAGGCGTCGGGCCGCTTATGGATATTCAGGAGATCGTGTGGACGTTCGGATGGTCGAGTTCCCGGAAACAGCGGTAGCCTGCGCAGAGCATCGCGGTCCGCCTCAGCTCGAATACGAAACCTCCAGGAAGCTGATCGAGTGGCGCATCGAGCATCGCCTGCTGCCCGCCGAGCATCGGACCTACGGTGTTCACTACACCGACCCATACACCACTGCGCCGGCCGATCACCGCGTCGATTTCTGCGTGTCCTACGACCGTCGGGTCTCACCGAATGCCCAGGGCGTCGTCGCCAAGATCATCCCGGCCAATCGTTGTGCGGTGGCTCGGCACCTCGGCTCTCGCGCACACAATGCCGCAGCCGTTTACCTGTTGCGCGAGTGGCTGCCCCGCAGCGGCGAGGCGCTCGGCGACTTTCCGATCTTCTTTCACTATGTGAACGTCGGCCCGAACGTGCAGGAGCATGAAATGATCACCGACGTATATCTGCCCTTGCGGATTTCGGGGCCTGTTTTGGGGCATGTTTCGGGGCATGGGGCCGCGGCCTGACGGCTCATTCAGACCGACGCCGCTTCGCGATCCAGGCGGTTCTTGACAAGCGTCGGCACCACAGTTCACGACCAGGAGGCGGAAATGTCCGATTTCACCAAGGTCCGGTACACGCTGGCGGTACTCGACTTGGCCCAGTCCACCGATTACTACGTGTCGGTTCTCGGCCTGAGCATCGACTTCACCGCGCCGGGCTGGAGCTTTCTGTCTCGCGGTAGTTTCCGGGTGATGCTCGGCAAGTGCGCCGACGCGCTTCCGCCCGCGGAGCTGGGCGACCACTCCTGGTACGGCTACGTGACCGTGTCGGATGCCGCCGCCTTGTTCGCCGAGTATCGGGCTGCGGGCGCGGAGTTCACTCAAACGCTGTCGGACAAGCCCTGGGGCATGCGCGAGTTCGGCGTCCGCACGATCGACGGTCATCGGATCATGTTTGGGCAGGAACTGTAGCGAAGAGGGGAGGCGTAGCCAGGCTGCGCGCAGCGGGCTGGCACGAGGCGGGGAGTCGATGGCCCCCTGCAAGCCGAACCCGTAGCCGAACCCGCAAGCCGGGCGGGGTGGGCCGGGGCCGCCGTTGTTGCGGGGCTCGTAGGGATTCGGGTCGGCCCGAGATGTCGTTCCGCTCTCCCTGCGACGGCGGGCAGGCGCCGGGGCTCTCTTCCGGAGTTGCGCGGCCGCGCATGTGTCGAGTCGCCGCCAGCCCGATCCGGCCATGCCGGCGAGGCCATGCGGGCGAAGGGCTGGGTATCGCGCAGACACGAAAAAGCCGGCACAAGGCCGGCTTAGTCAGAAACACTCTCAGCATTGGTCGGGGAGACAGGATTCGAACCTGCGACCTCTACGTCCCGAACGTAGCGCTCTACCAGACTGAGCTACACCCCGACTGCTGAGCCGCAAATTCTAGCGACTCACCCCAGGTCGGCGCAAGGGGTCTGTCGATCGGACGAGCAGGGAGCGGGGGCGGCCGTTAAACTGTGGCGCTTTCCAACCCCCCAGCTCGTTGTCGGCGCGGCCGACGTATTGGAGTTCCGCTTGATCAAGCCTCGTACCCCGCCGGGTGTCATGGAGCTGCTGCCCCGCGACCAGATCGCCTTCCAGCGCATGCTGGACACGATCCGGCGCAATTTCGAGCGCTTCGGCTTCCTGCCCGTGGAAACCCCGGTCATGGAGCTGTCGGAGGTGCTGCTGACCAAGTCCGGCGGCGAAACCGAGCGCCAGGTCTATTTCGCCCAGTCCACCGGCTCGCTGGAGAAAAGCGCGCAGTCGGGCGAGCGCGGGGTACCGGAGATGGCGCTGCGCTTCGACCTGACCGTGCCGCTGGCGCGTTATGTGGCCGAGCACGAGCACGAGCTGGCGTTTCCGTTCCGCCGCTACCAGATGCAGCGCGTGTACCGCGGCGAGCGCCAGCAGCGCGGCCGCTTCCGCGAGTTCTACCAGTGCGATATCGACGTGATCGGCAAAGACAGCCTCAGCGTGCGCTACGACGCCGAGCTGCCGGCGGCCATCTATGCGGTGTTCTCCGAACTCGACATCGGTCCGTTCACGATCCAGCTCAACAACCGCAAGCTGCTGCGCGGCTTCTTCGAGGCCCAGGGCGTCGCCGACGGCGGCCTGCAGGCGCTGGTGCTGCGCGAGGTCGACAAGCTCGACAAGCGCGGCCCCGACTATGTGCGCGAAACCCTGACCGGGCCGGAGTTCGGCCTGGCCGCGGACGCGGTCGCGACCATCCTCGACTTCGTCGCGGTGCGTTCGAGCTCGCACGCCGACGCGCTGGCCAAGCTGGCCGCGCTGGGCGAGGGCAACGAGGCCCTGCGCGAAGGCGTGGCCGAGCTGCGCGAGGTGCTGGAGCTGATCCGCGCGCTGGGCGTGCCGGAAAAGAACTACGCCCTCAATTTCTCGATCGCGCGCGGCCTGGACTACTACACCGGCACCGTCTACGAGACCACCCTCGACGACTTCCCGCAGATCGGTTCGATCTGCTCGGGCGGGCGCTATGAGGACCTGGCCAGCCACTACACCAAGTCCAAGTTGCCCGGCGTCGGTATTTCGATCGGCCTGACCCGCTTGTTCTGGCAGTTGCAGGAAGCCGGCCTGGTCAGCACCGCCGACAGCAGCGTGCAGGTGCTGGTCACCCAGATGGACGATGCGCACCTGCCGCATTGCCTGGCGGTGGCCAACGAGTTGCGCCACGGCGGCCTCAACACCGAAGTGGTGATGGAGACCTCCAAGCTCGGCAAGCAGTTCAAGTACGCCGACCGCGCCGGCATCCGTTTCGTGGTAGTGCTGGGCGAGGACGAAATCGCCAAGGGCACGGCGACGGTCAAGGACCTGCGCCGCGAAGACCAGTTCGAGGTGTCGCGCGCCGAGCTGGCGCGCACGCTGCGGGTCGAACTGGAGCAGTCGCGGGTCATGAAGTGATACCGGCCGGTGCAGGCCGTGCCGGCGTGGCGGATCTCGCGATCCGCATGCCGGCCGTCTGTGCGGCGGGTCTGCGGCAGCGGGCGCGTGGGTTCGCGTCCGCGGCCGATTCTCTGGCTCGTCCCGTACCGGATCGCGATCCGGCGCGGAAGCGGGCCGACTCCATGCCGCGGCGCAATGACGCCGCCGCGGTTCCAATCGTTTCATTGACGCACCGACTCCCGAGTACGCTCGGCCGGGCTGCGCCGTTCGCGGCGTAAGCGCGGCCGTTCAGATGATCGCCAGGGTGCGAGGCGAGGTTACAACTTGAACAAGATCCAACTCGATGGCCGTTCGCTGACGCGTTCGCAACTCGTGGCCGTGGCTTACGGCGCCCAGGTCGACCTGGCCGCGGCGCAGTTGCCGGCAGTGGCCCGCGCGGCCGACTTCCTGGCCGAACAGGTACGCCGCGAAGAACCGATCTATGGCGTGTCCACCGGTTTCGGCAGCAACGCCGACCGTCTGCTCGGCGCGCACCACCTGCGCGATCAGTTGCCGGGCGCCAAGCGCAATCAAGAGACCCTGCACGAAGAACTGCAGCGCAACCTGATCGTCACCCACGCGGTCTGCGTGGGCGAGCCGTTCGCGCCGGAGATCGTGCGCGCGATGCTGTGCATCCGTATCAACACCCTGATGCGCGGCCACTCCGGCATCCGCGTGCAGACCCTGCAGGCGCTCGCGGCGATGCTCAACGCCGGCATCGTGCCGGTGGTGCCGCAGCTCGGTTCGGTCGGCGCCAGCGGCGATCTGGCGCCGTTGTCGCACCTGGCCATCGTGTTGCTCGGCGGCGGCGAAGCCTTCTACGACGGCCGGCGCATGCCGGGCGCGGAAGCGCTGCAGCTCGCCGGCCTGACCCCGGTCAAGCTGTCCTACAAGGAAGGCCTGGCGCTCAACAACGGCACCGCGCAGATGCTCGCCTGCGGCGTGCTCGCGCTGGCCCGCCTCGAAGACCTGCTCGACACCGCCGACCTCGCCGCGGCGATGACCATCGACGCCTTCGCCGGCCGTCTCGGCGCCTTCGCCGAGGCCGTGCACGACCTGCGTCCGCACCCGGGCCAGATCGAAGTCGCGGCCAATCTGCGTCGCTTGCTGGAAGGTTCGACCCTGGCCGACATTCCCTATCACCTGGTGCCGCGCTTCCGTCCCTGGCTGCCGCAGAGCTGGGATACCGAACAGTCGCAGCAGCTCAGCTTTGATATCGGCTGGGATTGGGTGCCCTTCAGTCAGCGCCACGGCCGCGAGAAGTTCTACACCCGGTTCCGCCCGTTCCGCGGCGGCAAGAAGCATCAGCCGCAGGACAGCTACTCGCTGCGCTGCATCCCGCAGGTGCACGGTGCGGTGCGCGACGCCATCGCCCAGGCCGCGCGCGTGCTCGAAGTCGAGCTCAACTCGCTGACCGACAACCCGATCGTGTTCCCGGATGCGCAGGCCGAGCACGTCGAGCAGCAGGTGATTTCGGCCGGCCACTTCCACGGCATGCCGCTGGCGCTGGTGATGAGCTACGTCAAGGCCGCGATCCCGGTGCTCGCGAGCATTTCCGAGCGCCGCCTCAACAAGCTGGTCGACCCGGCCACCAACGATGGCCTGCCGGGCTTTTTGATCGGCAACGAGGACGCGACCGAGTCCGGTCACATGATCGTGCAGTACACCGCCGCGGCCATCGTCAACGACCTGGCCAGCCGTGCGCACCCGGCTTCGGTGTACTCGATCCCGACCAGCGCCAACGCCGAGGACCACGTCTCGATGGGCGCCAACGAGGCCCGTCACGTGCTGGCGATGACCGAGGACCTCGGCAAGGTGCTCGCGCTGGAGCTGTACACCGCCGCCCAGGCGCTGGACCTGCGACGCGACATGATCAACGCCGCCCGCGATCTGGCCGACCGCGCCGACGCCAACACCCTGGCCGCCAAGATTTCCGGCGGTCCGGTCGGCGACAGTGCCGATCACCCGGGTTTCCTCGCCGAAGTCGAAGGCCTGCGCGCCGAACTGGCCGCCGCCGAGGAGTTCCGTCCGGGCAAGGCGGTCGCCGCGGCGCATGCCAAGCTGCGCGAAGCCATCGCCTTCCTCGACCGCGACCGCGCGCTCGACGGCGAAGTCGCTACCGCCGTGCAACTGGTCCACGAAGGCATTCTGATCGCCGCGGCGCGCGCCGCGGTGCAGGGCTAAAGCCGCACCTGCGCTAAAGCCCCTCTCCCGCCAGCGGGAGAGGGGTTGGGCTCAGGGCCGCTGCGCCCCTAATACCGAATCGCCCACCGAATCGCCCACCGCGTCGTTGTTCCCCGGCAGGAGCCCAGGATGCAGACGATCTTCCACAACGACCGCGTCTTCAGCGTCGACGGCTTGCTGACCCCGTCCGAGTGCGGGGTTTTGATCGCACTCGCCGAAGACCACGGCTTCGAATCCGCCGGCGTGCGCACCCCGTCGGGCGACCAGAAAAGCCTGCAGCACGTGCGCAACAACGAGCGCGTGGTGTTCGAGTCGCCGGCCTGGGTCGAGCGGCTGTGGCAACGCCTGTCCGCGCTCGAGCTGCCGATGCTCGACGGCGAACGCGCAGCCGGTCTGCCGAGAGCGTTGCGCTTCTACAAGTACTCGCCGGGCCAGCGTTTCCGGATGCACAAGGACGGCCCCTGGAGCGAGGACGGCCGGTCCAGCAAGCTGACCCTGTTGGTGTATCTCAACGACGATTTCGCCGGCGGCGACACCGACTTTCGCCAGTTCAAGGTGGTGCCCAAGACCGGCGCCGGCCTGCTGTTCGTGCACGACACCTGGCACGAAGGCGCGGCGGTGGTTGAGGGCACCAAATACGCGTTGCGTTCCGACGTGATGTACCAGCCGGCCGGCTGAGCCGCACCGCGCGAGCGGCGTTGTGCCGGCCACCGCTCAAGCCTGCACCGTCGCCCCCCACACCCTGACGCAGTCGCGGCCCTCGGCCTTGGCCAGGTACAAGGCCTGATCGGCGAACTGCAGTGCCGCTTCCACGCCCATGTCCGCGTCCGGGGCGATTTCGTGCACGCCGATGCTGGCGGTGACCGGGATGTCGTGGCTGCGGCTGGGGCAGGGCTGCGAGCTCAGGCGCAGGCGCAGCGCTTCGGCGACGCGTGCGCCGGCGTCGAGGTCGTGGTCGGGCAGCACGGCGACGAATTCCTCGCCGCCGAAACGGGCGAGCAGGGCGTGGTGCGGGATCAGGATCTGCGCGATCAGGCCCGCCGCCCAGCGCAGGCATTCGTCGCCGACCAGATGGCCGTGGTGGTCGTTGATCTGCTTGAAGTGATCCAGGTCGATCATCATCAGCACCAGCGGCCGGTGCTGGCGCCTGGAACGGTGCAGCAAGGCCTCGAAGGCCTCGCGGAAATGGCTGCGGTTGTGCAGGCCGGTCAGGCCGTCGCGTTGGCTGGTTTCGCGCAGGCGCGCATGGGCATCCTCGAGCAGGGCCAGGGTGCTGCGCAATTCGGTGGTGCGCTGCTCGACCTTGTGTTCGAGTTGTTCCTTGGCCTCGCGCACGATGCGTTCGTTCTCGTTGCGCAGCGAGGCGTAGCGATAGCCCAGGGCGACCGACAGCAGCAGCATCTCCAGCGCCGAGCCGATCTGCACGCCGTACTCGGTGATGAACATCTTCGGCAGCAGGTCGAAGGCGATCGCCGCGAACATGCCGGTGCCGAGCAGGAACGCCGACCAGGCCAGCAGGAACAGCCGCGCCGGCTTGTAGCCGCGGCGCATCACCACGATGCCTTCGACCGCGATCCAGGCGATGCTGACGAACACCGCCGCCGAGGCGATCGGCGTGGCGATGCGGTAAGGCAGTTGGGTCGCGGCGATGCCGAGCAGGACGAAGAACCCGATCATGCCCAGGCCGACGTAATCGCCCAGGCGCCAGCGCCGGTGCAGGCTGAGGAAGTTGCGCGCGAACTGCTGCATGCCGATCTGGGCCAGGCAGATCGACAAGGGCACCGAGTGGTCGGCGAGCCAGGGCGAACGCGGCCACAGGTACTCGAAGCCGAGGCCGTTGAGGGTCAGCAGCACCAGGCCGAACGCGCAGATATGGAACAGGTACCAGAAGTAGCTGGAGTCGCGCAGGCTCAGCCACAGCACCAGGTTGTAGAAGAACAACGCCACCAGGATGCCGTAGTAGAGGCCGATGCCGAACTGGGCATCGCGCGCGAGTTCGGTGAAGGCGCTCGGCGTGTACAGGGTCAGCGGCACCTGCATCGAGCTGTCGCTGCGCACGCGCACGAAGATGTCGACGGGTTCGTCGGCCGGTAGGTCGATCCAGAAATTCGGGTGGCGGTAGCGGATCGCGCGCGAGGCGAACAACTGGCTGTCGCCGCCGACCTGGTGGGTCGAGGCGCCGTTGCGCGCGCGGGTGTAGACGTCGAGGCGGTCGCTGAGCGCGAACTGCTGCACCAGCAGCCAACGCGGCACCTCGGCGTTGCGGTTCACCGCGGCGATGTGGAACCAGTAGGCGCCGCGTTGGAAGCCGAACGAGCCGTTGCCGTTCGGTAGGGGGCGATAACGCTTTTCAGCGAGCGCCCGCCGCGCGCCGTCGAGATCGAGGCGGCCGCCGGTGTCGTGGTAGTAGGCGGTGAACGGCGCGAGCTCGACCTCGCGGGTGCTGCGCTCCAGGTTCAGCACGGTGTGCGCCGAAGCGGGCGCGAAGCAGGCCGCGGCGAGCAGGCAGAGCAGGGCCCACCCGGCCCAGCGGCGCTGGGGCGAGGCGGGGCGACTCGGTACGGCAGCGAGGGCAGGGTTCGTATTCATCTTCCGTGGCGGTGGCGGACACAGGCCTTTGCGTCGCGGTGGCGGGAGCGTCGGGGGACAGCGGTCGCGGTGCCGCGACCCCGGCCAGGGCGTGGGGTCGGGCGCATCTGAGTCTTAACGCAATCCGTCGCTGCGACAGGCCGGTCGCCGCGATGGGCCGGCTTGACGACGGTCGCTTCGATCGATAATGTATTAACGCGTTAGTACATTAATGCGTTCGATGATCGGTGCCGGGCCTGGTCCGCGGCGTTTGATTTCCGGGCGCCCAGGCCTTCCCCGCTCAGCCCGGCCCGCCCCTTGGCCGAGCGAACCGAACCATCCGCCAGCCACACGCCACCAGCCGAGTGAGTTCTCCGCAATGAAGCGCCGCGCCAACGACACCGAGCAGACCGAGGATGCGATCGCCGACCTGGCGGTGGCGCTCGCTGGCCTGCGCAGCGCCGAACAGGTGCGCGCCTTCCTCGAAGACCTGTGCACGCCGGCCGAACTGGAAGCGATGAGCGACCGCTGGCGGGTCGTGCCCCTGCTCAACGAAGGCGTGCCGTATCGCGAAATCCACGACCGCACCCAGGTCAGTGTGACCACGATCGGGCGCGTCGCCCGCGTGCTCGAACGCGGCACCGGCGGTTACGGCGCAGCACTGCATCGACGCGCCGCGCGACACCGCTGAGCCAACGTAACCCGCACCTCTTCTGGCAGACCCCGTGATCGGTCTGCCGCCTCGTCCCCGCATCGACCGTCCCCCTTCCGAGACCCGTTCATGAGCCCTCCCGCCAGCGCCGCCGCGCGTGACCGCTTGCGCATCGCGATCCAGAAATCCGGCCGTCTCGCCGAGCCGGCGCGCGCGCTGCTGGCCGCTTGCGGCCTGAGCTGGCGCGAGAGCCGCGACCGCCTGTTCTGCTACGGCGAAACCCTGCCGGTCGATCTGCTGCTGGTGCGCGACGACGACATCCCCGGCCTGATCGCCGACGGCGTCTGCGACCTCGGCGTGGTCGGGCGCAACGTCCTGCTCGAACAGGACGGCGACCGCCGCAGCAACGGCCGCGAATCGGCGTTCCGCGAATGGCGCGCGCTCGGTTTCGGCGGCTGCCGTCTGGCGCTGGCCGTGCCCGAGGCCTGGCATTGGGACGGCCCGCAGCAACTGGCCGGCAAGCGCATCGCCACCAGCTATCCGGCCTTGCTCTCGCAATGGCTGGCCGGCGAGGGCGTCGACGCCCAGGTCGTGCTGCTGTCGGGCTCGGTCGAAATCGCCCCGCGCCTGGGCCAGGCCGAGGCGATCTGCGACCTGGTGTCGAGCGGCGCGACTCTGTCGGCCAATCAGCTCAAGCCGGTGCAGACCCTGATCGAAAGCGAGGCGGTGTTGGCCGGACCGGCCGGTGGCTTCGACGATGTGCGCGGCGAACTGGCCGACCTGCTGCTGCGCCGTCTCGACGGTGCGCTGCGCGTGCGCAACAGCAAGCTGCTGATGTTCCAGGCGCCGCGCAACCTGCTCGACGAATTGCTGCCGCTGTTGCCCGATGCCGAGCCGCCGACGGTGATGAGCCTGGACAACGGCGACGGCGTGGCCCTGCAGGCGCTGTGCCACGGCGCGGTGACCTGGCAACGGCTGGAAGAACTCAAGCGCGCCGGTGCGCGCGGGCTGATGGTGGTGCCGGTCGAGGGCATGCTGGCATGAGGACGAAGATGCAACGCCTCGACTGGAACGCGCTCGACGAAACCGCGCGCGAACAGGCGCTGCGCCGTCCCGCCCAGCAGACCCGGGCCTCGACCGCGGCCGCGGTCGCCGAGATCGTCGAAGCGGTGCGCCGCGACGGTGACGCCGCGCTGCGCCTGTATGCGGAACGTTTCGACGGAGGCGCCCCCGAGCGCTTCGCGGTCGATGCGGCCGAGTTCGACGCCGCCGAAGCCTCGCTGACACCGGCCTTGCGCGCGGCGATCGACGAGGCCGCCGAACGCATCGCGGTGTTCCACGACGCCGGCATGACCGAGCCGTATGCGATCGACACCGCCGACGGCGTGCGCTGCGAACGTATCCTGCGGCCGATCCGCCGGGTCGGCCTGTACGTGCCGGCCGGCTCGGCGCCGCTGCCGTCGACCGCACTGATGTTGGCGGTGCCGGCCGACCTCGCCGGTTGCCGCGAAATAGCCCTGTGCACGCCGCCGCGTCGCGACGGCAGCGCCGACCCGGCAGTGCTCTACGCCGCGCGCCGCTGCGGGGTAACGCGGGTGTTCAAGGTCGGCGGCGCCCAGGCGATCGCGGCCATGGCGTTCGGCACCGAGAGCATCGGCAAGTGCGACAAATTGTTCGGGCCCGGCAATGCCTACGTCACTGAAGCCAAGCGCCAGGTCGCGCTGTTGGAGGGCGGGGCGGCGATCGACTTGCCGGCCGGCCCGTCGGAAGTACTGGTGATCGCCGATGCCGGCGCGCGCGCCGACTTCGTCGCCGCCGACCTGTTGTCGCAGGCCGAACACGGCCCGGATTCGCAAGTGTTGCTGCTGAGCGACGACGACGCCTTGCTCGATGCGGTCGACCTCGAACTCGAAGTGCAATTAGCCAAGCTGTCGCGCGCCGACACCGCACGCGCCGCGTTGCAGTGCTCGCGTTCGATCCGGGTCGATTCGATCGAACGCGCGCTCGAAGTCAGCAACCGCTACGCGCCCGAACACCTGATCCTGGCCCTGCGCGATGCGCGCGAGTGGCTGCCGGAAGTCGAGGCGGCCGGTTCGGTGTTCCTCGGCGACTGGGCGCCGGAAGCGCTGGGCGACTACTGCAGCGGCACCAACCACGTGCTGCCGACCAGTGGTGCGGCGCGCTATGCCAGCGGGGTCAACGTGGCCAGCTTCCAGGTCGCGATCACGGTGCAGGAAGTGCAGCCGCGCGGCCTGCTGGCGATCGGCCCCTGCGCGGTCGAACTGGCGACGGCCGAAGGGCTGGACGCGCACCGCGAGGCGGTGGCTTTGCGTTTGCGGGCGGCAGCGGCATGAGCGCCAAGAACGAATCGGATCCGATCGACATGAACGACGACAACCCCCTCAACCTGTTGCGCGAGGACCTGCGCGATTTCGCCGGCTACAGCTCGGCGCGCAGCGAGAAGCGCAGCGGCCGGGTCTGGCTCAACGCCAACGAAGCGGCCTGGCCGAGCGTGGCCGATGGCGAAGGCTCGGTGCGCCGTTATCCGGACCCGCAGCCGCAGCGCCTGCGCGACACGCTGGCCGGGCTGTACGGCTGCGAGCCGCAGCAACTCCTGGCCGGGCGCGGCAGCGACGAAGCGATCGATCTGCTGGTACGCGCGCTGTGCCGTCCCGGCGGCGATGCCATCGTGCTCACGCCGCCGACTTTCGGCATGTACGCGGTCAATGCGCGCCTGCACGGCACTCGTACGGTCGAGGTCGCCCTGCGCGACACGCCGGCCGGTTTCGCCTGCGATTTCTCCGCGGTCGCCGAGGCGGCCGAACGCGAGCACGCCAAACTGGTGTTCCTGTGCTCGCCGGGCAACCCCTCCGGCACGTTGTTGCCGTTGGCCGAGATCGATGCGCTGGCCTTGCGCCTGCGCGGCCGCGCCCTGGTCGTGGTCGACGAGGCCTATCTCGAATTCGCCGACGGCGCTTCGGCGGTGAGCCTGCTCGCTGCGCGCCGCAACATCGCGGTGCTGCGTACCTTGTCGAAGGCGCATGCGTTGGCCGCGGTGCGCATCGGCAGCGTGATCGCCGACGCCGACCTGATCGCCGCGCTGCAGCGTTGCCAGGCGCCGTATCCGCTGCCCACGCCTTGCGTGAACCTGGCCCTGCGCGCCCTGGCCGAAGTGCCGCGCAACACCACCAAGGCCCGCGTGGTCACCGCGATCGGCGAGCGCGAGCGTTTGTTCGCCGCGCTGCAGGCCTTGCCCGGCGTGCTCCAGGTCTATCCCTCGCAGGCGAATTTCCTGCTCGCCCGTTTCGACGACGCGCAGGCCGCATTCGACGGTCTGCTCGATGCCGGCGTGGTCGTGCGCGACATGCGCGCCGCGCCGCAGCTCGGTAATGCCCTGCGCATCAGTCTCGGCACGCCGGAGCAGAACGCGGCGGTGATCGAAGTGCTGACCCGCAATGCGCAGCTGCGCGGAGTGGCGGCATGAGCGCATCGACGCCGATTTTGTTCGTCGATCGCGACGGCACCCTGATCGAGGAGCCGGCCGATTTCCAGATCGACAGCTACGCCAAGCTGCGGTTCGTGCGCGGGGTGATCCCGGCGATGTTGAAGCTGCGCGACGCCGGCTATCAGTTCGTCATGGTCACCAATCAGGATGGCCTAGGCACCGAGGCGTATCCGCGCTGGAGTTTCGACGGCCCGCACCAGTTGATGATGCAGGTGTTCGAGAGCCAGGGCATCGTCTTCCGCGAGGTGCTCATCGACACCAGTTTCCCGGCCGAGAACCTGCCCACGCGCAAGCCCGGCATCGGCCTGGCGCTGCCGTTGCTGAAGGACCGCAGCATCGACTGGGCGCGCTCGGCGATGGTCGGCGACCGCGAGACCGACAACGGCTTCGCCGCCAACCTCGGCATCCGCGCGTTCCAGTTGCGTACCGAGCAATTCGGCGGCGAGTGGGACTGGGCCGGCATCGCCCACGCCCTGGCCGACTGCCCGCGCACCGCGCGCGTGCAGCGCAACACCCGCGAGACCCGGATCTCAGTTGCGGTCGACCTGGACCGCATCGCCGAACCCAAGGTCCACACCGGCCTGGGCTTCTTCGACCACATGCTCGAACAGATCGGCAAGCACGGCGGTTTCGCCCTGGAGCTGCGCTGCGAAGGCGACCTGCACATCGACGAGCACCACACCATCGAAGACAGCGCGCTGGCGCTGGGGCAGGCGTTGCGCGAAGCGCTCGGCGACAAGCGCGGTATCGGCCGCTACGGCTTCGATAGCGCGGACGCCGTTAGCACAGATGGCGCAGATGGCGCAGATGAGGAAGGCACGCTTCAGGAAGCTGTATCCGGAAAAAGCACACTTGCTGGAAGTGCATTGCAAGAAAGCACACTTCAAGAAAGCACATTAGGACGACACAGCGTCGTATTGCCGATGGACGAAACGCTGGCGCGTGCGGCGCTGGATTTCTCCGGCCGCCCGTATTTCGTCTTCTCCGGCACGTTCGCGCGCGAGCGGGTGGGCGATTTCCCGACCGAACTGGTCGCGCATTTCTTCCGTTCGCTGTGCGAAACCGCCGGGTTGAACCTGAATCTGAACGTGGAAGGTGATAACGATCACCACAAAGTTGAGGCTTGCTTCAAATCCGTGGCGCGCGCGTTGCGCCAGGCGATCCGCCGCGAAGGTCGCGAATTGCCGAGTACCAAAGGGGTCTTGTGATGTCTTGGGTTGTAGTCGTCGATTCGGGTGGGGGGAACATCGGCTCGGTGCGTTATGCATTGGAGCGGCTGGGTGCGCGTTCGATCCTGAGCGCCGACCCCGCAACGATCGCCTCCGCCGATCGCGTGATCCTGCCGGGCGTGGGCGCAGCAGCCCCCGCGATGGCGCGATTGCGGGAACGGGGCCTGGTCGATCCGATCCGCCGCTTGCAGCAGCCGTTGCTCGGGATCTGCCTGGGCATGCAGCTGCTGTACGAGTCCTCGGAGGAGGGCGAGGTCGAGTGCCTCGGACTCCTTCCGGGCCGGATCACCAGGCTGCAACCAGGACCAGGAGTACGTGTGCCTCACATGGGCTGGAATTTCCTCGACAAATGCGAAACGCCCACCGGCGCCCCGGGATTGTTGACCGGCATCGGCGAGCGCGACCAAGCCTATTTCGTTCACAGTTACGCCGCGCCGCTGACTTCGGACACCTTGGCCAGCACCAGCTACGGCCGCGCCTTCACCGCGGTCGCCGGCCGCGGGCGTTGCTACGGCGCCCAGTTCCACCCCGAACGCTCGGCCGCCGTCGGCTCGCGCCTGCTCGCTAATTTTTTGGCGCTGGAGGCGTGAACATGGGCAACAGCACGCTTTATCCCGCGATCGACGTTCGCGACGGCCGGGTCGTCCGCCTGCACCAGGGCGACTACGCCCAGGAGACCCGCTACGAGACCGAGCCGCTCGCCCTGGCCACGCGCTATGCCGAGGCCGGCGCCAAGTGGCTGCACCTGATCGACCTCGACGCCGCGCGCTACGGCGGCTACACCCTGGCGCCGTTGTTGCGCGCGATCACCACCTCCAGCTGGATGCGCGTGCAGACCGGCGGCGGGGTGCGCAGCGAGGCCGATGTCGAGGCCATCCTCGACGCCGGCGCCGACCGCGTCGTGGTCGGCTCGCTGGCGATCAAGGAACCCGAGCTGGTGATCGGCTGGCTCAAGCGCTTCGGCGCCGACCGCATCACCATCGCCCTGGACGTGCGCCAGAACAGCGAAGGCGACTGGGAGCTGCCGGTGGCCGGCTGGACCCAGGACAGCGGCGTGCGCCTGGAACCCTTGCTGGAACGTTACGCCCAGGCCGGCTTGCGCCACCTGCTGTGCACCGACGTCTCCCGCGACGGCACCTTGGCCGGGCCCAACCTCGACCTGTACCGGCACATCCACGAGATCGCCCCGTACGTGCAGCTGCAGGCCTCGGGCGGCATCCGCGACATCGCCGACATCGTCGCCGCCGACGGCGTCGGCTGCGCCGGCGCGGTGCTCGGCAAGGCCTTGATCGAAGGCCGTTTCGAACTGACGGATGCCTTGCGCCAGGTGCGCCGATGCTGAACGGGCTGAGCCGGCGCATCGTGCCCTGCCTGGACGTGCGCGACGGGCGCGTGGTCAAGGGCGTGCGTTTCCGCGATCACGTCGACATGGGCGACATCGTCGAGCTGGCCTTGCGCTATCGCGACGAGGGCGCCGACGAGCTGGTGTTCTACGACATCACCGCCAGCCCGCAGGGCCGCAGCGTCGACCGCGACTGGGTCGAGCGCGTTTCGCGCGCCATCGACATTCCGTTCTGCGTCGCCGGCGGCATCCGTTCGGTCGCCGACGCGCGCGGCGTGCTCAACGCCGGCGCCGACAAGATCTCGATCAACACCCCGGCGCTGGAGCGCCCCGAGCTGATCGGCGAGATCGCCGAAGAGTTCGGCGTGCAATGCGTGGTGGTCGGCATCGACAGCCTGCGCGACCCCGACGGCGAATGGCGCGTGCGCCAGTACACCGGCGACCCGACCCGCACCCAGGCCCTGGCCCGGCGCACCCTGGACTGGGTGGTCGAGGCGCAGCAGCGCGGCGCCGGCGAGATCGTGCTGAACTGCATGGGCAGCGACGGCGTGCGCAGCGGTTACGACCTCGAGCAGCTGGCCGCGGTCCGCGCGATTTGCGAAGTGCCGCTGGTGGCTTCCGGCGGCGCCGGCGCGATCGAGCATTTCGGCGCGGTGTTCCTGCAGGCCGACGTCGACGCGGCGCTGGCCGCGAGCGTGTTCCATTCCGGCAGCATCCGCATTCCGGCCTTGAAAGCAGCATTGCGAGAACAGGGTGTCCCAGTCAGACAGCTCCACTAATCCCGCCGCTGCGGCGTCCGCGACGCTGAGCGCGGAGCAGATCGACGCCCTGGCCTGGGACAAGCAGGACGGCCTGTTGCCGGCGGTGATCCAGGACGCGGCGAACCTGCGCGTGCTGATGCTCGGCTATATGGACCGCGCCGCCCTGCAGGCCACCCTCGACAGCGGCCACGTCACCTTCTTCAGCCGCAGCAAGCAGCGGCTGTGGACCAAGGGCGAAAGCTCCGGGCATTTCCTCGACCTGGTTTCGATCGAGACCGATTGCGACCGCGACACCTTGCTGGTGCGCGCGCGTCCGCATGGCCCGACCTGCCACCTCGGCCGCGACAGTTGCTTCCCGAGCGCGCCCGGCGACGCCGCGGCGTTTCTCGGCGAGCTCGACGGGCTGATCGCCGAGCGCGAACGCGAGCGCCCCGCCGGCAGCTACACCACCAAGCTGTTCGAGAAGGGCGTGCGCTCGATCGCCCAGAAAGTCGGCGAAGAGGGCGTAGAAACCGCGCTGGCCGCGGTGGCCGAAGACGATGCCGCCTTGTGCGGCGAAGCCGCCGACCTGTTGTTCCACTTGCAGGTGCTGCTGCGCGCGCGTGGCCTGTCGCTGGCCGACGCGGTGGCGGTGTTGCGCGAGCGCCATGGCAAGCCGCATCGGGGTTCGCACGGCGATTAGAGGTTTTGTGGGGCATCCGGTGTTGCTGGCCCCCGCGATTTGTCTGCTCTCAGGGTAGGAGCGGCGCAAGCCGCGACCACGTCATTCCGATCGCCCGCGCCGCCGGCTGCAGATTCGCGGTCGCGGCTTGCGCCGCTCCTACCCCGGCGAAAGCGCGCCGCTTCGATGGGCGACATTGGCCCTGTTGTCTTCGCGCGTTCCGTGGTCGCGGATCACGCCGCTCCTACAGGGGATGGCGTCGCCGCAATCTGATTTCCTGTTGTGGTTGTGCGTCGCTTTGCACTAGCGAAGGCAATCGAAGACCCGAAGGGCGGCCTGCATGGATGCAGGCCGTTTTTCATCGGGACAGGGATGTCCCGTATGAAAAATCACCGCGAATGCATCGCTCGTGCGGGCTGGTGATTCAAAGAGAGCATTTTTCTTTGGTTACCTTTGACCGAAGGAACTCCCTGTGGGACTTTTGTTGCTTTAGACAAAAGAAAGTAACCCGCCGCTTTAGTGGCGGAAGCTTTGGGTTTGATCTTGATCTTGCTTGAAAGAGGCGCAGCGAAACCGTCACAGCGATGTCGCGGCTTGCGCCGCTCCTACCCTGGCGAGAACACGCCGCTTCGACGAGCGACGACGGCCTGTTGTCTCTGCGCGTCCCGCGGTCGCGGCTCACGTCGCTCCTGCAAAGGCCAGCCTCAGCACCGTAAGGCCGCGAATCCATCCCCTGTAGGAGCGGCGCAAGCCGCGACCGCGAAACGGCAACCGCCGGCGCATCCGCGTCGCCTGTGAAGCTACCCGGGACGGCTCGCCATCGGCCGACACTCATGCCGCTTTCGTCCTCGATCCCTACACCGTGCCGCCGGCCTCGGTCCAGGGCGACGATCACCGCATAATGAGCGCTCTTTCCGGAGCCCTCCATGCGTCCATCCGCGTCCTTCGCCGCCTTGCTGCTCGCCTTGACCGTTCCCGCCGCCGCGTGGGCCCAGACGGCGCCCTGCGCCGGGGGCAGCGTGTTCGAGGACCGCAACGGCAACGGTCGCCGCGATGCCGGCGAGCGCGGGCTGCAGGGGCAGCGTGTCTCCGACGGAGAGCGGATCGTCGTCACCGATGGGCAAGGCCTCTATAGGCTGCCGTTGCGCGACAACCGCAGCCAGTTCCTGATCAAGCCGGCCGGTTACCGGCTGGCGAATCGCGCCAGCGGGCTGCCGGACTATTGGCTCAACGTGCGCCTGCAAGCGGGGCCGGCGCTGAAGTACGGCGGCATGCCGGTGGCTGCGGGCTGTCGCGATTACGGCCTGATTCCCGAACGGCGCAAAGCCACCGGCGATCTCGACGTACTGGTGTTCGCCGACCCGCAGACCAAGACCGCGACCGATGTCGACTACTACCGCCGCGACATCGTCGAGCCTCTGCTTGCCGGTCGCGCCGGCTCGCGCGTCGCCGACCTCGGCCTGAGCCTGGGCGACATCACCCACGACGACTTGTCGTTGTACCCGAAGCTCAACGCGGTCACCGCCAGCCTGGAGGTGCCCTGGCTGCATGCGCCGGGCAATCACGACCTGGATTTCGACGCGACGCGCGACGAGGACTCGCTGCTGAGTTTCCGCCACGTCTACGGGCCGGACAGCTTCGCCTGGGAAGAGCCGCAGGCGAATTTCGTGGTGCTCGACGACGTGGTTTATCAGCCGGGCGGTAAATCCGATTACATCGGCGGCCTGCGCCCGGATCAATTCGCCTTTCTCGAAAGCTATCTGGCGGGCGCGTCCAAGCAGCGTCTGCTGGTGCTCGCCATGCACATCCCCTTGTTCGACGCTGCACCGGGTCGCGAGACCTTCCGTCATGCCGATCGCGAGCGTTTGTTCGGGCTGCTGAAGGAGTTCCCGAACGTATTGGTGCTCAGCGGCCACAGCCACACTCAGCGCCATGTCTTCCATGACGCCGCCGACGGTTGGCAGGGCGCGAAACCGCTGCACGAATACAACGTCGGCGCCGCCTGCGGTGCGTTCTGGTCCGGGATCAAGGATGCGCAAGGCATCCCCGACACGACGATGAGCGACGGCACCCCGAACGGTTACGCGCGCTTGTCGGTGCGTGCCGATGCCGGCTACGGCCTGCGTTGGTTCCCGGCGCGCCAAAGCGGCAGCGATAAGGTCGCGAACCGCTACCTGCGGCTGTATTTGCCGAAGATACTGCGACGCGGTTCGTACCCGAGCCGCGGCGTGTTCGCGAACGTCTACATGGGCCGCGAGGACAGCCGCGTCGAGTACCGTCTCGACGACGGCGAGTGGAAGCCGATGCGCCGGGTCGACCAGCCCGACCCTGCGGTACTCGCCGAGAACGCGCGAGACGACGAGGCCGAACGCCTGCGCGGCTACGACCGCGCCGCCATCGCGACGCCGTCGACGCATTTGTGGAACGCGATGCTGCCGACCGATGCCGCCGTGGGCGAACACAAGGTCGAAGTGCGCGTGTTCGATCCCTGGCAGGGCGAGCAGCGCCTGTCGGCCTCCTATCGTTTGCTCGAAACCGCACAGGACTGACGCCATGGCCGCACTCGAGGATTCGCCGATCATCGTCTTCGACGACGCTGCCGCCTTCGAGCAGTGGTTGCTCGCCCATCCCGAGGCGAGCGGGGTCTGGCTGAAGATCGCCAAGAAAGGCCAGAGCGTGGTCACGGTGAACTACGAACAGGCGCTCGATGTGGCCCTGTGCCACGGTTGGATCGACGGGCTCAAGCGCAGCTTCGGTGCCTGCTTTTTCCTGCAGCGTTTCAGCCCGCGCCGGCCCAAGGGCCTGTGGTCGAAGATCAACATCGGCAAGGTCGAGCGGCTGATCGCCGAAGGGCGCATGGCGGCCGGCGGACTGCGCGAGGTCGAGGCGGCCAAGGCCGACGGACGCTGGGACGCCGCCTACGATTCGGCCAGCAAGATCGAAGTGCCCGACGACCTGGCCAAGGCGCTGGTCAAGCAGCCCGAGGCGCGCACGTTCTTCGATCAACTCGACAAGACCAATCGCTATGCGGTGTTATGGCGTGTGCAGACGGCGAAGAAGCCGGAGACGCGCGCGAGCCGGATCGAGAAGTTGGTGGCGATGTTGGCGCGCGGGGAAAAGATTCACGGGTGAGGGGGGCGAGAGTGTCGCCGTTGGCGATGGCGTTACCGCATGGAGAGCATCGGCGCAGACGATTTCGCCGCGATCTTGCAGCAGCGCGGTCGCGGCTTGCGCCGCTCCTACTCTTTGCTGCGTCGCTTTCGGGTAGGAGCGGCGCAAGCCGCGACATCGGAACGCAGACTGCGACACAAACACCGTCATCTAAGCGAACTTTCCAGCGAACCGTACGCCGCGAACCCGCCAAGAATTGACGCCGGCTTTACGCTGCCGCCCACTCGGCGAATAGCGCCTTTACGCCCGTCGTTTCTACATTGCCTCGCAGGCGCGCCATCCCGAGTGCGCCGTGAGTACCGACGTGTCGATCCTGATTCTGCGCGGCCCGCAAGGCGGTGTGTCCGAGGGTGATCCGATGGCTCCGGCCCTGGCCGGCGCGGTGCGCGCGACCCTGGTCGAGCGCGCCGCCATTGCCGGCAAGGCGCTCGCGCTGCGCAGCTGCCGCAGCGAAGACGAATTGCTCGAATGCCTGCAGGCGATGCGCGCGGCCAATACCGAATTGCTGCTGCTCGACCCCGGCGCCTGTCTGCCGGCCAGCGAGGCCTTGCGTTGCGCGTTGGCGCGGTTGCCGATGCCGTACATCGAGGTCCACGACGACGACATGAACGCATTGGAGCCGTCGATCGCGCCGCGATGCGGCCCGCGCCTGCGTCTGGTCCATGGCTACGCCGCACAGAGCTATACCCTGGCCTTGTCGATCGCGCTGGAGCACCTGGGTTGCGTCGAAAGCGGCAACGACGTCCACGTCGGCACTTGAGCCGCGCTCATGAGCTCAGTGTCCGAGCACCATTTCTATTTCGCCGATTACGAGATCCTGGTCGGCGGTCGGTTCTGCATCCGCGGCGAAACCACCTTGGATTACGCGCCGCCGGATGCGGAAGGTTTCGATCCGGCCGAATTGGTCGAGCGCATACGCAGCCAGGTCGCCTGCGAACGCGGCGTGGAGCGCGATGAAGTGCGGATCCGGCATTTGAGCCGGCTGTAGGGATAGCGAGTTGCGGTCACCGCAGCGTGTCGCTGCGGTGAGCCTAGATGATTCGACCGCAGCCATGGTTCGCGGTCGCGGCTCGCGCCGCTCCTACCCAGGAGCGGTATCGCCAAGGGGTAGGAGCGGCGTGAGCCGCGAACCGTGGTTCAAGCGACGGCGAAACCGCCGCCTGCAGTCAAACCTCGACCTGCGCGAACGACACCGCGCGGGTATGGCCGTGGGTCGCTTCGCCTTCGCGCGGCTGCGGATAGTCGTCGAGGCGATCGATCAGCACCGTAGCCAGGCCGGCCTCGCGCGCGGCGTCGAGTTCTTCGACCACGTCGGACAGGAACAGGATCTCGTCCGCCGGCAATCCGATCGATTCGGCGATGCGCGCATAGCTGTCGCGTTCGCGCTTGCCGCCGACTTCGGTGTCGAACCAGCCCGAGAACAACTCGGTCAGGTCGCCGGCGTCGCTGTGGCCGAACAGCAATCGCTGCGCCGGCACGCTGCCGGAGGAATAGACGTACAGGCGCTGGCCCTGGTCCTTCCACTGTCGCAGCGCCGGCGTCGCGTCGGGATACATGTGCGAGGTGAAGTCGGCGCTCTTGTAGCCGTCGGCCCAGATCATGCCCTGCAGGGCCTTGAGCGCGGTGTGCTTGCGGTCCTGGTCGATCCAGCCCTGCAGCACCTCGACCACGACCGAGTCCTGGCAGACGCCGCCGTTCTCCAGTGCGACCGCATCCAGCCATTTGCGCACCGCCGGTTCGCGTCCGCGCGCGGCGACGAAGCCCGGCAGGGCGCGGCGTGCGTACGGGAACAGCACGTCCTTGACGAAGGAAATGCTGCTGGTGGTGCCTTCGATATCGGTGAGGATGGCGCGGATGGGCATGGGCGGGACGGCCGTGAAGCGTGGGGAGGGGATTGTCGCCTTGCCGGGGCGGTCGGCGCAAAAGCGGCGCGGTGGCTTTGTCCGGCTCGGGGGCGGGCGGCCGGAGCGGGAAGCAAATCCCCCGCGCTTCAGAGGACTAGGCTTCGGCGGAGCCATCGGGCGCTGCCCCCTTTCCAAAGGGGGGCAGTAACTCTGCGGCTTCGGTGAATCGACCCGGCGCATGGCTGCGCAATTACAACCCGGAGAGTTCCCCCCTTTGCAAAGGGGGGGCTGGGGGGATTTGCCTTGGCTCTTAGCCGTTCGCTTCGGCTTCGGCTTCAAACCAGCCGAACCAAGCTCACCCCGCCTGACCCTTCTCGTAGCGCGGAAACTGCTGCGCCAGATCGCTGCCGGTGAAGTGGCCGACCCAGCCGTCCGGCTCGGTGAAGAAGCGGATCGCGACGAAGCTCGGCTGCGGGCCCATGTCGAACCAGTGCAGGGTGCTGTCGGGCACCGAGATCAGGTCGCCCTGTTCGCACTTGATCTCGTAGACCTTCGGTTCGACGTGCAGGGTGAACAAGCCCGAGCCGGCGACGAAGAAACGCACTTCGTCTTCCTTGTGGTAGTGCTCGTCGAGGAACTTGCTGCGCATGGTGTCGCGCTGCGGGTTGTCCGGGGCGATGCTGACCACGTCGACGGTCTTGAAGCCGCGCTCGGCGACGATGCGGTCGATGTCGCCGCGGTAGGCGGCCATGATGGTCTCGGGCGAATCGCCCGGTTTGACCGGCTGCGCGGCCTGCCATTGCTCGAAGCCGACGCCGATCCTGGCGAGCTCGCGCGCGATCTCGCCCTGGTCGGAGGTGCTCAGCTGTGGGGTGTCGGGTTGGTCCTCGACGAAAATGCGCAGGCGACTCATCGCTGCAGTCTCCTCAGTTCCAGTTCGCATCCCAGCAGGAATTCGAACGCCTCCAGATGGCGCCGGGCTTCGCCCATGTCGCGGCCCCAGGCGTACAGACCGTGGCCGTCGATCAGATAGCCCCACATCGCCTGGCGGTCGAGGGTGGCGTCGACCTGGGCGGCCAGGGTCGGCATGTCCTGGGTGTTCGGGTAGACCGGCAGGTCCAGCGCGGTTTCGTGGGTGGTGGTGCCGGAGAAGGCCTTGAGCAGCTCGTAGCCTTCCAGGTGGACGTGGCCGATGCCGGCGTACAGGCGCGAGGCCACGGTCTGGGTCTGCGAATGGGTGTGCAGGACGCAGCCGATCTGCGGGTAGCGCTTGTACAGCTGGGTGTGCAGCAGGGTCTCGGCCGAGGGCCGATGGCTGGTCGCGACCGGCTGGCCGTCGAGGTCGACCACCATGATGTCGCCTTCGGTCAGGCGGCCCTTGTCGCGGCCGGAGACGGTGATGGCGACGTGCCCGGCGTCGATGCGGCTGGAGAAGTTGCTGCTCGTGGCCGGAGTCCAGCCGCGCAGCGCCAGTTCGCGCACGTTGACGATGATCTCGCCGGCACAGTGCGACAGGCGTTGGGGGTCGTAGGGCAGAGAGCTGTTCATGCCCGCAGTTTACAAACAAACGGCGACCGGATCGCTCCGGTCGCCGCGTCATTGACCGCCCTGGCGGCAACACAGCGTTGCCGCGGGCCGTCGGGCCGGGCTCTGGCCTAGGCCGTCAAGCCAGCCTTGGGTCCATCAGGCCATTAAGCCCGTCGGCAGGCCCGTTCAGCGCTTGCGCATCCGGCTGTGGCGGAAGCTGTAAGCGAAGTAGATGACGAAACCGACGGCGGTCCAGACCCCCATCAGCATCCAGTTGTGCGCGGTCATGGTCGACAGCAGCACCAGGCAGCTGACGATGCCGGCCAGGCAAATGCCCCAGGCGAACGGGATCCGGAACGGGCGCGGCAGGTCCGGCTGGGTGCGGCGCAGGATCAGCACGCCGGCGCAGACCGCGGCGAAGGCGATCAGGGTGCCCATCGAGGTCATGTCGCCGAGGATGTCGAGCGGGAACAGCGCGGCGAGCAGGGCGATGCCGATGCCGGTGATCACCGTGTTCACGTGCGGGGTGCGGTACTTCGGGTGGATCTTGGTGAACACCGGCGGCAGCAGGCCGTCGCGGGCCATGATCATGAAGATGCGCGGCTGGCCGATGATCATCACCAGCACCACCGAGGACAGGCCGACCAGGGCGCCGATCTCGACCACCAGGCGCAGCCAGTTCAGCTCCGGATGGCCGGCGATGGCGGTCACCACCGGCTCGTCGGTGCCGAGCAGGTTGTACGGCGCCAGGCCGGTCATGACCGCGGCCATGCCGATGTAGAGCACGGTGCAGATCGCCAGCGAGGCCAGCATGCCGATCGGCATGTCCTTCTGCGGCTGGTGCGATTCCTGCGCCGCCACCGACACCGCCTCGAAGCCGATGTAGGCGAAGAAGACCATCGAGGCGCCGCGCAGCACGCCTTCCCAGCCGTATTTGCCAGGCCCCTGCGATTCGGGAATGAAGGGGTGCCACAGGGTCGGGTCGACGTATTTCCAGCCGACCACGATCACCAGGACGATCAGGCCCGACTTCAGCAATACCATCGCCATGTTCATGGCCGAGGATTTGCGGATGCCCACATAACAAAGCCAGGTCAGCAGCAGCACGATCGCCGCGGCCGGCAGGTTGGCGATCGCGCCGGTCGGACGCAGCTTGGCGTCGAGCGGCGCCTGCACCAGCGCCGCAGGCAGGGTGATGTTGAAGTGTTCCAATAAACTGAGGAAATAGCCGGTCCAACTGACCGCCACCGCCGAGGCCGAGACGCCGTACTCCAATATCAGCATCCAGCCGATGAACCAGGCGGCGAGTTCGCCGAGGGTGGCGTAGGTGTAGGTGTAGGCGCTGCCCGAGACCGGCACCATCGCCGCGAATTCGGCATAGGCCAGGGCACAGAAGGTGCAGCAGATCGCCGCGAGCACGAACGACAGCATGATCGCCGGGCCGGCGTGCTCGGCCGCGGCCTTGCCGGTGATGACGAAGATGCCGCCGCCGATCACCGCGCCGATGCCGAGCGCGGTCAGTCCCCACGGCCCGAGCGTGCGGTGCAGGCTCAGCCCCTCGGCGTCGGTGTGGGCGGCGTGCGGGTGTTTGGTCGCCCAGAGTTGTCCCAGCATGTGTTTCTTCCTGGTGCTGCTTGCGGCTGTGCAGCGACCTTCCGCTCGTCATTCCCGCGAACGCGGGAATCCAGGGCCTTACGGGCGAGAACCTTTGAAGTCGCTGGACCCCCGCCTGCGCGGGGATGACGATCAAACGCTGTCGGGCCTGGTGACTCGAATCCGATCGCTGGTGCGATGCGCGTTGCGTGAAAAGGAAAAAGGCCGGCGGAAGTTCCGCCGGCCTTGCTGACTGCGTGCCGGTCAGGCGCCGTTGGCGGCCTTGCGCAGCTTGCTGTTGCGGTAGCCGTAGCCGAAGTAGATCAGCATGCCGATCGCGGTCCAGCCGGTCATCAGGTGCCAATGCTCGGAGAACGGCTTCCAGAACAGGTACAGGCAGGCCATCGCGCCGAGCGGGCAGATCACCACGGCCAGCGGCACGCGGAACGGGCGCGGCAGGTCCGGTCGGGTGCGGCGCAGGATCAGCACGCCGATGCAGACGGTTGCGAAGGCCAGCAGGGTACCCATCGAGACTAGCTCGCCGAGCAGGCCGATCGGCAGGAAGCCGGCCAACAGCGCGGCGAAGATACCGACGATGATGGTGCCGACGTAGGGCGTCTGGAACTTCGGATGCACTTTGGCGAAGAACTTCGGCAGCAGGCCGTCCTTCGACATCGAGTAGAAGATGCGCGGCTGGCCCATCAGCATGACCAGGATCACCGAGCTCAGGCCGGCGATGGCGCCGATCTCGACGGCTATCTTGAGCCAGCCCAGCGCCGGATAGGCTTCCAGCGCGGTCGCGACCGGCTTGGGCGTGCTCAGCATGTGGTAGGGCAGCAGGCCGGTCAGCACGCCGGAGACGATGATGTAGATGATGGTGCAGATGACCAGCGAGCCGAGGATGCCGATCGGCATGTCGCGTTGCGGGTTCTTGGCCTCGCCGGCCGCGGTCGAGACCGCGTCGAAACCGATGTAGGCGAAGAACACAACCGAGGCGCCGCGGATGATGCCGTCGAAACCGTACTTGCCGGGGCCCTGGTTTTCCGGGATGAACGGCACCCAGTTGTCCGGGTTGATGTACTTGGTGGCGAAGGCCACGAACAGGGTGATCACGATCACCTTGATCGCAACGATGATGGTGTTGATGAAGGCCGACTGGGTGATGCCGACGTAGCACAGGCCGCTCAGTGCCGCGACGATCGCCACCGCCGGCAGATTGATCAGGCCGCCGGTGTAGACGATGCTGCCGTCGACGACGTTGAGCGGGGCGGCCGCCAGCGAGGCCGGCAGGCCCATGCCGAAGGTGCTCAGGAAACTGTTGAGGTAGCCCGACCAGCCGACCGCGACGGTCGAGGCCGCGAACAGGTACTCGAGGACCAGGTTCCAGCCGATGAACCAGGCGACGAATTCGCCCAGGGTGGCGTAGGAATACGAATAGGCGCTGCCGGAGACCGGCATCATCGCCGAGAACTCGGCGTAGCACAGGCCGGCGAAGGCACAGGTAATGCCCGCGACGATGAAGCTGAGTACGATCGCCGGGCCGGCGTGTTCGGCCGCGGCGTGACCGGAGAGGACGAAGATGCCGGCGCCGATCACGGCGCCGATGCCTAGCATCACCAGTTGGGTGGCGGTCAACGATCGCTTCAGCGTCGCCTCGCCTTCAAGGCTGCCCTCTACGGGCTCGCCGGCATCCACGTGGCCGGACGGCGCCACCGGTTTGGTGATGAACAGGCCTCTCGACATCGAACTCCCCTCTCTCTCGTAAGAAGTGATCTCTACCCGTCGTTCTGGCGACGACGATGACCGCCTCCCTCAGTGGAGCGGCGGGCCACCTTAACCCAGGGTGGAAATGGGCGGCAAGCGCACACCGTCACGGGCTTTGCCCGCATAATCGCGCCCCCGGTCGCGCGCCAGTGTTCACTCCGCATGCCTGCGAAACATTCCGACGTCATCGAAGTTCTGCGTTCCAATCTCATCGAATATGGCCGACGTTGGCCGCAGGAAGCCGAACATACGCTGGCGTTTCTAGACCTGCTCGACGAGGCGCAGGGCCGCGGCACCGCCCCGGACGGCGCCCTGGCGCCTGGCGACCCCTTCCTGCGCGAGCGCCTGGCCGGCCATTTCACCGGCGGTGCGTGGCTGATCGACCAGGCCGGGCGCCGGGTCCTGCTGACCCACCACCGCAAACTGGAGCGCTGGCTGCAGCTCGGCGGCCATGCCGACGGCGACCGCGACCTGGCCCAGGTGGCCCTGCGCGAAGCCGAGGAGGAGTCCGGCCTGACCGGGCTTAGCGTCGAGCCCGAACTGTTCGACCTCGACCGCCACTGGATCCCGGAGCGCCGCGACGTTCCCGGCCATTGGCATTACGACCTGCGCTACGTCGTGCGCGCGAGCGATAACGAGGACTACGTGATCAGCGAGGAATCGCTGGACCTGGCCTGGCGCGAGATCGCCGGATTGCTCGACGACCCCGGCTCCGACGAGTCGATGCGGCGCATGGCGCGCAAGTGGTTGGAGCGTGGTTGAGACGGCTGCCGCGATGACGACGCTTGCGGTGCCGGGCGATACCGGACTGGGCGGCCGCATCCTGAAGGTCAATCACGCCGGCGAGCACGGAGCGGTCCACATCTACGCCGGGCAGATCGCCATGGCGCGTTTCTTCGCACCGCGGATGTTGAGCGAACTGGCCCATTTCAAGGCCGATGAAGAACGCCATCGGGCCTTGTTCTGGGCCGAACTGCAACGCCGCGGCCGCCCGCGTTGCCGCAGCTATTGGCTGTGCGGCATCGGCGGCTATGTCCTGGGCTTGGCGACCGGCTTGTGCGGCGAACGCGCGATCGCCGCGACCACGGTGGCCGTCGAACGCGTGGTGTTGCGTCACCTGGTGCATCAACTGCACAGCCTGGCGGCCTCCGACCCCGCGGCGAGCACGGCGATCTCGACCATCGTCGAGGAAGAACAGCAACATCACGATGCCTCGGCCGATCATTTGGCGAGCGATCGTTTCTGGTCGAGGTTGTTGTCGCCGGTGGTGTCGGCCTCGACCGAAACGGTGATCTGGCTGGGCATGCGGTTGTAGAGGGCGGTCGCGCCGCCCGGGTGGTGCCCCCCAGGGGGCGCGACGTCCCACAGGGATGTCCTGCGGTCGCAAGCCGCGACCGCTCTGCCTAACTTTCGCGTCGCCGCTGCATGTAACCCCGGGTAGGAGCGACGCGAGTCGCGACCACGTCGTGACCCGTTGCTGCGTTTATAACCGCAGAGCGGTGAAGCCACGGCAAGAGCAAAGCTTCCGTCCGCTGACGCGGCCGGGTTACTTTCTTTTGCTGGCCCAAAAGAAAGCTAACCAAAGGGAGGCCTTCCTTGACGAAGCTCCCCTGCGAGTACGCAGCTGTCGCCGGGATTTTTCGATAGGACATCCTTGTCCTATCGAAAAACGGCGCACGTCCTGTGCGCCGCCCTCCGGGTCTACGGGTGTTCTCGCGAGCTCGGGGCTGCGCCAAGCTTTCACGGCAACATCAACATCAACATCAACATCAACATCAACATCAACGCCTCGCGCCTGCTCTTGGGTAGGAGCGACGCAAGTCGCGACCACGCAACCCCGATCGCCCGCGCCGGCAGCCGCAGATTCGCGGTCGCGGCTTGCGCCGCTCCTACCCCGGCGAGAGTATGCCGCTTCGATGGATGATGTAGGCGTTGTTGCTTCCGCGCGTCTCGTGGCCGCGGCTCACGCCGCTCCCACAGGGGATGGCGTCGCCACACGCGGACGCCCTCGGTGGCTTTGGCTGTGCGTCGCCGAGCACTAGCGAAGGCAATGGAAGACCCGAAGGGCGGCGCGCAAGGATGCGCGCCGTTTTTCATCGGGACAGGGATGTCCCGTATGAAAAATACCCGCGCATGCACCGCTCGTGCGGGCTGGTGATGCAAGAAAAAGCAACTTCTTTGGTTACCTTTCTTTTGTTGCTTTAGACAAAAGAAAGTAACCCGCCGCTTTAGTGGCGGAAGCTTTGGGCGTTTGATCTTGATCTTGCTAGATAGATGCGCCGCAAGAATGTCGCAGCGCGGTCGCGACTTGCGTCGCTCCTACCCCAAAGCGGTGCCGCTCCATCGGGTAGGAGCGGCGCGAGCCGCGACCGTTATGTTCGGGGCGACGCCGCAACTGCAAGGTCTTGATCGGCCTTAACGCCGCCCTCTAGCGAGAGCGGCGTCAAAGCATGTGGCGCAGGCTCAGGCCCCGATCGCCGGATCGCTCACGCTCGCCGTGCCGTTTTCGGCATGGCCGGCGATGCGGCGCAGCCAACCGGCATCCGAATCGGAGGTGATGCTGAAGTCGTACCAGCGCTTGCTCGTGGCGAGCGGCCAGTGGTCGCGCAGGGTCGCGCCCGGCGCCAAGTCGTAGTGGCGCGCCGGCGCATCGCTGTAGCGGTTCGCGCGCAGGCTCAGACGGCAGGCGGCGCGACCGCGGTTGACGAATTCGAGCACCAGCATCTCGCCGATCGCATCGTGGCGGACCGAGACTTCCGGGTCCGCGCCCTGGGCTGCGGTCGCCTTGAGCAGGTCGCCGCGGAACACGCGCAAAAAGCCGTTCGGGCCATAGGCCGACAGGTCGTAGATGCCCTTGGTGTACTGCTTCGCACTCCAGTAATCCGACAACTGGGTGCCCGGATCGAGCGTGTAATACCACGGGCCGTCGCTGCGATTGCCGGCGTATACGTTGTAGCAAGCGCCGGCGACGCCGTCGTTGCCGAAATCCAGCCAATAGCGGCCGCTGGAGGCTTCGATGCGGCCGTCGACGCGTAGTTCGTACGGCAACGCGCGCGCCGGCCTCTGGCCGCGTTCCTGGCGAGGCATCCGCGCTTGCGCGGGCGGCTTCGGCGTGGCCAGTTTGCAACTCGCGTCGGCGCCGGACATCGCGCCGTCGGTGTCGGGCAGGGCCGGCCATTGGCTATTCGGATTGGCGAAATCGAGGGCGGTGCTGAGGTCGCCGGCGACCGTGCGCCGCCAGGCGCTGATATTCGGCTCGGCGATGCCGAAGCGCGCTTCCAGGAAGCGCAGCACCGAGGTATGGTCGAACACCTGCGAATTGACCCAGCCGCCCTTGCTCCACGGCGAGATCACGAACATCGGCACGCGCACGCCGAGGCCGACCGGCACGCCGTTGTAGTTCTCGGTCGCGGTATCGACCGTGCTCTTGCCGAGGCTGGCGGAGATCGCCGGCAGCGGCGGCGGCACGTGGTCGAAGAAACCGCCGTTCTCGTCGTAGTTGATGATGAAGACGGTCTTGGACCAGACCTCGGGATTGGCGACCAGGGCTTCGAGCAGGCGCGCGGTCAGCGACTCGCCGTAAGCCGGCGTGGCTTGCGGATGCTCGCTCATGATGTACGGCGGCACGATCCACGACACCGCCGGCAAGGTGCCTTCGCGCACGTCCTTGGCGAAGTCGGCGATCAGGTACTCGCCGCGCGAAGCCTTGGCGTTCTCCGCGGTCGAACCCGGCGCCCAGGCGCGGCCGCGCTTGTACAGTTCGGACTGACGGTCGAGCTTGCGGAAATTGGCGAAGTAGGGGAGCGAGTTGTCGCCGTAATTGTCGTGTTCCTGATACACGCGCCAGGCGATGCCGGCGTTCTGCAGGCGCTCGGCATAGGTGGTCCAGCGATGACCGACGAAGGTCGGCTTGTCCAGCGCCATGTCGGCGGTCCAGTTGCCGTCGTCGGCGTTGTTGACCGCTTGCGCGCCGAAATCGCCCACGGTCATGCCGCTGGTGCCGGCGAACAGATGCATGCGGTTCGGGTTGGTCGGGCCGTGGTGCGAGCAGTAATAGGCGTCGCACACGGTAAACGCGTCGGCCAGCGCGTAATAGAAGGGTAAGTCCTCGCGGGTGAAGTGGCCCATGCACATCGGGCCCTTGGTCGCGATCCAGGCGTTGTAGTCCTTCCAGCGCGTGTGCGAACCCTTCCAGCTGTGGTCGATGTCGGCCATGCAATGCGCGGCGGTGTTGCGGGTGTCGAGATGGAACGGCAGCACCGCTTGCGCGTTGGTCGTCGACTTCGGCTGCTGCCAGACCGTCTTGCCGCCAGGCAGTGGAATCGGGCGCGGATCGTCGAAACCGCGCACCCCGCGCAACGCGCCGAGGTAATGATCGAAGGAGCGGTTTTCCTGCATCAGGATCACCACGTGCTGCACGTCCTGGATCGTGCCGGTGACGCGCGCGGCCGGTGTGGCCAGGGCGGCGCGGATCGAGGGAGGCAGCAGGCCCAGCGCGGCAGAGGCGCCGGCGAGTTTGAGGAAGTCGCGACGGGTGGACGTAGTCAAGGCCTGGCTCCGAAACTGGCGGGGCATTGCGCGCGCGACCGAACGGCCGCGTCGAGCAGAGCATAGAGCGTGACCGAGTGAGGTTGCAGCGGCATTGCAGGCCTAAGGAGGACTGGGTGCCTCGCGGGTTGTGACCGGCTTCTAGAGTCGGAAGATCCGCACTCGATGCAGCGAACAGGTTGCATCGTGGCCGTCGTTCAAGCGAAAGCGGGTGTCGGATTTTCTTTCGTTTTTTGCGCGGAAAAGCGCAAGAACCCGTGGCGGCTTGCTTGCGCTTGACAGTGAGTTCGTTGGATCTCGAAACGCTGACTGATCGGGCTGCTCAGTCGCGTAACCATTTGGTCATCAATCGGCGCGGATGCGCGGTATAGCCCGCGCGTTCATAGATGCCGCGCGCATGCGCGTTGTCGTCGTTGACCTCGAGCCGCAATGCGTCCAGGCCCTCGGCGCGGCACAGCGCTTCGATTTCGGCCAGAGCGCGTTTGGCCAGGCCGCCGCCGCGATGCGCCGGCAGTACGAACAATTCGTCGAGCAGGCCGTAACGGCCGCCGAACTCCAGGCTGAAGCAGAAACCGAGGACGAAATAGCCGGCGAGCTCGTCATCGCGTTCGATCAAACGCAGGCGGCCGGCAGTGGGGTCGGCCACCAGCGTCGTCAGTGCGCGACGCAGGGCGGCCTCGTTCCAGGGCAGATGCTCGACTTCGTAGAACTCGCGCAACACCGGCAACAGACGCGGAAGATCCGCGTCGGTCGCCGCTGCGAAGCGATAATCGGACGCCAGGGGCACGATCAGTCGGCGCGGCCGGCGAATTCGCCGGTGGCGGTGTTGACCAGCACGCGCTCGCCGGTGCCGATGTACTCCGGCACCATGATCTCGATGCCGGTCGACAGCTTGGCCGGCTTCGGACGCTTGGTCGCGGTGCCGCCCTTGAGCTCCGGCGGGGTCTCGATGACTTCCAGGGCCACGCTGGCGGGCAACTGCAGCGCCACCGGCTGATCGTCGATGATCTGCACGTAGCAACCGCTGAGGTCGTCGACGATGTAGCCGGCGTCGTCGCCGACCACGTCGGCATCGAGCGTGTAAGGCGTGTAGTCCTCGTCGTCGAGGAACACGAAGGCATCGCCGTCCTTGTACGAATAGGTGACCTGGCGACGGGTCAGTTCGACTTCCTTGAGGTCGTCGTCGCCGCCGACGCTCAGGTCGAACTTGGTGCCGCCGGGCACCGAGTACATGGTGAAGCGGAACTTGACGTTGCCGCCGCGGCCTTGCGGCGAGCTGCGTTCGATGTCGCGCACCTGGTACACGGTGTTGTTGTGCTCGATTACGTTACCTTTCTTTACGTCGTAGGCTTTCATGGTTTGAGGCCGGGAATAGGGAGTGGGAATAGGGGATCGTTGGAGCGCAAGCCGGCGAACGGGACTGGAGAGGGAACCGCTTTACGATTCCCGAGTCTCCATTCCCGATGCCCGGCTTACTTAGGCGCCAATCGCGTCGCGCCGTCGAGGCGGATGGTCTCGCCGTTGAGGTAGCGGTTGCCGAGGATGTAGGCGACCAGGTCGGCGAATTCTTCCGGACGGCCCAGGCGCGAGGGGAACGGGATCGAAGCGCTGAGCGACTGCTGCACCGAGTCCGGCATGCCGTCGACCATCGGCGTCCAGAAGATGCCGGGGGCGATCGTCATCACGCGGATGCCGAAGCGCGAGAACTCGCGCGCCATCGGCAGGGTCATGCCGACCACACCGGCCTTCGAGGCCGAATACGCGGCCTGGCCGATCTGGCCTTCGTAGGCCGCGACCGAGGCGGTGTTGACGATCACGCCGCGCTCGCCGTCTTCGCCGGCCTCGTTGTGCTGCATCAGGTTGGCCGCGGCCTTGGCGACGTTGAAGCTGCCGACCAGGTTGACCATGACCGTGGTCTGGAACTGCGACAGCGCCATCGGCGCGTCCTTGCCGAGCACGCGGCCGGCGCCGAGGATGCCGGCGCAGTTGATCGTCGCGTTGAGGCCGCCGAGGAATTCCTTGGCGGCGCCGAGGTTGGCGGCCACGCCGGCTTCGTCGGTGACGTCGGTGCGGAAATAGCCGGCCTTGTCGGCGCCGAGTTCGGCGACGGCCTGCGCGCCCTTGTCGTCGTTGACGTCGAACAGGGCGACCTTGCCGCCGCGGGCGACCAGGTGCTGGGCCAAGGCCAGGCCAAGGCCGGAAACGCCGCCGGTGATCACGGCGCGGACGTTGTCGAGTTGCATGAGCGGTCCTGAAGGCGGAAAGGCCGCCATTCTAAAGGACGAGCCGGGTGGGCGTCGGGGCAGGGGGGCTGCAGTCTGTATGCCCTGCCTTTGGGCGGGGGCGGTTGGAAGAGCTGCTGAGCTACCCGCCTACCGTTGTTCCCGTGAAGGCGGGCTCTGTTTTACTTCGACGGGGCTGAATACCCAGGGCTTCATCCAGATACGGCTTCGGAGTCTCCGCCGATCTGACGCTGTAGCTACCAAGAAGCTCGGCCTGCAGCGCTGCCGACCTAAACCGAGCGCAGATACCAGGTATGGCTGCCGGGCAGTTCCCCGTAGCCCATCGGCGCTTCCAGCAGCTGGAAACTGTTGCCCTGCAGCAAACGCTGGGCCTCGCTCATCCGGTCCAGCATCTCGGCATAGCACTGGCCGAAGCCGTAGCCGCGCGCCGTCAGCAGGCATTTGTCGAGCAGCGCCTGGCCCAGCCCGAGCCCGCGCACCGACGGTAGCAGGTAGAACTTGCGCAGCTCGCAGACCCCGTCGTCGCCGCCGAGCAAGGGGGCGATGCCGGCGCCGCCGCCGAGCTTGCCGTCGCGCTCGACCACGAAGTAGGCGCTGCGCGGCCGGCTATAGAAGCGCTGCATGGCATCGACTTCCGGGTCGCTGACCGAGCCGGCGCCGAATTCCGCCTGCACCTGCCGGGCGATGGCCGCCAGCGCGGCATCGTCGCGGGGCAGGATCGGACGCACTACGACACCGGGCGGCAAGGTCATGCGGGCGGAACTCTTCGAAGGGATCGGGCTACATCCTCGCTCAGGTCGGGGCGCTTGCGAAGATGTCGGCGCAAAGACAGCGAAGCCGTGCGCTATGGGAGGGTCATCGTCCGTGCATCGTGCGTAGCTTCTGTCCGCATCGACGCGGGGATCGCGTTTATGCGCGTTGCCAACTGCGAAGCGGCTCGCGGAGGCGAGGCCCTGAGCATCGCTCGCGCCTCAACCCCGCATCCGGCCGAGGCAGTAATCGCGCAGGTCGTTGGGGGCCAGCCCCGGCGCAAACAGGAAGCCCTGGCCGATGAGGACCCCGAGTTCGCGCAGGAAGGCGCGCTGGCGTTCGGTTTCGATGCCTTCGGCGACCAGGCCGAGGCCGAGGCTGCGAGCGATGCCGGTGACTGCCTGGCAGACGGCCACGTCGGATTGGTTGTCGGGTACGCCCTGGACGAATAACTGGCTGAGCTTGAGGCCGTGGATCGGCAGCCGGCGCAGGTAGTTCAGTGCGCTGTAGCCCTCGCCGAAATCGTCGATCGACAGGCTGACGCCGAGTTCGCGCAGGCGGGCGAAGGTGCGCACCGTGTCGGGCGCATCCTCGATCAGCACGCGCTCGGTGAATTCCAGCTCCAGCGCGCTGCCGGACAGGCCGTACTCGGACAAGGCCTCGGCGACGCTGTTGGCGAGGTCGTCGCCGAGGAACTGGCGATACGACACGTTGACCGCGACTCGCTCGATGTGCAGGCCCTGGTCGCGCCATTCGCGCAATTGCCGGCAGGCTTCGTGCAAGACCCAGCCGCCGATGCCGACGATGTCGCCGGTGGTTTCGGCGTGGCCGATGAAACGGTCCGGGCGCATCTCGCCGAGCGAGCGGTTGCGCCAGCGGATCAGGGCTTCGACCGCGACCACGCTGCCGTCGCCGAGATCGACCTGCGGTTGGTAGACCAGATGCAGTTCGTCGTTGTGCACCGCGCGCCGCAAGTGGGTTTCCAGTTGCAGGCGGTGCAGTTGCTGCTCGGCCAGTTCGGGCGTGAACGCCTGCCAGCTGTTGCGGCCGCGGCGCTTGCTGTCGTACATGGCGACGTCGGCGCTCTGGATCAGTTGCTGGGCGGTGCGGCCGTCGAGCGGCGACTGGGCGATGCCGATGCTCGCGGTGATGCTGAATTCTTCGCCGTCGACGCGGAAGCTGTCGCCGAAGGTTTCCAGGATGGAATCGGCGATGCGTTCGGCGCGCTGCGGTTCGCCGTCGAGCGAACAGACCACCAGGAACTCATCGCCGCCGAAACGGGCGATCTGCGCGCGTTCGCCGACCGCCTGGCGGATGCGGCGCGCCGCCGAAGCGAGCAGGCGGTCGCCGGCGGCATGGCCGAGCACGTCGTTGACGACCTTGAAGCGGTCGAGGTCGATGTAGAGCACTGCGAGCGGCGACTGCGGAAAGGTATCGAGGCGCTGCTCGAGCTCGGCCTGCACGGCGTCGCGGTTGAGCAGGCCGGTCAGCGGATCGCTGCGCGCCTGGATACGCAGGTGCTCTTCTTCGAGCTTGCGTTCGGTGATGTCCTGCAGGGTGCCGGTGATGACCTGGCCGATCGGCTCGCCGGTGCCGGCGTCGCCGATCACGCGCACCCAGAAGCTGCTGCCGTCCGGGCGCAGGCCCTGCACCTCCAGGTCCAGGCCGCGGCCGTTGCCGAGGCTGCGTTCGAGGCCGTTGCGCAGGCGGTGGCGGTCGAGCGGGCGCAGGCAGTTGAGCAGTTCCTCGATCGAGATCAGCGGCGTGTCGTAACCGAGGATGTGGGTGGCTTCGTCGGTCAGGTACAGACGGTCGCGGCCCGAGTCCCATTCCCAGCCGCCGATGTGCGCCAGCGCCTGGGCGCGGTCGAACAGGGCGCGGTCGAACAGGGCGCTGTCGCGCTTGAGCGCGGTGACGTTGGAGAACAGCGCGAACACCTGGTGCGGGCGGTCGCCGCCGGCCGGGAAGCGAGGCACTGCGGTCACCGACAGCCAGATCAGTTCGCGGCGGTCGCGGTGGTACAGGCCGAGCACGGTGCTCTCGACGATTCGGCCGGTCGACAGGGCGACGGTGGACGGGTATTGCTCGCGGCTCAGTTCGTGGCCGCGCTCGTCGATCACCATCCACTGCCCGGAGCGCAGCTCGTCGGCGATGCTTTCGCCGCTGTGCAGCGACAGCAGGCGCATCGCCGCGCTGTTGGCATAGACGATGCGCAGGTTGTCGTCCTGCACGATCACGCCGCGATCGATCAGCTCGACCAGCTCGCGGAAACGCAGCTCGGCTTCCTGGCGATTGCTGAGGTCGCGGGCGATGGCGATGATGCGGCGCTGGCCGTGATGGATGAAGCCGGCCGAATGCACCTCGACCGGAAAGCGGGTGCCGTCGCCGCGCTTGTTGGTGACTTCGATAATGTAGCTCTGGCCGCGGTTGAGCGTTTCCCAGACCGGGATCAGGTGATCGCGCGGCAGTTCCGGATTGAGGATGTGAATCGGCTGGCCGAGGATCTCCTCGCGGATGCGCCGATGCTCCTGGGTGCCGTGGCGATTGATCTCGACCACGGTGCCGTCTTCGTCGAGCACGGTGACCAGGTCGGGAATCGCATCGAAGGCGGCGCGGTACAGGCACGCGTGATCGGCCCCGGTGGCTTCGTGTCCGTTGCCGTTGCCGTTGCCGCCACGGCGCAAGGCCTCGGCGGCATCGTTGAGTACGCGGCGCAAGCCCTCGTCGAGGGCAGGGTCGTCCAATGCGCGTTCGAGCGCCGCCAGCGTATCCGCCACCGAGGCTTGCGCCGATGGCAGCGGAGCGTCCGCGGGCGCGCCGGGCTTCACGCGGCGAGGGCCTTGCCGACCTTGCTGCCGGTTTCGCGGCCGAGCAGGCCGGCCAGCCAGCGCCCGGTCTCGGCCAGCGCGTCGAGATCGACGCCGGTCTCGATGCCGAGCCCATGCAGCATGTAGACCACGTCTTCGCTGGCGACGTTGCCGCTGGCGCCCTTGGCGTAGGGGCAGCCGCCGGTGCCGGAGACGGCCGAATCGACCACGGCCACGCCTTCTTCCAGGCAGGCCAGGATGTTCGACAGGGCCTGGCCGTAGGTGTCGTGGAAATGCACGGCCAGGGCCGCGGTCGGCACTTCCGAGGCCACCGCCTTGAACATCGCCCGCGCCTTGCCTGGCGTGCCGACGCCGATGGTGTCGCCCAGCGAAATCTCGTAACAGCCCATCGCATGCAGTGCGCGCGCCACGCGGACCACGTCGGCGACCGGCACCGCGCCCTGGTAGGGGCAGCCGAGGACGGTCGAGACATAGCCGCGCACCGCGACGCCGTCGGCTTTGGCGCGCGCCATCACCGGTTCGAAGCGGGCCAGCGACTCGTCGATGCTGGCGTTGATGTTGGTGCGGTTGAACGCTTCCGAGGCCGCGGTGAACACCGCGATCTCTTCCACGCCGACTGCGCGTGCGCGTTCGTAGCCTTGTTCGTTCGGCACCAGCACCGGGTAATGCACGCCGGCCTTGCGCTGGATGCCGGCGAAGACCTCGGCGGCGTCGGCGAGTTGCGGCACCCATTTCGGGCTGACGAAACTGGTCGCTTCGATGCTGCGCAGGCCGGTCGCCGACAAGCGATCGATCAGGGCGATCTTGTCGGTGGTGGCGATCTGGGTTTTCTCGTTCTGCAGTCCGTCGCGCGGACCGACTTCGACGATACGTACGGAAGCGGGCTGGGTCATCGGGTGTCCTTGGCGGTGGCGCGTTGCAGCACCATTGCTTTCTTGTCGGTGTCGTAGAGCAGGCCGGAGTGCTCTTCGAGAGTGTCGCGCAATTGTTGCGACGTACCCTCGACCAGGGCGAACCGGTCTTCGAGTTTGCGCCCGCGCAGGCTGCCGGCGGCGATCGCCGTCAGCGCGCGTTGCGAGTCGGGCAGCCAGGCCGTGGCCTGGCCGTCTTCGATGCGGTACAGGACCAGGAACACCGCGCCGGCCGGCGTGGTCTTGCTGAGTTGTTTCTGCTCGGCGCCGATCGCGCGTTCGGCATCGGCCGGGGTCAGGACGATGTAGCGGTCGCGCCCGACGACGAAGCCGGTCAAGTCGAGTGCGACCGGCTGCTCGCGAAGGCCCGGCCAGTCCTCGGTATGGCAGCGCGCGTCGATGCGGATGCGTTTGGCGATGCCGTCGGCGCGCAGGTTCCATTCGCCGGGCAGTTCCGGGTCGCAACTGCGTTCGGCCACCGGCGAGCGCTCGAAGGCGACGCAACCGCCGAGCAAGGGCAGCACCACCGCCAGGACGCAGAACAACGCTTCGCGCCGGCGCGGCATGGCCGCGGACGAGGGCTGGGCGTGCTCGGGCGGGGTCGCTTTCATCGAAGGCCGTCGGGCATGGGGCGGTAGGACCGAATGATCGGGCGTAAGAGCGCCGCTGCGAAAGCCATCATGAGCCCGGAAAGCGGCAAAGCTCAAGCGAAATAGCCTTGGGTTGCGTTATTGCAACGGAGGGTTTCAGGTTGCGGCCGCGGGCTGCGCCTCGACGTTGGTCCGCTGCTTGCTGTGCCGGTGCGGTTGCCCGTCATGCCGTGTCGTCCCGCCCCTTCGAAAAGCCGGTGCAGTTCCCCCTTTATAGAGGGGGCAGGGGGATTTGCTTTTGCTCTTTCGGCCGAAGCGCCTCGCTCACGCAAAGCAAATCCCCCGCGCGATGGGGTTCACAGCGGCATCGGACTTGCGTTGTGCGCTGCCCCCTTTGTCAAAGGAGGCGATTTCACGTGGGCACACCATTCTTCCCGCATCGGTTCCCCGCTGTGCCCGCGCAGTTCCCCCCTTTGAAAAAGGGGGGCGGGGGGGATTTGCTTTTGCTCTTCCCCATCGAAGCGCCCCACGCACGCAGAGCAAATCCCCCGCGCAATAAGGTTTACAGCGACATCGGACTTGCGTTGCGCGCAGCCCCCTTTTCCAAAGGGGGCGATTTCACGCCGATCCGCCATTCTTCGGCTGCAACGTGCTTCCCCGTGCAGTTCCCCCCTTTGCAAAAGGGGGGCAGGGGGGATTTGCTCTTGTTCGCCACTCAGCCCTGGCCAGCGCAGCACGAAAGGGCCGGAACTCCCAACCTCAAACCGTCTCCAGCGTCGCCAGCACCGCGTCGGCTTCGACGAAATCGCCGGCCACTGCGCGCACTTCGGCGAGGATGCCGGCGCGCGGGGACTTCAGGCTCAGCTCCATCTTCATCGCTTCGATCACCATCACTTCCTGGCCGGCCTCGACCGCGTCGCCGGCGGCGAGCTTGACCACCACCACGCGGCCCGGCATCGGCGCGGTGACGTTGTTGCCGGAACCGGACGCGGCGCTGTGTTCATGGCGGTACATCGGCACCGATTCCAGGCGCAGGCGGCGCTGGCCGTCGTGCATCACCACGCGGCCGCCGTTCTCGGTCAGGCCGTCGCCGAAGGCGGTCAGGCGACGGGCGCGGCCGTCGATGCGCAGGCTCAGCTCGGCGCCGTCGAGGCGCGCGCCCTGGACCTGGTGTTGGACATCGTCGAGCGCGGGAATCTCGACCCGGTAATCGCCGCCGCTGCCGTGCGCCTGCAGTTCCATGCGCTCGTCGCGCTGGACGAAGGCCAGGCTGCGGCGGCCGCCGTGGCCGAGGCGCCAGCCATCGGCGATCGCCCACGGCGAGTCCGGGTCGTTGGAGGCGGCGGCGTTATCGCGGCTGCGGCGTTCCTGCGCCAGCAACTGGACCACGGTCGCGCCGATCAGCAGGTCGCGGTCGCCGGCGGCGTCTACCTGCGCCGAGGGCATGAATTCTTCGAGATGACGATCCAGATAACCGGTGTCGATGCGGCCTTCGACCACCGCCGGATGGCGGACCAGGCGTTCGAGGAATTCGATGTTCGACTTCGGCCCGGCGATCTCGCATTGGGCGAGCGCGCCGCGCAGCCGTGCGAGCGCGCGCGGACGGTCTTGGTCGTACACGATCAGCTTGGCGATCATCGGGTCGTAGAAGATCGTCACCGTGTCGCCTTCGATCACGCCCGAATCCAGGCGCACATGGGCGTCGGCGGACGGCAGGCGCAAGCGTTCCAGCTTGCCGGAGCCGGGCAGGAAGCCGGCTTCGGGGTCTTCGGCGTACAAGCGCACTTCGATCGCGTGGCCGCGTTGGCCGATGCGGTCCTGCGCGCGCGGCAGGGCTTCACCGGCGGCGACGCGCAACTGCCATTCGACCAGGTCCAGGCCGGTGACGAGCTCGGTGACCGGGTGTTCGACCTGCAGGCGGGTGTTGATTTCCATGAAATAGAAACCGCCCGGCTGTCCATCAGCATCTTGTCCGACGATGAACTCGACGGTGCCGGCGTTGACGTAATCGATCGCCCGGCCGGCCAGCACCGCCGCCGCGCCCATCGTCGCGCGCAGCTCGGCGCTGAGGAACGGCGACGGCGATTCTTCCAGCACCTTCTGGTAACGGCGCTGGGCCGAGCACTCGCGCTCGTTGAGGTGGATCACCTGGCCGTGGCGGTCGCCGAAAATCTGGATCTCGATGTGGCGCGGGCGTTCGACATAGCGTTCGAGCAATACCCGGTCGCGGCCGAAAGCGTTGCGCGCCTCGCGCTGGCAGCTTTCCAGCAGGGCCGGGAACTCCTCGCTGGCGCGCACGATGCGCATGCCCTTGCCGCCGCCGCCGTGGGCGGCCTTGATCATCAGCGGATAACCGATGCGGTCGGCTTCGCCATGCAGCAGGGCCGGGTCCTGGTTCTCGCCGGTATAGCCCGGCACCACCGGCACGCCGGCGGCCTGCATCAGCTCCTTGGCGCCGGCCTTGCTGCCCATCTTGCGCATCGAGGCGGCCTTGGGGCCGATGAAGGCGATGCCCGCGGCTTCGACCGCATCGGCGAAGTCGGCGTTCTCGCTGAGGAAGCCGTAGCCGGGGTGGATCGCCTGGGCGCCGCAGCGCAGCGCCACCTCGATGATGGCGTCGCCGCGCAGATAGCTGTCGGCCGGGCGCGGGCCGCCGATCGGATAGGCCTCGTCGGCCTGGCGCACGTGCTGGGCGTCGGCGTCGGCCTCGGAATACACCGCGACGGTGCGGATGCCGAGGGTGCGGCAGGTGCGGATGACGCGACAGGCGATCTCGCCGCGGTTGGCGATCAGGATTTTTTCAAACATGAAGGAGCACGCCGATCGGGCGCCGCAGCGCAGGGTGGAAGGAGGCCGCGCTGCGAACGGGTCGCGCGCAGCCTGGGTATTTTCGCCTATGCATCGGCGCGATGGGGCGGGTCGGAAATCCGTGCCAACGCGCCGCTCGCGGCACGCCGTCGCAATACCGCGATGTGACGGTGCAGCGCCGCCATCAGGCGGCCGGTGCGTGGCACACGGCCTCGACATTGTTGCCGTCGGGGTCGATCACGTAGGCGCCGTAGTAGTTGGGATGGTAGTGAGCGCGCACCCCCGGTGCGCCGTTGTCGGTCGCGCCGGCGGCGAGGGCTTCAGCGTAGAAGGCGTCGACCTGAGCGCGGCTGCCGGCGCTGAAGGCCACGTGGGTATCGCCGGAGGGCTTGCTGCCCTTGCTGATCCAGAACCCGGGACGCTGCGGCGGGCCGAAACCGAAGACTTCGTCGCCGCCGGTGATTTCCTTGCCGATCGTGGTCACCAGGCCGTAGCCCAGCGGTGCCAGCACCCGCAGGTAGAAGTCGCGGCTGCGCAGATGGTCGGCGGCGGACAAACCGAGATGGTCGAGCATGGGGCGCTCCTTGGCAGGTGGGCCCTTACGGGCACCAGTGGGCTTTGCGCTTGTCGAGGAAGGCCGACAGGCCTTCCTGGCCCTCGGACGATACGCGCAGCGCCGCGATGAGCGCGGCATTGTCGGCGTCCAGGCGGGCGCCGTCGCGTTCGCCGGCGACGCGGCGCACCAGCGCCTTGGCCTGGGCGGCGGCGTGCGGACCGGCCTTGAGCAACAGTGCGACCTGCTGCGCGACTGCGGCGTCGAGGGCGTCCTCGGCGACCACCTCGTGGAGCAGGCCGATGCGCAGGGCGGTGGCGGCATCGAAGATTTCCGCGGTCGCGAACCAGCGCCGCGACTCGCGCGCGCCGATCGCCTCGATCACGTATGGCGAGATCACCGCCGGTAGCAGGCCCAGCTTGCTTTCGGTCAGGCCGAACTTGGCCGCCGGGGCGGCCAGGGCGATGTCGCAGCAGGCGACCAGGCCGACGCCGCCACCGAAGGCGGCGCCATGGACCCGGGCGATGGTCGGCTTGGGCAATTCGTTGAGGGTGCGCATCAAGCGCGCCAGGGCCAGGGCGTCCTCGCGGTTGGCCGCTTCGCTGGCCGCGGCCATGCCGCGCATCCAGTTGAGGTCGGCGCCGGCCGAGAACGAGGCGCCTTCGCCCTCGATCACCACCACCCGCACCTCGTCGTCGCCGGCGACGGCTTCCAGCGCACCGGTCAGCGCCGCGATCAGGATGGCGTCGAAGGCGTTGTGCAGCTCCGGACGATTCAGGCGCAGGCGGGCGACAGGGCCCTCGCGCAGGCTCAGCAGCGGATGCGACATGGGGATGAGGAGTTTGTAGGAGTTGGCGAATGATACCGTTCAGCTTGCCGCGTCCGCTCCTGTACGGTCGGCGGTGCTAGAATGAGAACAATTCCCATTTGGGACGCCACCGTTCGTGGAAGCCACCCTTTGAAGCTGTCCGAACTGCCGCGCCGCACCGCGGCCACGGTCGAGTCCGTCGATGACCAGATTGCCAACGACACCATCGCAAGACGCCTGCGCGAACTCGGTTTCGTCAGCGGCGAGCGGGTCGAAGTAGTGGCCGCCGGCCCGCTCTCGGCCGAGCCGCTGCTGGTCCAGGTCGGCTACACGCGCTTCGCCCTGCGCCGCAGCGAGGCCGCGCGCGTGCAGGTGAAGTTGCTGGACGCGGAGCCGCGCTCATGAACGCCGCCGCCGCCGAACCCCTGCGCGTGGCCCTGGTCGGCAACCCGAATTGCGGCAAGACCGCGCTGTTCAACCTGCTGACCGGCAGCCGCCAGAAAGTCGCCAACTACGCCGGCGTCACCGTCGAGCGCAAGGAAGGCCGTTTGCGCGCGCCTTCGGGCCGCAGCTACGCCGTGCTCGATCTGCCGGGCGCCTACAGCCTGCAGGCGGCGAGCCTGGACGAAGCGGTCACCCGCGACCTGGTGCGCGGTTTCTATCCCGGTGAACGCGCGCCCGACGTGCTGCTGTGCGTGATCGATGCGACCAACCTGCGCCTGCACCTGCGGTTCGCCCTGGAACTGCGCGAACTCGGCCGGCCGATGGTGGTGGCCATCAACATGATGGATGCGGCCAAGCGCCGCGGCATCGAGATCGACCTGGCCGCGCTGGAGCGCGAGCTCGGCGTGCCGGTGGTGCCGACGGTCGCGGTCAGGCGCGACGGCGCCCACGCGCTGGTCGCCATGCTCGATCGCATCGCGGTCGAGCCGCGCGAACCGCACGAGCCGCGGGTGCGCCTCGGCGAAGGCGCCGACCTGCACGCCGAAACCCGCCGCCTGCTCGCCTTGACCGTGACCATGCCCACCCGCACCGCCAAGGTCGACGACGTGCTCGACCGCTGGCTGCTGCACCCGGTGCTGGGCCTGCTCACCTTGGCGGTGGTGATGTTCCTGATCTTCCAGGCGGTGTATGCCTGGGCGACGCCGTTGATGGACGGCATCGAGGCGGGCACCGCATTCGTCGGCGAGTGGGTTGGCGCGACTTTGCCGGACGGGCCGCTGCGCAGCCTGTTGGTCGACGGCATCATCGCCGGGCTCGGCGGGGTGATCGTGTTCCTGCCGCAGATCCTGATCCTGTTCGCCTTCATCCTGGCGCTGGAGGAGTCGGGCTATCTGCCGCGCGCGGCGTTCCTGCTCGACCGCATGATGGCCAGCGCCGGTCTGTCCGGGCGTTCGTTCATCCCCTTGCTGTCGAGCTTCGCCTGCGCCATCCCCGGGATCATGGCGACGCGGTCGATCCAGGACCCGCGCGACCGTCTGGCGACGATCCTGGTCGCGCCGTTGATGACGTGCTCGGCGCGGTTGCCGGTGTACGCCTTGCTGATCGGTGCGTTCATCCCGCAGCGCGAGGTCTGGGGCGTGTTGAACCTGCAGGGGCTGGTGCTGTTCGGTCTGTATATGGCCGGCATCCTCAGCGCGCTGATGGTGTCGTGGGTGATGAAGAAGTGGCGCCGCGACAAGAGCGAGCACGCCCTGTTGCTGGAGCTGCCCTCGTACCGCATCCCGCATCCGCGCGATCTGCTGATCGGCCTGTGGGAGCGCGCCTGGATCTTCCTGCGCCGGGTCGGCGGCATCATCCTGTCTCTGACCATCCTGCTGTGGTTCCTGCTGTCGTTCCCGGGCGCGCCCGAAGGCGCGACCATGCCGGCCATCGACTACAGCTTCGCCGGCCGCATCGGCCACGCCATGACCGCGGTGTTCGCACCGATCGGCTTCAACTGGCAGATCTGCATCGCCCTGATCCCGGGTATGGCCGCGCGCGAAGTGGCGGTGGCCTCGCTGGCGACGGTGTACGCCTTGTCCGCCGCCAACGATGAAGCCGCGGCGCAGGCCTTGAGCCCGATCATCACCGACACCTGGTCGCTGGCGACCGCGTTGTCGCTGCTGGTCTGGTTCATCTATGCGCCGCAATGCCTGTCGACCCTGGCGACGATCCGCCGCGAGACCAATTCGTGGAAGCAGGTGGCGATCAGCGCCGGTTATCTGTTCGCGCTGGCCTACCTAGCTTCGTTGTTGACCTACCAGGTCGCCGTTGCCTTGGGAGCGGGCTGAACCATGGACGCCGGGCTGTTCGCGCAGTACCTGGTGATCGCGATCGCGGTGCTTGCCAGTGCCGTGGTGGTGGCGCGCAAACAGTTCCCCGGCGGCGTGCGCCGCTTGCGCGTGGCTTGCGCCTTGCCGCTGGTGCGCGACGGCCGGCCGCCGTGGCTGCGCCGGCTCGGCAAGGCGATCGCGCCGGCGCCGCGCGCGAGCGGGCCGAATTGCTCGGGTTGCGACAACTGCGGGCCGTCCGACCAGACGTAGGCGCCGCGCCCGATCGCGGCGCCGCGTTTGCGCTGCGGTCTTACACAACGAAGCCCCGCGATGCGGGGCTTCGTTTTTCTCGCCCGATGGAATGAGCGGGGAGTCAGAGCCTGGAGCGGGGCAGCTGCGGCATCTCCTGCCCGGGAACGGCTTGCTGCTGTTGCTGCTGCTGGCCCTGCGCCTGGGTGGCTTCCAACGCCACCGGCGGATGCTTGCCGTCGGCGCCGAACTTGTAGGAGACGTTGATCTCCGGCCGCGCGACGTCCCCCATGGACTTGGTGAAATCGATCGCGGGCGTCAGCGAGCGATCGTGCATGACGTAGTTCGGGCCGGAGACGTGCTGCAGCACGTGCTGCGACGTTATCAGGGCGACCCGGCCGCGATATTCGTGGCCGCCGCTGATGTCGGCGGGGCGCACCACGGCATCGGGCACATGTGGCCTGAGTCCCTTGTCGAGGTCGGAGCGCGAAGTGTCGCGCGCTTCCAGCGGCTGCTGCAGGCGTTCCTTGACCCAGTCAGGCGTGCGTTCGCCGAGCGGGTATTCCATCTTGCCGTTCTCGAGCTTCCTGGCGACCACGATCGGCTCTTTGCCGGTATTGTCGTAGATGGTCGCGGTATTGGATTTCTCCACCGCCGCGGGCAGCAGGTCCATGGCCCGCTCGTAGCGCTCGGCGATCTTCTCCGGAGCGACGCCATGGCCGCCGGTGGCCACGCGGTTGGCCACGCGCTGCACGTTGACCAAGGAGCTCTCGGTGGTGACGAACACCAGGTCGACGCTGTAGTTCTTGTTGTGGGCTTCGTCGAACTGCGCCAGCTTGCCCGGCGTCGACATCACCGTCTCGAACGCGAACGGCTTGCCGCTCTCAAGCGCGAGCTTGCGCAATTCATCGGCGATGTTGGCGGCGCGGACATTGCGCTCGTCATAATTCGGGTACTGCTTTTCCATGCCCTTGGCGATTTCGTCGGAGTTGATGTAGCCCTCTTTCGGGAACCCGGGCTGCTCGCTCAACGCGTTGGTCACCGTGCTCTTGCCGGAACCGTTCGGTCCGGCGAACACGATCATGCGGGGCAGATCGTTTTCACCGGGCATGTCAGCGTCCTCCTTCGACCGGCTCGACCCTTCCGTCCGGGTATTGGCGGCACCACACGCCGTCGATCTTCACCACCTGCGGCAAGCCGAGCGCATCGGCTTCGGCGATCGCTTCGGCGACGGCCTCCTTGACCAAGGTTTGGGCGCGTTCGGCGCCGATCTCGTCGATGAACGATTTGGTCATGGCTACTTCTCCAGGGTTCGGTGAGCGTGCTCGGCCGCAAAGCGGTCCGAGGTTCCATCGGCGAGAAGCCGCCGAGGCTGCAAGCCTTCAATGCTATCGCCGGGCAATATGCACAACAAACGCGCAATGGCCGCGGGGGCGGCCGTCAGGTTGTCGCGGTCGGTGCAATTGTGCGGTCTGTCGCGGAATGCGATGGCGCGCGACCGGGTCTTGAGCGGGCCCGGCCGCGGTATCGACGGTCTTCCGGTCCGGCGACGGTGCCGGGCTGCGCTCGCCGCCGCTGTCGCGGCAGCCTCGGAGGACCGGACCCAAGGCGGCGATCAGTTGCTGCGGTTGCGCAGATACGCCTGCACTTCCTGCAGATAGGTCTCGGCTTCCTCGCGGTGCGCCGGCGCCAGTTCGCTGCCGAAGCGGCTCTTGCCGTCGCGCAGTTGCAGGTAGGCGGCGACGCTGCCGTCGTCGCGCAGGAAGTCGAAGATCGCGATGAAGTCGTTGGCCGCGGGCTCGTTGAAGGCGCCGGCGGCGCGCAAGGGGCTGAGGATGCGCAGCCGCTCGGTGAGGTTTTCCGATACCCGCAGCATTGCGACGTGCAGGGTGCGGTTGATCTCGTCGTATTCGACCGGCGGGGTGCCGGTCCATTCGTCCTGGCGCCAGGCCTTGATCAAGTCGGCGACCGTGGCCGCGTCCAGGTCGGCGAGCATCTCGGCGGCGGCTTTTCCGACGCCGCGTACTGCGTGGCGGTCGAACCAGGATTGCCAATCGTCGAACGATACCGGTCGCGCCGGCGTGGAATTCATGAAAGCTTCGTACTGCTCGTGGCTCAGGGTGAATCGCGCGTACAGCGAAGCGGGTTGCGACATCGAAAGGGGTCCTTTCCTGTTACCGACGCGCAGACGCCTCAGCGTCGCAGGCGCCCTTTGTTCGCGGCCTTGTAGCCGACCGCTTCGAAGGCTTCGACCGCCAGGGTGAAGGTGCGTTCCTCGCCCGGGTGCAGGGCGCCGACGCCGACCACCTGGCGGGTGATTTCCTCGCCGCGGTCGTTGCGGATCGACAGCACCATGGAGTACTCCCAGGCGCCGTCGGTCGGCGGATGCCGGATCGTGCCCTCGACATGCAGCGGCGAGAATCTCGCCGCCGTCTGTTGCGATGCGTCCGAATCGAAGCGCAAGTGATGCCGGCACGCCGGACAGACGCTGGCGCTTTCGAGGATCGTCGCCTTGCAATGCGGACAAATGCGCGTCGCCCCGGGCAGGCCCTGGCGGACGGCGCTCATGAGTCGGCGCCGGTCTCCGTCTTGGCGCCGTTCTTGTCGCTCTTGCCGCCTTCGCCGCGCCCGCTTTCATTACGCGCGCTGTCGTTGCGGGCGACGGGCTTGGCCGCGTCCTTGTCGTCCCAGCCGAACTCGACCTGGCCGCGCATGCGCGAACCGGCCGCGACGGTCATCACCGCGGCCTTGACGTCGCCGATCATCGCGCCGCTGTCGAGCAGCTCGACGCGCTGCGCCGATTCGATGTTGCCTTCGAGTTCGCCCGCGATCACGACCTTGCGCGCGCGCACGCCGCCGTTGAGTTTGGCGCCGAGTTCGACGGTGAGGTCGCCGTCGACCTGCACGTCGCCCTTGAAGCGGCCGGCGATGCGGATGTGGCCGGAGCCCTGGATCTTGCCTTCGATCGACAGGTCGGAAGCGATCAAGGATTCCTTGACCGCTTCGCGTTCGACCGCGCGCGCGGCCGGAGCGGGCGCCGGCGTCGGTGCGGCGGCGTACGGAGCCGGCGTGGGCGAAGCTTGTCCAAACGAGAATTCGGTGGCCGCGTCGGGTTCTTTCTTGAGCGCGGTTTCCGGCTGCAACGGCGGTACCGGATTGTCGCGCTTGGGCGGAGCAGGCTGATTGAAGATGGCCATGACGCGGTGTTCCTCAGGTCGGGGGATCAGGTGATGACACGCGTGAACTTCGGAGCCTAACACGCTGATACGACGCGCCCACTGTGATGAATCTCACCAATCGGAGTTGCTGAAAGTGGCGACTCCGATTCAGTTTTCGCAAGCATTTGCGCAAATGCAAAACGCCTCGGAAGCACCCGCATTCAGCGAATGAGGCCCCGATGCCTGATGGCAAAAATAGTTCAGAAATCTTTCAGGCCGATGAACAGGCGGTTGCCTGTTGACCTCGGTCGACTGCACGGCACCACCGAAGCAATCAGGCCGACAACACACCGCGCACGATCAGCAGCAACACTGCCACCACCAGCAAGGTGCGCAACCAGGTCGCGTGCTCGCGTGCGGTCTGCAGATCGGTGCGGTGCAGTCTGGCGTAGTGCAGGTCCTGCAGGATCGGCGTCGCCACGCCGGCGGCCAAGTACAGCGGCAGCCACGCGTCGGGCGTGGCGCGCAGTTGCTCGGCCGGCGTGCCGAGCAGGATCGCGAAACAATCCGGCAGGCACACCGCGACGATGAGCCCGGCGAACATCGTCCATACCGTGCGATAGATGCGGCCGACGCCACGCGCGACCATCCAGGTCACCGCCATGCCGACGACGCTCAAGGCCGACAGGTCGGCCGAGACCGGCGCCAGGCCCAGCGCGACGACGGCGAGGGCGACGGCCAGCAACAAGGGACGGTCGCGGTACGACAGCACGCCGGGGTCGCCATGCTTGGGCAACAGGGGCTGCAGCATGCGGATGCTGGCGAGCGAGAGCCAGAGCGCAGCGCCGATGAACCAGACCCTCGGCAGATCGCCGAGCAGGGAACTGCGCGGGCCGAAAGCCGCGAAAAAACCGAGCAGCAACAGCGGATACAGCACGATGCGCGCCGCCGCGAGCAGCGCGCGCCGCACATCGATGCGATGGCGGTCGGTGGTCCGGTACCAGAAGTCGACGCTGTCCGGGTCGAGCCGGGTCGCCGCCAGTTGCGGGTCGATCTGCTGCAGGCTCGACCACAGGCTCATCAAGCGCGTCGGGAGCATCGCGACCAGCGCGATCAGCGCGCGGCGCCAGGGCACCAGGGGGCCGAGCAGCTCGCGCATCAGCAGGCGATCCACCGGCCGGACCCGCGGCGACAGCATCGCGGCGACAGTCTGCTCGAATTCGTTGGCGGCCTCGGCGCGCCGGCGCGCCCGATGCACTTGCTCCTGCAACCAGTCTTCCTGCGGGTTGACGCTGTCGAGGGCGAAGACGGCGGCGATCGTGCGCACCGATTCGGACGACAGCGGCGGATCGGCCAGGGCCAGCGCATGCGCCACCGGCGCGCGCAGGGCGTGCTTGAGGTCGAGCGAGTACAGCGGCTCCAGTTCCAGCAGCCAGCGCTCCAAGGCGGCCGGGCTGTGCGCGCTCGCGCGCTCCAGCAACTCGTCGAGGAAAGCGCGGCCGTCGAAGGCGTCGTGTCGGGCCTCGTCGTCGTCGCAGTGCGTCGACGAAGACGTGCGCTGGCGATCGTCTACCGACGCGTTCGGGCGGTCCGACTCCGGGTCGGACGGATTCGTGCGGCCTGTCGCGAGCGGCTCATCGGCGCGGCCGCTTTCGTCGCGCTCGTACTCGTACTCCGGCTCGAACCCCGCCTGGTCTTCGTCTTCGTCGAGCGAGCGCCGATGCTCGGCATGGGCCAGGCAGTGCTGATAGGCATCGTGCAAATCCTGGAACCCGACCGGGTCCTCGTCGGGGCGGGTGCGGCGCAGCTCGCGCGCATAGGCGCGCTTGATCTCGCGCTCGTCGGCGGTGGCGGCGATGCCCAGGCGCTCGAACGGATTCATGCGCGGTTCGCCGCCTCGATCACGCGCGCGATCGCTACCAGCAACATCAACAGGAAGAACAACACGCCCGGCGGCAGGGCGAGCGGATGCCGGCCGCGTTTGCCCGGACGAGGGTCGGCGTCGAACTGCAGCCCGCGGAAATCCGCACCGCGCGCCTGCGAATAGGCGCGCAGGTCGGCGACCGCCGGTTGCAGCGAGGCGGTGCGCGGATGCACGGTGTCGAGATCGAAGAACGCCAGCACGATGTCGAGCGGGGCGATGTACAGCGAGGGCTCGTCTTGCAAGCGCGCGACCAGGGCCGGGGCGAGTGCCTGCTTGCGCTGGACCGAATACAGGTCCGGGTGTTCGCGCAGCCAGCGTTGGAGCTGTTGCGACGTGCTCTCCCGCGCGATCCGCAACAACTCGTCGAGGAAGACGGCGCTGTCGAAGCTGCTGCTATGGACGGTCCTGCCATCGGCGGTTGTGCTGTCGAAGGTCGTGCCGTCGAAGGCCGTGCCGTCGGTGGGCGCCATTGCAGGCGAGGCATCGTCGGCGGGCAGCGCGGTCGCCGTCGCGGCGTCGGTATCCAACCGCAGCGAGGGCAGGGGCGCGGCATTGTCGAGCAATGCGTCCAGGTCCTCGAGCACCGCCGTCGCTGCTTCGTCCCGCGGACGGCGCGCCCATTCCAGGCACTGCGCATAGGCCTCGTGCAGCTGCTGGAACGCGACCGGGTCTTCGTCCGGCCGGGTCTTGCGCAGTTCGCGCGCATAGGCGCGCTTGACCTGGTTTTCGTCCGCGTCGTGGCTCAAGCCCAGGCGGGCGAACGGACTCATGCTCGGGACATGCTCAGGATTGAGCTTCGATCGCGTCGAGGTAGCGCGCGAACTCGCCCCGGTGGTGGGCGATGAGCTCGGGGTCCTGCAGGTCGAGCGCGCCGCGGAACTGCACCAGCGCGTCCTGCAATTGCTCGCGCGCCCACAGCAGTTCTTCGTACAGGCGTTCGGCGCGCGCGATCAGCGCGATGTTCTCCTGCTGCTCGCGCGGATGCACCTTGATCGCGGCCAAGGCGGCCAGGCGCTCGCGGATCTCGTCCTGGCTGAGCACGCCGGGGTTCTTTTCCAGCACCACTTCGCGCTTGAGCCCGGTCGACAAGGCCACCGCCTCGACTTGCAGCAGGCCGTTGATGTCGTAGGTGAAGCGCACGTCGATCGGGTTTTCGTCGCGGCGCTTGGGCGGCAGCTCGATCGAGACCATGCCGAGGCGGACGTTGTGCTCGACCCGCGGGCTCTCGCCCTGGTAGATCTCGATCTCGACCGCGCGTTGCTCGTCGTAGCTCGGGAAATAGCGCTCGACCCGGCTCACCGGCACGGTGCTGTTGCGGTGGATGATCGGCGAGAAGATGCCGGTGGTGTAGCGGCCGTGGGTTTCGCGGCTGGTGCTGACGCCGAGCGTGTGCGGGCACACGTCGGTGAGGATGATCTCTTCCAGCGATTCGTCGCGCGCCTTCATGCCGGCGGCGACGCAGGCGCCCAGGCCGATGGCTTCGTCCGGGTTGACGTGGCGCAGCGGCAGGCGGCCGAACATGCGCGAGACCAGGCGCGCGCTCAGCGGCATGCGCGAGGCGCCGCCGACCAGGACGATTTCGTCGAGCTGGCCGGGGCTGAGTTTGGCGTCGCGCATCGCCCGTTCAAGCGGCGCGCGCAGGCGCTGCACCAGCGGCTCGCAGATGCGTGCGAAGGCGGCCTCGTCGACCCGCCAGGCGCGCGGTTGGCCGGCCAGGCTCAGTTCGAACCCGACTTCGGTGCCGCGGGTCAGGTCGTGCTTGAGCGCTTCGATGCGGCGTTCCAGGATCGCCAGCTCGGTCAGCGCCAACTGGCTCGCGGCCAGGCCGTGTTCGCCGAGGAAGGCGTCGAGCAGGGCCTGGGAGAAGTCCTCGCCGCCGAGGAAGTTGTCGCCGGCGCTGGCGTGCACTTCCATGATCCCGTCGAACAGCTCCAGGATCGACACGTCGAAGGTGCCGCCGCCGAGGTCGAACACCAGATAGCGGCCGCCTCCGTCGCGCTGCTGCAGGCCGTAGGCCAGGGCCGCCGCGGTGGGTTCGTTGATCAGGCGCTCGACCTTGATCCCGGCCAGTTCGCCGGCGATGCGCGTGGCCTTGCGCTGGCTGTCGGAGAAATAGGCCGGGACGCTGATCACCGCCTCTTCGACGCGATGACCGAGGTCGGCCTCGGCGTCGGCGATCAGCGACTTCAGGATCAGCGCCGACAGCTCCTCGGGACGAAAGCGATGCTTGCCGAGCGCGGTGACGCGGTCGGTGCCCATCCAGCGCTTGAACGCGGCGACGCTGCGCTGCGGATGCGAGACCAGCCGTTCGCGCGCGGCGCGGCCGACGATGACTTCGTTGTGGTCGCCGACGCTGACCACCGAAGGCGTCAGCAGCGAGCCCAATGCGTTCGCGATCAGGCGCGGGCCGTCGGGGCCGTGGACGCCGATCAGCGAATGGGTGGTGCCGAGGTCGATGCCGACGATCATGTCTAGCAGTCCTTTGCTGCGGGATTACATGCGGAACACGCCGAAGCGGGTGCGGTCCTCGATCGGCGCGTTGAGGCTGGCCGACAGCGCGAGGCCCAGCACCCGGCGAGTATCGGCCGGATCGATGATGCCGTCGTCCCACAGCCGCGCGCTGGCGTAGTAGGGGTTGCCCTGGCTTTCGTACTGGTCGCGGATCGGCGCCTTGAAGGCTTCCTCTTCGTCCGGCGTCCACACCTTGCCGGCGGCTTCGATGCCGTCGCGGCGCACCGTCGCCAGCACCGAGGCGGCCTGTTCGCCGCCCATCACGCTGATGCGCGCGTTCGGCCACATCCACAGGAAGCGGGCGCCGTAGGCGCGGCCGCACATGGCGTAGTTGCCGGCGCCGAAGCTGCCGCCGATCACCACGGTGAACTTGGGCACGTGCGAGCAGGCCACCGCGGTGACCATCTTGGCGCCGTCCTTGGCGATGCCGGCGTTCTCGTATTTCTTGCCGACCATGAAGCCGGTGATGTTCTGCAGGAACACCAGCGGGATGCCGCGCTGGTTGCACAGCTCGATGAAGTGCGCGCCCTTGAGCGCGCTCTCTGCGAACAGGATGCCGTTGTTGGCGACGATGCCGACCGGGTAACCGTGGACGTGGGCGAAACCGGTGATCAGGGTCTTGGCGTAGCGCGCCTTGAATTCCTGCAGCTCGCTGCCGTCGACGATGCGGGCGATGACCTCGCGGATGTCGAACGGGCGGCGGGTGTCCTTCGGGACGATGCCGTACAGCTCCTGGGCGGCGTACAGCGGCTCGCGCGAGGCCTGCACGGTCACCGGCAGGGTCTTGCGGCGGTTGAGATTGCCGACGATCTCGCGGGCGATCTGCAGCGCGTGGCGGTCGTCCTCGGCGAAATGATCGGCCACGCCCGACACGGTGGTGTGCACTTCGGCGCCGCCGAGCGCTTCGGCATCGACCACTTCGCCGGTCGCCGCCTTCACCAGCGGCGGGCCGCCGAGGAAGATCGTGCCCTGTTCCTTGACGATGATGCTTTCGTCGCACATCGCCGGCACGTAGGCGCCGCCGGCGGTGCAACTGCCCATGACCACGGCGATCTGCGGGATGTTCTCGGCGCTGAGGCGGGCCTGGTTGTAGAAGATGCGGCCGAAATGCTCGCGGTCCGGGAACACCTCGTCCTGCAGCGGCAGGAAGGCGCCGCCGGAGTCGACCAGGTAGATGCAGGGCAGGCGGTTCTCGCGGGCGATCTCCTGCGCGCGCAGGTGCTTCTTGACCGTCATCGGAAAGTAGGTGCCGCCCTTGACCGTGGCGTCGTTGGCGACGATCACCACTTCCAGGCCCTGCACGCGGCCGATGCCGGCGACCATGCCCGCGGCGGGCGCGGCGTCGTCGTACATGCCTTCGGCGGCGAGCGGGGCGATCTCCAGGAACGGCGAGCCCGGATCGAGCAGGGCGGCGATACGGTCGCGTGCGAGCAGCTTGCCGCGCTCGGTGTGCTTGGCCCGGGCCTTGTCGCCGCCGCCGTGCGCGGCGCGCGCCAGGCGCGCATCGAGCTCCTCGACCAGCGCCTGGTGGTAGGCGACGTTGTCCCGGAAATCCTGCGAGCGCGGGTCGAGTTGGGAAGTGATCGCGGGCATTGCACGGCGGCCTGGTTCTGGGACGCGGCATCAAAACACAAAGCGCCGCGCGCGGCCAATCACTTTGGGCGATGCGGTGCAGTACTGCGTAGCGGCGAAACCGTGGGTCGCGGCTGTTTCGCGTGCCCTCGCGCACAAAAAGAAAGGCCCGCTTGCGCGGGCCTCTCGAAGCAGCGTCAGCGCAAGCGGATTAGTGCTTGGCAGCTTCTTCCTTGGCCTTCTCGGCAGCGGCGTCGGCCTTGTCGGAGACCTTGGCAGCGGCGTCGGCGGTAGCGTCGGCAGCCTTGGCGGTCGCGTCGGCGGCGCCAGCAGCGGCGTCGGCAGCGGCATCGGCGGTCGCGGCAGCGGCGTTGTCGACAGCGGCGCCGGCAGCGGCGGCAGCGTCGGTGGTCGCGGCAGCGGCGGCGTCGGCGCCTTCGGCGACGGCGGTGCCGGCGGCGTCAGCAGCCTGGGCGGCAGCGTCGCCGGCCTGGCCGGCGGCGGCCGAGGCTTCGGCGGCTTCGTTCTTGGCTTCTTCGGTCTTCGGGGCGCAAGCCGACAGGGCCAGGACGGAAGCGGCGAGGAGGACGTAGAGATGGGTCTTCATGAGTGTCTATCCTGAGGAGTTGTCTGAGAAAAAACGTGAAACGGTGATGTCAGGCAACGCCAGTGCGCGCAGCGGTCCGGCAAGCCGGCTCAGATCGTTCACTGACCTTACGGAAAAAGCCGCCGGAGACCGGCGGCTTTCCCGTTCGGCACGATGACTCGTGCCGGAACTAAGCAGTATCGCTTGCGCGATATTACTTCTTGACTTCTTCCTTGGCAGCTTCTGCCGGAGCAGCAGCGTCCTTGGCAGCGTCGGCAGCCTGGCCAGCGGCGTCGGCAGCGTTCTTCGCGGCGTCGGCAGCGGCGTCGGCAGCAGCCGGGGTAGCAGCGTTGGCAGCGGCGTCGGCCGAGGTAGCAGCAGCGTCGGCAGCCGAAGCGGCGGCGTCGGCGCTGGCAGCAGCGGCGTCGGCGGTGGCAGCGTCGCCAGCGGCGGCGGCGGTGTCAGCAGCGGCCTGAGCTTCGGTCGAAGCGGCAGCGGCGTCGGCGGAAGCTTCTTCGGCCTGCTTCTGGTTCGAGCAAGCGGCCAGGGCCAGGCCCAGAGCCAGGGCGATCAGCGCCTTGTTGAAATTCATGATTCGGATTCCTCGTCGATTAGTTAGGCAACGCGCAGTTGCGCGCCGATAACATGATGACAAGCCGGTGACGTGTGTCAAGCGGCCTTGCCGGTTTTTTTTGTGCAACGTGTTTTTAACTATTTAGAGCAACTCTATCGCAATTGCGGTCGCTTCGCCGCCGCCGATGCACAGCGAAGCGACGCCGCGCTTGCCGCCGCGCAGGCGCAAGGCATTGATCAGCGTGACCACCAGGCGGGCGCCGCTGGCGCCGATCGGGTGGCCCAGGGCGACCGCGCCGCCGTGGACGTTGATCTTGTCGTGGGGGATGCCGAGGTCCTTCATCGGCGCCATCGCGACGCAGGAAAAGGCCTCGTTGACCTCGAACAGGTCGACGTCGGCGACCGTCCAGCCGGCCTTTTCGAGCACGTTTGAAATCGCTTTCACCGGTGCGGTGGTGAACCATTCCGGCGCCTGCGCATGGCCGGCATGGGCGACGATGCGGGCCAGCGGCTTGAGGCCGCGCGCGGCGGCGTCGTCGGCCGACATCAGCACGGTGGCGGCGGCGCCGTCGGAGATCTTCGAGGAGGACGCCGCGGTCAGCACGCCGTCCTTGCCGAAGGCCGGGCGCAGGCCGGGAATCTTGCTGACGTCGATCTTGGCCGGCTCTTCGTCGCTGTCGACGACGACATCGCCCTTGCGGCCCTTGACGGTCACCGAAACGATCTCGTCCTTGAAGTGGCCGGCGCTCTGCGCCGCCTGCGCGCGCTTCACGCTTTCCTCGGAATACGCGTCGATCGCCGTGCGATCCAGGCCGTATTTCTCGCAAGCGGCGTCGCCGAACACGCCCATGGCCTTGCCGTCGTAGGGGTTGGTCAGACCGTCCCAGGCCATGTGGTCGAGCATCTCGGTGCTGCCGTAGCGGATACCGGTGCGCGAGTTGTTGAGCAGGTGCGGGGCGTTGGTCATCGACTCCATGCCGCCGGCGACGACGACCTTGGCCGAGCCGGCCTTGATCAGGTCGTGGGCGAGCATGATCGCCTTCATGCCCGAGCCGCAGACCTTGTTGATGGTGGTGCAGCCGGCCGAGGTCGGCAGGCCGGCGTTGAGCGCCGCCTGGCGCGCCGGGGCCTGGCCGAGGCCGGCCGGGAGCACGCAGCCCATGATGACTTCGTCGACCTGGTCGGCGGCGACGCCGGCCTGCTCGAGCGCGCCGGTGATCGCGGCGCTGCCCAGGGTCGGGGTCGGGACGCCGGTGAACTGGCCGAGGAAAGAACCGATGGCGGTGCGCTTGGCACCGACGATGACGACATCGCTCATGGCGGAACTCCAAAAACTGTGGCGTAGGCGGAGGCCGGCGCGGGGCCGGAACCGCCGGATTATGCGGCGCCATGCTGCAGCGCGGCAAATATCGGGCGCCGACTAACGAAAAACAAACAATTGCCCTTGCCCCGGCCTCTACGAACCCGGCAGGCAGCTGAACGCTGGAGGGGCTCGCGCGCCCATTGGGGTAGGGGCATGCGCGGCGGCCGGGCCGGAGCGGGCCGGATCGAAGCGGGCTGCTCGGTCGAACGGGGTTTTTGAGTCGAAGCAAACCGAAGCAAGCCGAAGCGCCTGGACAACGGTTCTCGCGGCTCACTCGCCTGGCGAAATCTGCGCGAAAAACCTGCGGTTTCGATTGTCGTGGCGTGCGGCTTGGATTAAAACGAAGGCGACGCGCGGCCGTGTCGCAGGGGTGCGAACGGCGGGCCGTCCCCGACGGGGAGCTGAGCCATGAAACGATTCGGACCGGCAGCGCGAAGCAGTTCGCGGCTGGCGCTGTGTGCGCTGAGCCTGGCCATCCTGAGCGCCTGCGGTGGCGGTGGCGGAGGCGGCGCCGAAGCAGTCCGCCCGACACCGCCGCCAGCGACTCCGCCCCCGACCACGCCGCCGGCGCCGAACCCGGCCCAGCCGGCGGTCGACGCTCATCTGGCACTGACCAACACCCGCGCCGCGCATGCGCTCGGCCTGAGCGGGCAGGGCGTGCGCATCGGCGTGGTCGACAGCGGTGTGCGCCGCACCCATCCGGCCTTGGCCGGGCGGGTCGGCCCGCATTTGATCTACACCGATCCGCGCAGCAACAACCACGCCATCGACGACGTGCTCGGCCACGGCACCTATGTCGCCCAGATCGCCGCCGGCACCGCGGTGGGCAGCTGGCCCGGCGGCATCGCCCCGGGCGCGAGCATCGTCTCGGCGCGCATCCTCTCCGACACCCGGCCGAGCGACGACGGCTCCGGACAGGGCAACGAAGCGCGCGACGCCGGCGGCCTGGACATCGTCTCGCGCGACCTCATGAACGCCGGCGTGCGCATCATGAACAACTCCTGGGGCGGCCTGTACTGGACCGGCGACAGCGTCACCGTCAGCTTCATCAACGCCTACAAGCCTTTCATCGACAACGGCGGCCTGGTCGTGTTCGCGACCGGCAACGAAGCCAAGCCGCAGCCGTCCGACAACGCCTCGCTGCCGAGCCAGGGCGCCGGCGCCCACGTGCTCGAACGCGGCTGGATCGCCGCGGCCGCGCTCGACAGCAACAACCCGACCCAGTTGGCGAGCTACTCCAATGCCTGCGGCATCGCCATGAACTACTGCCTGGTCGCGCCCGGCAACGTCATCGCGACCGGCGTCAACGATGCGGTCGGCAGCCCGACCTACTGGTTCATCCAGGGCACCTCGTTCGCCGCGCCGCAGGTGTCCGGCGCCGCGGCGCTGGTGTGGCAGGCGTTCCCGTACTTCAACAACGACCTGGTGCGGCAGACCCTGCTCGGCAACGCCAAGGACCTCGGCGCGCCCGGCGTCGACCCGGTGTTCGGCCAGGGCCTGCTCGATGTCGGCGCCTCGGTGCGCGGCCCGCATCGGCTCGACTGGGGCGACGTGCGGGTGTCGTTCGACGGCAGCTCGACCTGGTCCAACCCGCTCAGCGGCAACGGCGGCCTGATCAAGGAAGGCAGCGGCACGCTGCGCCTGGACAGCACTACGGCGCATACCTATACCGGCGCCACCGATGTCGCCGGCGGCGTGTTGCGGCTCGCCGACAACGCCTCGACCGTGTCGCCATTGACGGTGCGTGCCGGCGCCACTTTCGTCGGTGGCAACGGCGCGCGCATCGGCAACCGCGTCGACAACCAGGGCGCGGTGCGGATCGAGGGCGCCAGCCTGCGCGTCGACAGCTACCAGCAATCCCCTGCCGGGCAATTGCAGTTCTTGATCGGCTCCAAGCTCGAAGTGACCGGCAATGCGAGCCTGGCCGGCAATGCGCACGTGCTCGGACAATTGCCGGGCTATACCCGTTCCAGCCGCGAGGTGTTCGTCAACGCCGGCAGCATCAGCGGCGCGTTCACCTCGCTGACGACCGCGTCCAACGTGTTCCTGGTCGCGGTGCCGGGCTACAGCAGCACCCAGGCCTGGCTCGACATCGTCTCGCTCAACATCACCGCCGCCGCGCAAGCGATGGGCGTGCAGGGCGCCGCGGCCGCGGCCGCCGAACGCGTCGACGGCGCCTTCGACGAACTCGACCGCAACACCGTCGTCAGCGGCGACGCCGGCGCGCAGGGCGCCTTCAGCGCAGCGGCCGGCGCTCTGCAACAGTCGGCCACGCCGGAGATCGCCAAGCGCTCGCTGGCGAGCCTGTCCGGCGAATTGCACAGCGCCGATGCCGCCTTTGCGATGATGGCGATCGAAGGCAACCGCCGCGCGCTGGAATCGCGTCTGGACGCGCAGTATGCGAACCCGCGCGACGGCGCCTGGGCCGATCGCATCGACGCCCAACGCGCGACCGCCGGCCGCTTCGACCTCGACGCGAGCGGTTGGATCGTCGGCCACGATCGTCGCCAGGGCGCACTGCGCTACGGCGCCGCGCTCAGCGAAACCGACGGTTACGCACGCCATGAACTGCGTCGCGACCGCGAACGCAACCGCCACATCGAAGGCCAGTTCTATGCGGCCTGGAACAGTGGCGGGAACTATCTGCTGGGCCGCGCCGCGCTGGGGCGCATGGACCGCCATCTCGAACGCGAGGTCATGCTCGGCGCTGCCGACTTCGGCGTCGGCACGAGCTACGCCAATCGTTATCTGCAGCTCGACGCGCAACTGGGGCATCGCTTCGAGAGCGCCAACGGCATGGTCACGCCCTATGTCGGCGTGCAGTCGGTGCGTCTGGACCGCAGCGGCTTCGACGAACCCGGCGCGGCAGGTTTCGGCCTCAGCGCCGGCGATTCGACCTTGAGCGCAACGCAGGCGCTAGTGGGAGCGCGGATGCAGCGCGAATGGCGCATCGGTTCGGCCCTGCTGACCCTGGACGGCCGCGCCGAATGGCAGCGCACCCTGGCGCAGTCGGGCGACTTCATCGACGCCCGCTTCACCGCCCTGGACGTGTGGTCGCCGATCGCGAGCGAGCCCCTGGCCCGCGACGTCGGCGTGTTCGGCCTGGGCTTGAGCACCCGCTTCGGCCGAGGCAGCGTATTGCGCTTCGACTTCGACCAACGCCGCGAGCGCGGCGAGGATTATCTGCGCGCGTTTGCGAGTTGGTCGGTGCCGTTCTGACGGAAGAGCGCGGAGCAGGTCCCCCAACCCCTCTTTCTTAAAGAGGGGAGTTGATCGGCGCGACCTGGGCGAGGCGCAACTGCGCCGCTGCGCAGGACGACCCGCACAGCGCTGCGCACGATCACGTCGCAGCAAAAAGGCCCCCTCTTTGGAAAAGAGGGGTTGGGGGAGATTTGCTCTTGCTCTTCACGAACAATCGATGGCGATGTACTTTTCAACACCGCCGCCAAAACAAAAACGCCGTCGCAACTGCGACGGCGTTTTTGCTCTAACCAGACAACCGGGGAATCAGCTCTTGCCGTCGAACAGCTCGCGGCCGATCAGCATGCGGCGGATCTCGTTGGTGCCGGCGCCGATCGCGTACAGCTTGGCGTCGCGCAGGATGCGGCCGGTCGGGTACTCGTTGATGTAGCCGTTGCCGCCCAGGGTCTGGATCGCTTCCAGCGCCACCTGCACGGCGGCGTCGGAGGCGTGCAGCAGGCACGAGGCCGCATCGACGCGGCTCTTGTAGCCGGCGTCGAAGTCGCGTCCCACCTGGTAGGCGAAGGCGCGGCTCGACTGCAGCGCGGTGTACATGTCGGCGATCTTGCCCTGCATCAGGCCGAAGGTGCCGATCGCCACGTCGAACTGTTTGCGCTCGCGCACGTAGGGCAGGGCGATGTCGAGCGCAGACTGCATCAGGCCCAGCGGGCCGCCGGTCAGGACCAGGCGCTCGGTGTTGAGGCCGCTCATCAGCACCTTGACGCCGTGGTGCACTTCGCCGAGTACGTTCTCGACCGGAATCTCGCAGTCCTCGAACACCAGCTCGCAGGTGTTGGAGCCGCGCATGCCGAGCTTGTCGAGCTTCTGTGCGGTGCTGAAGCCCTTCATGCCCTTCTCGACGATGAAGGCGGTCATGCACTTGCTGCCGGCGTCCTTGCCCGCGGTGCGCATGTACACCACCAGCACATCGGCCTCGGGGCCGTTGGTGATCCACATCTTGTTGCCGTTGGCGACCCACACATCGCCCTTGCGCTCGGCGCGGCAGCTCATCGAGCCGACTACATCCGAACCCGCGCCGGGCTCGCTCATCGCCAGCGCGCCCTTCCACTCGCCGGTGCACAGCTTGGGCAGGTACTTCGAGCGCTGCGCCTCGTTGCCGTTGGCATAGAGGTTGGACACGCACAGGTTGGAGTGCGCGCCGTAGGACAGGCCGACCGAACCGGAGGCGCGGGAGATTTCCTCCATCGCCACCAGATGCGCCAGATAACCCATCTCGCTGCCGCCGTATTCGCCCGGCACGGTCATGCCCAGCAGGCCCATCTCGCCTAGTTTCGGCCACAGGTCCTGCGGGAACGCATTGTCATGATCGATCTGCTCCGCACGCGGTGCGATCTCGGCTTCGGCGAAACGGCGCACGGCATCGCGCAGCGCATCGATCTCTTCACCCAGGGGAAAACTGCGCATATCAGCCCTCGTAACGAATCAGCGGCCGCCCGTTGAGCGGTTGGATGTTGCGGTTGTTGCGGCGGTAGTGGAACAGAAACGCCTGGATCTGCGCCTTCGACATCGTCACCGGCGCGGGCAGCACGTACCACTCCACATTTTCCGACAACGGTGGGGTCGTTAGCGAGCCCAGGTAGTGATAGTAAGCATGCGATTTCGGTAACAGCGCCTCGATATCGATCTCGCGCTGCGCCGGTGCGGCTTCGTGCTTGCCCGGCTTGAGGTCGTCGATCACCTGCTGGGCGACCGGATTGGCCGCGCCTTCGGCATACATCACGCCGACCACGGCCAGGCGCCCGTCCTGGGCCTTGAACACGAAGTGGCCTTCGAGCGGGAAATGCTTGCCGTCGAGGGTGTGCTCGCTCTGGGCGTGGAAATGGAACTGGCTCAGGGTGAAATGACGGCCGCGGATGCTCGCCTCGGTCAGGTGAGTGTCCACCTGAACAGCGTGGCCGTTGTCCTCGACCGAGTCGATCGCGCTGCGCGTATGGGTGAATTCCAGACTCCGCGGCTCGTTGTCGGCGGCGGGGATCGCCGAAGCGGTGACGATGTCGATCGGCGACTGCGCCTTGTCGCGCGCGGCCTGCCATTGTTCCTGGCGCTCGTAGTCCAGGGTTTCGGTATGGGCCTGGGGCGGTGCGACGGCTTCGCCAGCCTGGGCGGCGACGGCGATGGCCATGATCACGGCGGTTGCGATGAAGTGTTTGCGCATGGCGAGTATCCCGTTCATTGCACAGACTGTGGAGGAGGCCGCGTTCGGGCCGCGACCCGGCGACGCGCCTGCGCGCATTCAGCAAAACGCAGCGGCGGGGCAAACCCCTACCTCAGATACGACGACGGGGCCGATGGGCCCCGTCGTGGTGTGGCTCAGTGGCCGCTGCGGATGCGTCCGCGGAAGCTCGGCGTCGACCGACCCATCGGCAGCTTGAGCTTGCCGATCGCGCTGATGCGCTCTTCGGCCAGGCGATCGGCGGCGGTGTAGGTCGGGATGCTGTCGCGCTCGGCGATTTCGAAGATGCGGGCGAGGTTGTGATAGATCGTGCGCATCATGCGCATGGCGCGCTCGCGGTTGTAGCCGTCGAGTTCCAGCGCCACGTTCATCACGCCGCCGGCGTTCACCGCGTAGTCCGGTGCGTACAGGATGCCGCGCTTGGACACTTCGTCGCCGATGGCGTTGTTGGCCAGCTGGTTGTTGGCCGCGCCGCAGATGATCTTGGCCTTCAGGCGCGGCAAGGTCTGCTCGTTGACGGTGCCGCCCAGCGCGCACGGCGAGTACACGTCGGCCGGTACGTCGTAGATCTCGTCCAGGCCCACCGCTTCGGCGCCGTACTCGGACACGGCCTTGTCGACCAGGCCCTTGTTGATGTCGGTGACGAAGATCTTCGCGCCACGCTCCTTGAGCAGCTTCACGAATTCCATGCCGACGTGGCCGAGGCCCTGCACGGCGTAGCTGTACTTGCCGACTTCCTCGTCGCCGAAGCGCTTGTTCAGCGCCGCCATCAGGCCCTGCAGGGTGCCGTAGGCGGTGAACGGCGAGGGATCGCCCGAACCGCCGTGAACCTGGTGCACGCCGGTGACGTATTCGGTCTCGCGGTACACGTATTCCATGTCGTTGACGTCGATGCCGACGTCTTCGGCGGTGATGTAGCGGCCGCCCAGCGAATCGACGAACTTGCCGAACGCACGGAACAGCGCTTCGGACTTGTCGGCGGCCGGGTCGCCGATGATCACGGCCTTGCCGCCGCCGATGTTGAGGCCGGCGACCGCGTTCTTGTAGGTCATGCCGCGGCTCAGACGCAACACGTCGTTGAGCGCGTCCTGCTCGGTCTTGTACGGCCACATCCGCAGGCCACCCAGCGCCGGGCCGAGCACGGTGTTGTGGATCGCGATGATGGCCTTCAGGCCGGCGTCCTTGTTATGGCAGAACACGACCTGCTCATGGCCGAAGGTGTCGAGGGTTTCGAAAATCATCGGGTGCTCCGGACCGGCGCGGCATTGCGCGAAGCGCTAAGGACGCCTGGTGGTGGTAAGTCGTTGAATGGAAATGGATTCGCCTGTACGCCGCAACCGCAGGGGCCCGCCGTAGGGGCCGTAGTCTAAAGCAATCGGGCAATACGGCTAGGTATTGCAGGGGCGGGGCAATCGTGGCTGGAACGGCCTCGGTGAAGGCCTGTGAAGCCCCGTGCGGAAGGGGTTTCGGCCGCCGTCGCGGCGTTCGCCGATCGCACCGCCAAGGCGCCGATCGCCAGGGCCGGCGTGGCCGCGGCTGTCATCGGCGCGACCGACGAGCGCGCTCACACTCGCCCCTGCGTCGCCCGGCCCGGGGCGCGGTCTAGTGCGTGGTGCGCGCTTTGCCGCAGTTGTCGTTTCGCCGTGCGTCCGCTGCGGGCGCCACCGGACTCGCCGCGTTCAGTGCGGACCGGTGTCCGCAGCGGCGCGGCCAGGCCGTTTTCTGCATTGCGAACCGATATTCATCAGGACCCGCCATGGCCATCGCCCGCAAAACCGCGCGCCGCGCACGCACCGGCACCACGCTTCGACACGAGGCCTTCGAGGAGTCCGAACTCGAAGTCACGCCGAAGGCCGGCGCCGGGCGGGTCGCGCGCAGCGCGGCGCGGCGCCGGTTGCTCGATGCGCGTCCGGACACGGCCGATTTTCGCGACCGCATGTTCGAGCCGACCCTGATCGACGTGCCGGTGCGCATTCCGCTGGCGGAGCATCTGAAGCTGCGTCTGCCGGTGCTCGACCAGGGCGACGAAGGCGCCTGCACCGCGTTCGGCTTGGCCGCCGTCGCCCACGCCCTGCTGCGCAAGCGCGCACCGCGCGCCAAGCTGGCCGCGGTCAGTACCCGCATGTTCTACGACATGGCGCGCCGCTACGACGAATGGCGCGGCGAAAGCTATTCCGGCTCCAGCTGCCGCGGCGCCATGAAGGGCTGGCACCACCACGGCGTGTGCACGGACAAGGTCTGGCCGTACCAGTCCGGCACGGCGATGGAGACCTACACCGAAGCGCGGGCCCGCGACGCCGCGCAGCGCCCGCTCGGCGCCTATTTTCGGGTCAATCACAAAGACCTGGTGGCGATGCACGCGGCCTTCGCCGAAGTCGGCGTGCTGTACGCATCGAGCGCGGTGCACGACGGCTGGGACGACCCCGCGCGCGGCCGCATTGTCTGGGCGCAGCAGGAGCTCGCCGGTTATCACGCCTTCGCCATCGTCGGTTACGACGAAGGCGGTTTCTGGATTCAGAACTCCTGGGGCAAGGACTGGGGGCGCGGCGGTTACGGCTATATCGGTTACGACGAATGGCTGGAGCGCGGCACCGACGTCTGGGTCGCGCGCCTGGCGGTGCCGGTGCGCCTGCACAAGGCGCAGTCCAGCGCGATCAATCATTCCAGTGTCGCCCGCCAGTCCACCGGCTATTCGCAGGCCGATCTGCGCCCGCATATCGTCAGCCTCGGCAACGACGGGGCCCTGCGCGACGGCGGACGCTTCGGTACCACCCTCGACAACGTCCGCAACCTGGTACGCGACGACCTGCCGCGCATCACCGCGGGCTGGAACAAAAAGCGGGTCATGCTCTATGCCCACGGCGGCCTGGTGCCGGAGCAGAGCGCGATCCAGCGCGTCGCCGACTACCGCGAAACCCTGCTCGACCGGCAGGTCTATCCGCTCGCCTTCGTCTGGAAAAGCGACGTCTGGAGCACCCTCGGCAACATCCTGCGCGACGTCGCTCGGCCGCGCAGCGAAGGCATCGTCGACAAGGCCAAGGACCTGTTGCTCGATCGTCTCGACGACACCCTCGAACCGCTGGCCCGCGTCGCCGGCGGCAAGTTGCTGTGGGACGAGATGAAGGAAAACGCCTTGCTCGCGACCACCGCACGCGTGGCGCTGGCCAACGGTGGCGCCCAGGAGGCCGGAGGCGCGGCCTTGGTCGCGCGTCTGCTCGGTGAATGGATCGACCACGATCCCAGTGTGGAGTTGCACCTCACCGCGCACAGCGCCGGCTCGGTGTTGTTCGCGCCCTTGGTGCAGTTGCTGACCTGCGACGGCATCGTGCCGGACGGCCCCGCGGTCGGCATGCGCAGCCTCGGCCTGCAGATCGAAAGCGTGGCCTTGTGGGCGCCGGCGATCAGCGTCGAATTGTTCCTGCAGACCTATGCGCCGGCCTTGCGCAGCGGCGCGATCAAGCGCCTGTCCTTGTTCACCCTGACCGACAAGGCCGAGAACGACGACGACTGCGCCGACATCTATCACAAGTCCTTGCTGTACCTGGTCGCGCATGCGCTCGAAACCCAGGCGCGCAGTTGGATCAACCGCGCTTATCGTCACGGCACGCCCTTGCTCGGCATGGCGCGGTTCCTGGAAAAAGGCGGCGAACAGGGCAACGCCGAACTGCGCGAACTGATCGACAGCGGCCGTATCGATTGGGTGCAGGCGCCGACCGCGGGCCAGCCGCAGGGTTCGCCCGATGCCTCGACCACGACCACCCACGGCGGGTTCGAAGACGACCGCGCGACCCTGGCCGCGACCCTCGCACGTGCGCTCGGCCAGGCCGGCACCAGCGCGAGTTTCGACCTGCATCGCTCCGATGCCGGCAATGCCGACCGCCGCAACGCCATCGCGCGCGCGGTCAAATCCTGAAACATCGAAGGCGCTGCGAAGGAATGCGGCGACAGCGGAAGGTGTGACGCGTCCAATATCGCGACGCGTCACACCCAGTGAGGGTCAGCGATGGGCCCAGTAGCCGTCGCGGAAACGCCAGGCCGGCCCGTAGGGATGCCAGCGCGGCCCCACATAGACATAACCGCGGCGCGCGGCGACGTAGTGGCCGCCGACCCAGCGATAGCCGCGGCCGTCCCAACGCCAATGTCCCGGCGCCCACACATAGCCCGGGCGCACCCGTACCCGCTCGTAGCGCGGCGGGGGCGGCGCCACCCGCACGTCGACATCCACATAGGTGCGCGCCTGATAAGTTCGCGCCTGCGCTTGCGGTGCATGCACACCCGCCAACGACGCCACCCCGAGCACCGCCGCCATCATCAAAGGACGCATAGCCATACCGTTCTCCTCGCACCCGGCGGCCACCCGCCGGTACCGAGGACAACGCCGTTGCCGCGGCGCCTGTTGACCGCGCGGCGCGCGGCGTTCAGACACGCTTCGGCTTAAGCGTAGGAGCGGCGCGAGCCGCGACCGCGCACGAACACGCTCGCGCCGTCACGGCCTGCAACGCGATGGCGTTCCGCATCGGCCGCAACGACTGTGCCAGCCTTCATCTTCGCGCCGCTATCGGGCACCTACGCGGTCGCGGCTTGCGCCGCTCCTACCCCAAAGCCCCTGGTCCGACCCCGCTTACGCCCCACCGTTCGCCCCCGCACGGCCGGCCGCCAGACCGAAACTGCCGCCCGGAGCTACAATACGCACAGCCCGTACTGCGTACCGAGATGCCCATGAGCACGACCGCCGCCAACATTCCTGCCGCACAGCCCGACGCCACGCCGCTGCGTTTCGTCACCGCTGCCAGCCTGTTCGACGGCCACGACGCCGCGATCAACATCATGCGGCGCCTGATCCAGGGGCAGGGCGCCGAAGTCGTCCACCTCGGCCACAACCGCTCGGTCGAGGACGTGGTCCGCGCCGCGCTGCAGGAAGATGCCGACGGCATCGCCCTGTCCAGCTACCAGGGCGGCCACGTCGAGTACTTCAAGTACATGGTCGACATGCTCAAGGAGCGTGGCGCCGGTCACATCCGCGTGTTCGGCGGCGGTGGCGGCACCATCACCCCGGAAGAAATCCGCGAACTCCAGGCCTACGGCGTCGAGCGCATCTACCACCCCAACGACGGCATGCACATGGGCCTGGTGGCGATGATCGAAGACGTCGTCCGCCGCGCCAACGAGGGCCGCATTGCCGACATCACGCCGGACAAGCCGGCCGCCATCGACGACGAGATCACCATCGGCAAGATGCTCTCGGCGATCGAAGAGGGCCTGCTCGACGAAGCCCAACTCGCCCACCTGCGCAAGCAGTGGCAACTGGCCGGCGGCAAGACCCCGGTGGTCGGCATCACCGGCACCGGCGGCGCCGGCAAGTCCTCGGTGACCGACGAACTGCTCAACCGCTTCCTCGCCAATTTCCCCGACATGCGCATGGCGGTGATCTCGGTCGACCCGACCCGCCGCCGCACCGGCGGCGCGCTGCTCGGCGACCGCATCCGCATGAACTCGCTGCGCAGCCCGCGCGTGTACATGCGTTCGATGGCCACCCGCCGCCAGCATTCGGCCACCAACACCGTGCTCAAGGACTGCATCGGCTTCCTGCGCGGCCTGGGCTACGACCTGGTCATCGTCGAGACCGCCGGCATCGGCCAGTCCGACTCGGAAATCGTCGACCTGGTCGACTTCCCGATGTACGTCATGACCAGCGACTTCGGCGCGCCGAGCCAGCTCGAGAAGATCGACATGCTCGACTTCGCCGAACTGGTCGTGCTGAACAAGTTCGACAAGCGCGGCGCCGAAGACGCCCTGCGCGACGTGCGCAAGCAGTGGAAGCGCAACCGCGTCGCTTTCCAGACCAAGGACGAAGACGTCCCGGTCTATCCGACCATCGCCAGCCAGTTCAACGACCCCGGCATCAGCTGGATGTTCGTCAACCTGTGCCGCCTGCTGCGCGAAAAGCTGTCGCTGCCGGCCGAGAAGTGGACCCCCGAGGTCGACACCTCGCTCAAGGAACCGCGCGCCACCGTGCTGATCCCCGGCAGCCGCGTGCGTTACCTCGCCGAGATCGCCGAGCAGGGCCGCGGCATCAACCGCCAGATCGAAACCCAGGCCGACGTGGCCGACCGCGCGCAGTCGTACTGGCAGTCCTTGCACGACCTCGACGACCCCGAGTTGCCGAAGCAGCTCGACCTGTATGCGGCTGAAGCGTTGTTGGCTTCGAGCCCTCACCCCGGCCCTCTCCCGCAGGCGGGAGAGGGGGCCGAGCAGAACACCTCTCCCGCCGGCGGGAGAGGTCGCGCCGAAGGCGCGGGTGAGGGCGGCCCGGTCGCCGTCGACCGCACCCTCGTCACCCTGCGCCAGCGCTACAACGACGCCGTCCAATCCCTCACCTCCGAAGCCCTCAAGCTGCTGCGCGACTGGCCCGCGCGACTGAAGTCGATCACCGACGACGTCAACGAATACAAGGTCCGCGACAAGGTCATCCGGGTCGAGAACTACCGCGACTCGCTGAGCCACCAGAAGATCCCGAAGATCGCCGCCCCGACCTACAAGAGCTGGGGCGAGCTGCTGACCTTCCTGCAGAAAGAAAACCTGCCGGGCTATTACCCCTACACCGGCGGCGTGTACCCGTACCGCCGCACCGGCGAAGACCCGATCCGCATGTTCGCCGGCGAAGGCACGCCCGAGCGCACCAATCGCCGCTTCCATTACCTCAGCGTCGGCCAGCCGGCTGCGCGCCTGTCGACCGCGTTCGACAGCGTCACCCTGTACGGCGAAGACCCGGCGGTGCGTCCGGACATCTTCGGCAAGATCGGCAACTCCGGCGTCAACATCGCGTCCTTGGACGACATGAAGAAGCTGTACTCCGGCTTCGACCTGTGCGCGCCGACCACCTCGGTGTCGATGACCATCAACGGCCCCGCGCCGATGCTGCTGGCGATGTTCATGAACACCGCCATCGACCAGCAGGTCGAGAAATACCTGCGCGAGGACGGCGCCCGCTGGGACGCCGCCCACGACAAGATCGAAGCGATGTTCGCCGGACGCAAGCGACCGCAATACAGCGGCCTGCTGCCCGAGACCAACGACGGCCTCGGCCTGGGCCTGCTTGGCGTCACCGGCGACCAGGTCGTAGACGCCGAAACCTACGAAGCCATCAAGACCCGCACCCTCGCCACCGTGCGCGGCACCGTGCAGGCCGACATCATCAAGGAAGACCAGGCCCAGAACACCTGCATCTTCAGCACCGAGTTCGCCCTGCGCATGATGGGCGACATCCAGCAGTACTTCGTCGACAACAACGTCCGCAACTTCTATTCGGTGTCGATCAGCGGCTACCACATCGCCGAAGCCGGCGCGAACCCGATCAGCCAGCTCGCCTTCACCCTGAGCAACGGCTTCACCATCGTCGAGTACTACCTCGCGCGCGGGATGAAGATCGACGACTTCGCGCCGAACCTGTCGTTCTTCTTCAGCAACGGCATGGACCCGGAATACACCGTCATCGGCCGCGTCGCCCGCCGCATCTGGGCCCGCGCCATGCGCGAGCGCTACGGCGCCGACCCGCGCAGCCAGATGATGAAGTACCACATCCAGACCAGCGGCCGCTCCCTGCACGCGCAGGAGATCCAGTTCAACGACATCCGCACCACCTTGCAGGCCCTGTACGCGCTGTTCGACAACTGCAACAGCCTGCACACCAATGCCTACGACGAAGCCATCACCACTCCGACCGAAGAAAGCGTGCGCCGCGCGGTCGCGATCCAGATGATCATCAACAAGGAACTGGGCCTCAACTTCAACGAGAACCCCTGGCAGGGCAGCTTCGCCGTCGACTACCTCACCGACATCGTCGAAGAGGCCGTCTACAAGGAGTTCGAGGCGATCAGCGAGCGCGGCGGCGTGCTCGGCGCCATGGACACCATGTACCAGCGCGGCAAGATCCAGGAAGAGAGCCTGTACTACGAGCACAAGAAGCACGACGGCAGCCTGCCGTTGGTCGGCGTCAACACCTTCCTGCCGAAGGATCATGGCGGCGACATCGTCACCGAGATCGAACTGATCCGTTCGACCGAAGGCGAAAAGGGCCAGCAGATCGACAACGTGTTGTCGTACCAGCAGGGCCGCAACGCCTACGCCAGCGAAGGCCTGCGCAGCCTGCAGGCGTCCGCGCGCGACCGCAAGAACGTGTTCGCCAGCCTGATGGAAGCGGTGAAGACCCACAGCCTGGGCCAGATCAGCCACGCCTTGTACGACGTGGGCGGCGAATACCGCCGCAACATGTAATCGCTGATCGCCGTATCCGAACCGAACAGGCCCGCAATGCGGGCCTGTTTTTTTTGGCGGGTTCTGTTTGCATCAGCCGAGGATGGCGAGCGAGTCTTGCGGGCAGGCCCTTCGGCTGGGTTCCAGATGCACGTTGCGGTCCTTTCATTCACGTCGTTGTTTTCTTGGAATCGCCGATGCGAAACGGTCGTTGCGACCGAGCCAGAGCAAATCCCCCCGGCGCAGCCACACCCACCTCAAACATGCCACGCAGGCGCCAGCCCCCTTTTTCAAAGGGGGCGATTTTCAAAGGGAGCCGTAGTTCCTACCCGCGGCTTCTGGTCTTGCCGTTGCCGTTCCCACTTTGCCAAGGCGATAACGCTCTAGCCGTTGCCATTCCCCCCTTTGAAAAAGGGGGGGAGGGGGGATTTGCTTTTATCAGATGAGGCAGTACCTCCCCGTCTGCTTCAGAAGCCGACCGCAGCTTCACTCCCCCTTTGAAAAAAGAAGGGAGGGAGATTTGCTTTTACCAACCCAGGCAATAGTTACCCTCAGCAGAAAACAAAACACCAACGCCGCGGTAATCCACCCAGCTAAACACCACACATCGTTTCCCGGCACGCCCCAACCCGATCCGCGACGCCGATCACGCCAACACCGCAACGCACGCTCGCAAAAAACCAACTGCGCGAAAACCAAACAAAACGCAGTCAGCTATCCCTCGCCAAGACCGTGCAACAAGCGCGACCGCGCATCCGAAACCATGCCGGCTTTCTCATTAGGCCGCTAGGCGTTCTGCCAAGATCGCCGCGCGTCGAAGCATCGCCGCGCATTACCGCACCGGCCGGCACCAGGGGCTCGGTCACCTTCATCCTCATTCTTCAGGAGTGGCCTCATGGCTATCCCCCTGCAGCGGCTGCGCGTGTTCGCTCAGCATGTCTGCGCTTTTGCTCTGCTGGCGTTGGCAACGACGACCGGCGCTCATGCACAAACCCAAGCGTCACCCACCGCAATCAACACCGGCGATTTCAGCCTCGGCATCGACCCCGGCAACGTCGCCACCAGCCGCGAAAGCTCGGTGTTCGCCTACGTCGTCGTGACCAGCATCGACCGCTTCAGCCGGCCCGCCGTACTCACCGCATCGGGCTTGCCCGCAGGCGTCACCGCCAGTTTCTCGCCGGCCTCGATCAGCCCACCACCCAGCGGCAATGCGCGCTCCCGGCTCACCCTGGCGATCGCCGCCGGCGTGCCGGCCGGCACCTATCCGATCACCGTCAGCGGCAAGTACGACAAGCTCGTGCGCAGCGCCACGGCGAACCTCACCGTCACCGCCGATTCGGGCTTCAAGGTGACGGTGTCCGGCACCCAGCACATCACCTACATCGGCGGCAGCAGCCAAGTGCCCATTACGGTCACCGGCAACGACTTCAGCGACCCGGTCATGCTGAGCGTGGCCGGCTTGCCCGCAGGCGTGACTGCGACCTTCGGCCTCAACCCGGTCAGCCCGCGCGCCAAGGCCGCGGTGAATTCGACCCTCACCCTCAAGGCCTCCGCGCAAGCGCAGCAGGGCAAATACCCGATCACGATTAGCGGCGCATCGGGTCCCATCACCCGCGGCGTGCCGATGGACCTTTACGTCAACCCGGACCCCGATTTCACCCTGTGGACGATCGGCCGCAGCCGGGCCCTGGTCGCGGTGACCCAGCAGGCCGGCATCAGCGGCTGGCTGGAGATCAACGCACGGCCGTTGCACGCCTGGAACCAGCCCATCGCGTTCTCGATGGAAGGCCTGCCGCCCGGCGTCACCGCCAGCTTCAGCCCGGCGGTCGTCAACCCCTACGGCCCCACCAGCATCGCCTTCACCGCATCTACCGATGCATCGATCGGCAGCTATGAAGCGACCCTGGTCGCGACCGCCGCCTCGAAGACCCACCGTCTGCCGGTGCAATTGACGGTGTTGCCGTACCTCGACGCCAACCGCCTGGCCAACGACCTCACCCGTGTCGGCATCACCCTGAAAGCCGGCGAGTCGTTGTTGTTCAACGTCATGAAGCCGGAAGGCGCCGCACCGGGCTTCTATCTCAACACCCAATTCGGCCCCGGCACCGGCGCCGGCACGCTGTACGTGCGCGAAGGCGCGCCGCCGACCGATACCGAATACCACTGCCGGACCAGCGGCGTCTGGAGCACCTTCTGCCGAGTCGACCGCGACCCGCACGCCGACTTTCCGCTCACTTACTTCCTGCGCCTGAAAGCGCGCACCGACATGACCGGCGCCAGCGTCATGGCCACCTATGGCGACGGCTACGACGCTCGCCCGCGCGCAGTGTTCGCCAACCCGGCCGACCACCTCATCAACGACAACACCGTGGTCGAAAGCCCGCTCACCGTCGCCGGCTTGAACGGCAACGGCGGCATCGCGTGCATCAGCTACCGCCTCAGTCACCCGCACCGCACCGACCTCAAGCTCGAACTGATCGCACCCGACGGCAAGGCCTATCTGCTGCGCGAGCACAGCAACGGCCCGATCAACCCCAGCCCGGAACAGACCCTGGACCTCACCGACAAAGTGGCCAACGGCGTGTGGAAGCTGCGCGTCACCGACGATGTCTCCGGCGGCTCGGGCACCTTGCTGCATTGGACCTTGGATTTCTTCCGCAAGGATTGATGCACCCAGCTCGCGGTTTGGACCCTCTCCCGCGAATCCACTGAACCCCTCTCCCGCGTGCGGGAGAGGGGCAGGGGTGAGGGGCTTTAAGCCGCCGTGACCCCGCACACCAGCACCACGCGGCCCACCGTCGCCATGCCCCGAAGCCCCGGCTGCTCGATAATGCAGCCATGACCATCATCCTCACCGACTTCGCCCGCGCCCGCCTGTTTCCGCGCGAGCCGCGCCGCAACACCATCCAGGACATCACCCCCGAACAGTTCGAGCGCCACCTCAACCAGGCGCCGCCGCTGCAGGTGCTCGACGGCTACGCCCCGTTCTGCAAACTGCACGTGCACCGCAACTGGACCAGCACCCGTTGCCTCGCGGTGCCGATCACCGACGCCAACCGCCACCTGCTGCGCTCGGACTACGACGCCCGCACCAAGGAAGAACTGCCCGTGCTGGTGCGCTGGTTCGAAGACCTCGACCCGCCGGTGGCCGAATACCTCATCGTCATCCTCTACAGCCGCGAACAACTGGCCAAGGAAGGTACCGTCACCGACGCCGACTGGGGCGTGGTCGGCTGCATGTACACCGCCGAACCCGTCGAAACCCCGATGGCCCCCATCACCATGATGCGCAACGCCTTGGGCGTGGAAGAGGGCGGCTCCGGCGTATCGCTGGACCGCGAGGCCTACCGCCGCAGCGTCGCGTTCTGGAGCACGCACGCCAACTGGCGCGGCTGAGGCGCTTTCCGCGGCCAGCGGTTGCAGCGCCGCAGCGTTCGTCGTAAACAAGGCTTCGGTCGAATTCGAACGAGGTGCCCCATGGATCGATACACCGGCGGCTGTTGGTGCGGCAACGTCCGCATCGTGGCCACGGGCCGCCCCTACCGGGTCGGCCTGTGCCACTGCCTCGATTGCCGCAAACACCACGGCGCCCTGTTCCATGCCTCGGCGATCTTTCCCGAAGAGGCGGTGATCGTCGAAGGCGAAACCCGCGCCTACCAAGGCCGGCACTTCTGCCCGCATTGCGGCTCGCCCGTGTTCGGCCGCAGCGCCGACGAAATCGAAGTGAACCTGGGCGCCCTCGACGCCCCCGACCAGTTCCAGCCGACCTACGAGCTGTGGACCGTGCGCCGCGAAGCCTGGCTGCCGCCGTTCCCGCTGCTGCGGCATTACGAACGCAATCGCGAAGGCCTGACCCGCTTCGAGGAATAGGCGGGGGAGGTCGGTTGGCACATTAGTCGCGCACGACGAACGTCGCACACAGACTCGAATCGACATAACCGCAACCCGTGGTTGCGCATAACCTGCATTCGACAAAAATAATCGAGAAATCTGCGGCGATAACCGCACACGGGGCTTGCAACCCAACCCCGGAATAGGGGACTTTTATCCGGCCCCAATGCCCACTCAGGAAAAGGACGCCGCATGTGGATATTCAAGGCCAAGCTGACGCCCCCGGAAGTCCCGCTCAGGTTGCGCGAATTGCTCAAGGACTACCCGGGGCATGTCGAAAGCTTACAAACAGTCCTGAATGAATTCGCACAGCCGACGCCCCGAGTGCAGCCGTTGGACGAGGCCATCTGGGCACTTCAGAACCGGCTCGACTGTTTCCTTCAAGAGGCCGTTCGACAGCTTGAAGCCGCGCGGGCCGACGGAAACCCCGTGTTGTTCGACGCGGCCGAACGCGCAAGATCGACGATGGGCCGCGCGCTCTTGAGCTTCGACAGCGATCCTGACGGGCTTGGGCGTTACTTCAAGCTGCACAAGAAGGCATTCGAATGACCTCCCAAGAGCGCGTGTTGGACATAAGGGTCGGCGAGATGATTTTCTGGGATCGGATCGTTCCCGATAGCGGCATGGAGCAGGCCGCATCCCACTCCCAACCCAAAGCGATCTTCTTGGTGGGCCAGCCGGGCGCAGGGAAAAGCGCCCTGATAGGCATGGCGAAAGCAGACCTGGGCCATGATCTGATCATGATCGACCCGGACAGGCTCCGCAGCTATTGGCCGGATGTGCGTGAACTGCGCAACGCAAGCCCCTACACCTGGCCTCTCGATACCGAGCATGATGTCGGTCTATGGGCCGCCGCCTTGCAAGAGGTGGCGGTTCGAGGCCGTAAAAACATCATCATCGATACCACGTTGAGCGACGCGGAAAGCCTGCTCGACCAGATACGGTTACTGCAGGTCGAGCGCTATGAAGTTCAAGTCCGAGTCGTGGCCGTGCATAGATTGGAGAGCGAACTCGCCGTCGATGCGCGCTTCCTGAGTGGCTTCCTCAGGGACGGTCACGGTCTTTATCACCAAGAAACCTTTCGTAAGCAGTGCTACGAGAACATGCCAAGCAACTTGGACCGTGTGCGCGGTCAAGCAGAAATTCCGTTCCGCATCTTTAATTGCGATGGCCTGGAGATCCATGACGGCCGCATCAGCCCAGCGTCGCCCGGAGCGGTGCTTGAGCAAGCCCGCGAGGCCCGGCTTGCCGATCCAAAAGTCACCAAGGCAGTGCATAGGGGGTTCAAAAAGCAATCGGCCCTGCATCGCGACCTTCCCGAGTTACTCGCTCGCATGACCGAGCCGCCGATGCCATGAGGCGGGAGTTTTGTTTATATGATATTTATGAATAAGGAATTTTCATGGAAAACAGGTTGATGCCACCAGCTGTTCCGGCCAAGTTGCAGGAGTTGCTTCAAGACTATCCCGAGTATATCGATCGTCTGCAGAACGCCCTGGCGCCATTTGCAGTGCCGAAGTTGCGCTTGCAACCATTCGACGACGCTATCTGGGCGCTTGAGAGCGTACTGGATGGCTTCGTTGATGAGGCTAACTATGAGTTGGACGCTGCTCAGTCGACTGGTGGTGTAGAAGAAATTGAGAGGGCGAAGGAAAAGAGACGATTGATGCTATTGGCCCAGTCTAGGGGCGCAGGTTTGAGTGGTAGGTCTCTTCAAGGTCTCTGGGAGTACTTCCAGCAGAACAAGGAGGCCTACGAATGAATGCCTTTAACGGGTTGCTGGATCGAGAAACACATCGGCGTGTGTTTCTCGAAGAAGTCATTCCGGGTAGCGGATTCAATGAGGCAACTGCAAAGATCAAGCCCAAGGCTATCTTTCTCGCCGGTCAGCCTGGAGCTGGTAAAGGAGGTTTGGCCCAAGCTGCTGAGATAGGGTTCGCCTATGACGCCGTTACCATCGATCCCGATGGTCTTAGAGGCTATCACCCAGGTGTGAGTGGATTTCGTGCGGCACGCCCTTATACATGGGCCGACGACACGCATGGGGACGCGAGCCAATGGGCTAAAGAGTTGCGCGGCGCTGCAGTCGAAGCTCGAAAGAACATTATTGTTGATACAACGCTAGGCAATGCTAAGTCCGCGACTGAGATTATCAAAGATCTGCAAGCCAAGGGCTACGAGGTCGAGATTCGGGCGATGGCAACTCATCGGCTTGAGAGCGAGCTCGGTGTCGATGCGCGTTTTACTTCGGGTGTAGGTGATAAAGGCTACGGTCGATATGTGCCCGAAGAGGTCCGCGCGCAGGTCTATGCGCAGTTGCCTGAAAACTTGGACCATGTCCGCGCCGAAACGGGTGTTCCGATCCGCATCTTCAACCGCGAAGGTGCCCAGCTATACGACAGCCGCACTAGTCCGCTGATGCCCGGGGCGGCGATGGAACAAGCGCGCGAAGCGCGACTGGCCGATCCGAAGGTGACGAAGGCCATCAGCCAAGAGCTGAAAGCCCAACAAGCGCTACACCAAGACCTCCCCGACACTCTCGCCCGCAACCCCAAAGTCTCGCCCACCACCGCGCAGGCCCTGTTAGCCGAGCGCAGCGAACTCAAAGTGGTTGAAGGCATCAACCGCCTCGCCGGAGAAGCGGCCAAGGTTGACTTCGCCACGCGCGTGCGTCCGCCCCTCATCAAAGCCGGCGGCGTCCTCGGCGTAGCCGCATCCGCCTACGATGCCGCCACCACCTATCGCGACGCCTCGCGCCTGTCCGAACAGGGCAACCAGTTCGGTGCTGAATCGAAGATCGTGGGCGCGGTGTCGCGCAACGTCGGTGGTCTGGGCGGTGTCGCGCTGGGCGCGGCCGCGGGTGCCGCGATCCTGTCGGAAACCGGCCCCGGTGCAATCGTGGGCGGCGCTATCGGCGGCGTAGTCGGCGCGGTGGCCGGCGACAAAGTGGCCGAGTGGATCGACCAGCACCGCATCAATCATCAGGAGTTTCAGGGCCAGACCTGGAGCTTCAACCCCAAACAACCGCAGGCCGGCTGGACCCGGCGAGAGCTCGACCTGGACGCGATGCGCTTCAGCGAAGGCATTCCGGTGCACAAGCCGGCCGGGCCGAAGGCCGAGCCGGCGCTTGCCGACCGGCTGAACTACCAAGCCTCCGGCCGCGCCATCGAGCTGGCCTTGTCGGCGCCGCCCAGGCCGCAGAACCCGTACGAGCTGCCCGCGAACGATCGCGACGCGCGCAGCTTCCGCGAAAGCTCGTGGGAGCGGAACCCGCAGACCCAGGCATGGTCGCGGCAAGTCGCCGTCGGCTACATCGACCGCAACGTCATGGACATCTGTACCCAAGTCGCGACGCCGCAACGCGCGGCCGAACTCGAAAAACAGTCGCAGGCCATCATTGCCGACAACGCCAGCAAGACCCCGGCCGCCCTGGCCGCGAACTACCAAAGCGCCCACGACCAATACGGCTGGTCCCGCCACGGCGAAGTGCCGGCGGCGGTGAAGGATGCCGCCCGCCACCCGGGCCGCCTGGTGGCCTCCGACGGCGACACCTACGAGCGCGATGCGCAGGGGCAGTGGACCAGCCGCGGCATGGTCTGGGACAGCAAGGCCGAAGGCAACATCAAACACGAACTGGACGCGACCTATCAGCGCCAGCAACAAGCGCTAAAAGTCACCGACCTGGCCCCGGTCGAAGTGCATGCCGACCGGCAGCAAACCGCGGCCCTCGCACCCGCGTCCGCATCGCCGCGACGCAGCACGCCCCAGGACGCCGACCACCCCGACCACGCCCTGTATGAAAAAGTCCGCGGCGCCGTCGAGCAACTCGACCGCCAGGTCGGCAAGCCCTGGGACCAACAAAGCGAATGCATGACCGCCAGCGCCCTGGCCCTGGCCGTCGAGAAAAAGTTCGACCCCAAGGACGACATCCGCCTGGCCTTCAACCAACCCACCGCGAACCTGGCTCCTGGCGAGATGGTGCACGTCTACCGCGTCGGCCACGCCAACCCCGACCCCGCCGCGCACCTCGCCAGCATGAAGACCGCCGACGCGCTGTCGACCCCGGTGGAAGACCGCTACCGCCAAGTGGAGACGACGCGGATGGCGCAGAGCGAGCAGAGCCAGCGAGAGCAACAGGAGCAGGTGCGGAGCCAGGGGGGTACAGGGCAGGGTGGGCCTAGGATGATGGCGTGATGGGGCATCGCTCGCTTAGATATCCCCTGATAGAGGCTGCCTGCGGCGTTCAGATTAAGACGTAAGTTCCGACGACCAATCCTTCATACTCGCAGGCTGGTCGAGAGCATCGACCCTGTGTTGGACTAGTCATCGCCGTTCCCAGCAGTCGCGAACAAATGACGGCCCATCGCACCGCGACGACGATCAAGTAAGACTTGGTCGGCTGCATAGAGACACCGCCGAGTCGATCTAAATGCAGACTGCCGGATCATGATGATTTGAAATAGCCGAAGCGTCGCAGATGACGGTTTGATGTGCGCTGAATCCTGGTTTCTGCGGGCACAGGTGAATCTAGTCGAGCATGCTAGTCAGCGAGGGTTGGGCGAATGCAGCGATAGCAGGCAGTGACACAAAAATCGCAGGTGCGGCCGGTGAAGATGGCGTTGTTCGTTTAATCAGATATTCGCTATGAGCGCCCCGCACGATTAGCCTCGTCCTTGCGTGCATTGATTGCGAAAGTATTCGGTTTCATGGCGCTGCCGGTAAACTTTGTGCTGTTAAGAGTAAATAAAACAATTGCATCGAATTATGAATTGAGTGGGTATTTCCTGGCGCTTATCTCATCTGTTGGGGGTGATATGGTCAAGCTCTTAGTTCCTAGGGGAAGCTTTCTTCGAGATACAGAGCCCACTCATATTTCGCGCTTGAAGGAAGTTGCGAAGTGGCGTCTGCCTGAGGAAGGAAGTCGGGAGTGGGTAGATTTTCGACTTCGTTCGGCTGCTGCGGAGCAAGATCCTAGATATCGGAAACTATTAAGAGAATCCAGTAAAATAGCCTGGGCTACTATGCACGCCGTAGAGCGTAATGGTGCTGGCTTGCCCGCTGATTCTGGAGTGCGCGAATTCTTATCGGAGTATAATAGGCGTACTGGTAATTTTGGGCTGCACTATTTGCCAGCCTCATTTAATGTTTTTGAGGCTTTTAGCAACTACTTGCCCAAGTATGGTGTTTTTGTGCCGCTTCGCGAAAGCGATTTTGTTTGTAGCATTCGAGGATTCTTAGACTATCAGGCCAGTCTGGTTGATCGCGATTTGCGAGTTGCAATTGGCTGTATACCCGAGGGGGAGATATTCAATTTCTCCTTTGCCGAAAACACTGGGGATTGGATTCTTGAGGAGGGCGGCGAGCGATTTGTTATTTCATCATTCTCGATGGTCCGACATGCTGGGGAGCTGACAGCGATATGTCTGGGAGGGTTTGAAAGAGATTTGCTTGCTGAGACTTCGTTTATAAAGTCAATGTTCTCTGAGGGGGAGATGAATGCATCTAAGCCGTTATTGGAGGTTGATGCTTCTCTGAAAGCAGAAGCAGTGGCTTTGGATCGTGAGGCAAGGTTTCATCGTATGTATTTTGGATTTCGCTTTGATGTAGATAAGTGCGCAATGCAGACGCGATATATGCTTTTTGACGGAGGTAATTCGTGGAGTCTAAAAACGGATGATCCTATTACGCTAGATCGAACCGATGATTTCTCCGGTGTTAAGGAGCCGGATCGATGGGTCGAGTTTATAGAAAAGCGAGGGGGTGTGTTTTCTTTCTTGGCACGTTTCTTTGGTCTTTTGGCATACTTTAAGTCTAAGCAAGATTTAGTTGTCGCCTCCCCGTAAACTCACTCCAACCCTAACCAGAGGTCTCCAGGCAAACTAGCCCCAAGGAGACCCAGATGCGCAAGAGCAAGTTCACCGAGAGCCAAATCGTCACGACGCTGAAGCAAGTCGAAGGCGGTCGGCAAGTCAAAGACGTCTGCCGCGAGTTAGGCATTTCCGAGGCGACGTACTACGTGTGGAAATCCAAGTACGGCGGCA
>NZ_JBQJIN010000016.1:0-116784 GCF_052078695.1 Lysobacter sp. CA196 | reverse complement strand
AAGAAAAGGGCTCTCCTTGCAAGGGCACAAGCCCGCACGAGCGATGCATACGCAGGGATGCTCCAGACAGGCCATCCATGGCCTGCTTGCGCACGGCCCGCATCCCTGCGGGCCGCCCTACGGGTCTGCTGTTGACCGGCAAAGCAGCAAAGCAGGTCAAAATCTCGGCAACGGCAACGGCAACGGCAACGGCAACGCGGTCGCTCTTGGGTAGGAGCGGCGCGAGCCGCGACCGCGTGACTCCCGTCTCGCCGCGCGGCCAACCCTGACCGAGCACAGGCCCAGCCGCCTCCCATACCAAGCCGTCTCCACGCTGATAAGCCCGCGAATGCCTCCGTTCAGACACGAAGGTTTATTTCGGCCCCCCGCGCCGCGACAATAGCCACCCCGGCGGCGGCTCCTCCAAGGAACCAGGCTCAGAGCCACGTCCCCCAAGTTCCCGCTATTCCACTCATTCCATCCCCGCATCGCCTCAGGAGGCCCCGTGCCCATCGTTCGCATGACTGATCTCGATCTCGCCGGCAAACGCGTGTTGATCCGTGAAGATCTCAACGTCCCCATCGACGATGGCCGCATCACCTCCGAGCTGCGCATCCTCGCGGCCTTGCCGACGCTGAAGCTGGCGCTCGAAAAGGGCGCGGCGGTCATGGTCACCTCGCACCTCGGCCGCCCCAAGGAAGGCCAGTGGAGCCAGGCCGATTCGCTGGCGCCGGTCGCCCAGCGCCTGTCGGAATTGCTCGGCATCGAGGTGCCGCTGATCAAGGATTGGGTCGGCGGCGTCGAAGTGCAGCCCGGTCAGCTGGTGTTGCTTGAGAACTGCCGCATGAACGTCGGCGAGGGCAAGGACGACGAGGCGCTGTCGAAGCAGTACGCGGCGCTGTGCGACGTGTTCGTCATGGATGCGTTCGGCACCGCGCACCGCGCCCAGGCTTCGACCCATGGCGCGATCCGTTTCGCCAAGGTCGCCGCCGGCGGTCCGCTGCTGATGGCCGAGCTCGACGCGCTGGCCAAGGCGCTCGAACACCCGGCGCGGCCGCTGCTGGGCATCGTCGCCGGCTCCAAGGTCTCGACCAAGCTCGAGTTACTGTCCTCGCTGGTGTCCAAGGTCGACCAGCTGATCGTCGGCGGAGGCATCGCCAATACCTTCATCGCCGCGATGGGACACGGCGTCGGCAAGTCGCTGGTCGAGCCCGACCTGATCGACACCGCCAAGCAGATCATGGCCGATGCCAAGGCGCGCGGCGCCGACATCCCGGTCCCGACCGATGTGGTGGTCGCGCCCAAGTTCGCCGCCGATGCACCCGCTACGGTCAAGGCCGTCGATGCGGTCGACGCCGAGGACATGATCCTCGACATCGGCCCGGATACCGCCGCGCGTTACGCCGAGCTGATCAAGAACGCCGGCACCGTGGTCTGGAACGGCCCGGTCGGCGTGTTCGAATTCGATGCCTTCGGTCATGGCACGCAGACCCTGGCGCGCGCCATCGCCGCGTCGAAGGCGTTCTCGATCGCCGGCGGCGGCGACACCCTCGCGGCGGTCGACAAGTACGGCATTGCCGACGAGGTCAGCTACATCTCGACCGGTGGCGGCGCCTTCCTCGAGTTCCTCGAAGGCAAGGAACTGCCGGCGGTGACCGCGCTCAAGCAGCGCGCGGGTTGATCGTGGGCGCACCGACCACGCTGTTCTTCGATCTCGACGGCACCCTCATCGACTCGGCCGAGGGCATCACCCGCAGCGTGTCGTATGCCTTCGAGCAGTTGGGCCATCCGGTGCCGTCGCAGGCCGAGCTGCGCGGCTGGATCGGCCCGGCACTGCGCACCAGCTTCCTGCCCCTGCTCGGCGACGAAGACCGCGTCGAGCAGGCGGTCGCGCTGTATCTGGAGCGTTACAGCCGCGAAGGATGGACCGAGCATTCGGTCTACGACGGCGTCGCCGAGATGCTCGATGCGGTCCACGCCGCCGGCCATCGCCTGGCCATCGTCACCGCCAAGAACGAAGACAACGCACGCAAGATCCTCGGCGGCTTGCCGTTCGGCGATCGTTTCGACGACATCGTCGGCTCGACCCGCGACGGTCGCCTGACCCATAAGGTCGACCTGATCGCCGAAGCCTTGCGTCGTTTCGAGCTGCCGGCGGAGCAATGCCTGATGATCGGCGACCGGCGCATGGACATCGAAGGCGCGCGCGAGCACGGCATGCGCAACATCGGCGTGCTGTGGGGCTTCGGCAGCGAAGACGAACTGCGTCAGGCCGGCGCCCAGCATCTGGCCACCGCGCCGGCGCAACTGCCGGCCTTGCTTGCGGCCTGATCGGGGCCGCGCTCGCATCCGCAGCGCGGCGGCTTCGGGGTAGGAGCGGCGCGAGCCGCGACCGCGCCGTTGCCGTGGCGGCGCAAACGCCGAATCCTGGATGTTCCTCGTAAGGGATGAGTAAGGCTGCGCGAGTTCGCTTGCGGTTGCACCGCCATCGGATCACGCGGTCGCGGCTTGCGCCGCTCCTACCCAGAAGCGGTGACGCTGTTATACGGGCACGCTTGCCTTTTCCTTCGCGCAATGCGTCGTGCGGTGCAGCATCGAGCGCGCTGAATGCGCCGGAACGACCCTGCAGGCTCGCTCCGGCGCGTCGCCGGGATTGCGATCGCAAGCGCTTTACGCAGCGGCAAAACAGCCAATAGCGATAGCAATCACGATTTCGACAAGTGACTACAAGCTGGGACGGCCGATCGCGCCGCGGCGCTCGCGCGCTGGCATAAGGTGCCCGAGCGGCGAATAGCGCCGCACAATGGGAGAGAAATCGCATGCGTCGTATCGGATTGTTCGCTGCCGTCATGGCGGTGGCGATGGTGGGTGGCGTGTCGTTCAATGCACTGGCCTACAACTGGCAGGGCACCTGGTACTACTACAACGCCGAAGGCGCACAGGTCGGCAAGTGGACCGCCGGCTGCGGCGCCGCCGACGGCCGTTGGGGCCAGACCACCGAGAACAAGCGTTTCGTGCAGGGCTGCGCAGCCGAAAGCTGAGGCGGCGCGCAAACGGATCGCGGCGTTCGCGTCCTAGGAAAGCTCCGGTCTGCGGGGCTTTCCGCTTTACGCGACCGTCGCGGGGTTTCCCGCGCTCCGGCGAGGCATGGCCCGACGGAGCCCGACTTCGATCAAGGGGATAACGATGATGCGTCTTATCGCAACTGCAGTAGCGACGATGATGTTGGGTGCGATGGTCCTGGCCGGCAGCGTCAACGCCTCGCCTCCGGGCCAGGGTTATTCGATTCTGTATTTCAATGACGCCGGCGAAGAAGTCGGCGGCGCCGTCGCCAACTGCGGCGGCCAGTACAGCTCCTGGGGCGAGCGCACCGCGATCTACCAGAAGCGGACCTGGTACTGCGACTGATCGCAGGCCATGACCCAAAGGCGCGGCCCGATGGCCGCGTCTTTGCCTTGCGCGCCTTGCCGCATCGTCGCGACGATCGCGCGGTGGCGCCGGTTTCGGCCGTATGCGCTCGCCGCAAGCGACGGTGACTTCGCCAGACATCGCGTCCATCGCGCCGACGGCACGTGAACATGCGTGCCGCGGCCTGTACGCTCGACATCCATGAGCCTGCGCCGCTTTCTGCAACTCGACGTCTTCGCCCATCGCATCGGTGCGGGCAATCCGCTCGCGGTGGTGTTCGATGCGCAAGGCCTCGACAGCGAGGCGATGCAGTCGTTCGCGGCCTGGATGCATTTGCCGGAAACGATCTTCTTGATGCCGCCCGACCAGGGCGCCGATTACCGGGTGCGCATCTTTACCCCGCGCCAGGAGCTGTCGTTCGCCGGTCATCCCAGCATCGGCGCGGCCTGGGCGGTGCTCGATGCGGGACGCGTGCCGCCGCGCAGCGAAGCCCTGGTGCAACAGTGCGCGGCCGGGCATCTGCCGGTGCGCATCGTCCACGATGCGAACGGCTTGCGGATCAGCATCCGCACCCCGCCTGCGCGGCGTTGCGTCACCGGCGACGATCAGCAGGCCTTGCTCGACGTGGCATTGGCCGGGTTGCCATGGGGCCCGCTGCTGCCGGCGTTGTGGGACAACGGACCGCGCTGGTGGGTGGCCGAACTCGCCGATGCCTCCGCGGTGCGCGGCATGCGCCCCGATCTGGCGGCGATACATGCACTGACCGGCGACGACGCACTCGGCCTGGCGGTATTCGCGCGCACCCAGGAGCCCGGATTCGCTTATGTCGTGCGGGCGTTCTGCCCGAGCGACGGCATCGCCGAAGACCCGGTGACCGGCAGCGCCAATGCGGCGATCGCGACGGCCTTGCTCGAGGCCGGTCGCATCGAGGTCGGCGCGGCCCACCAGATCAGCCAGGGGCGCGAAGTCGGTCGCGATGGCTGCATCGAGATCCGCATCGACGACGAGCGCGAGGTGTGGATCGGCGGACGTGTGCAGGCGGTGGTTCGCGGCACGGTCGAATGGTGAAGTCGGCACGCGTCCAAGTCGTGCATTACGCCGATAACGCTTACCGCGTAACTGTCGGAAGAAAGAAAAACCCACGGCCAAGCTGAGGCGCGCCGCGTCGGCAACGCTTGCGCCGACCCAGGTTGGGTGCCGCAGAGGACACGTTCGAGTGGTGTTTCCGGATTCGCGTTCAGCACACCGAAGGCCATGACCGTACGGTTGCGCAGGGCTTGTCCGTTGTTGCGTCCCATGCGCGTTCCAGCGGCAATCGATGAACGAAAATCACCGTTGCTCACCGATTTAACCGGCCATCGGAAATATGCTTACGTCTCTATATAAACGTGATGAACATCACATTTTATAAACGATGAATCGGAGCAGCCTTGATCCACTACACACCAGAAAGGCAACTGGAAGTGTGATAGGGGAGCTGGCCTGTCGCTTCATCGCGAATGCAGGCGTAGCGACAAAATATCCGGGCACGAGGCAGCTCAGGCTGCATTCGGAGGGACGTAATGGAATCTCAAAGCATTCGTAAAGCCCTTTCCTACAGCCTGCTTGCAGCCTGCATCCTGACGGTTACGGTATCGACCACGGGTTGCTCGGGCTCGGGCGGCGTCAAATCGAGTTTCAATCCTAATCCCGGGGGGGGCGGCGACGGGGGTGGCGGTTCGGGAGGCGGCGGCTCAGGAGGCGGCGGCACGGGTGGTGGAGGTTCCGGTGGCGGCGGCTCGGGTGGCGGCGGTTCTGGCGGTGGCGGTTCCGGTGGTGGAGGCGGCGGCCCGGGCACTCCCGGCGGCCCCGGTACGCCTGGCGGTCCCGGAAATCCTCCCGGCAGCACTACGACCCCGCCCGGTAACGTAATCGGCTCGGTCGGCACGACCGGCGGCGGTTTGCTCACCGGGGTCGGCGGCGCGATCAGCGGCCTCGGCGCGCAAATCCCGAACCAGGTCCTGCTGGGCGGCAATACCCCGACCACGCAAGGTCTCGCCACCGTCGTCGACGACATCGGCGACACCATCACGGCTCTAGGGCAGGCGACCAGCGCCGGCCTCGGCCAGACCGGCAATATCGCCAATCCGGTCGGCACGACTGCGGCCGGCGTCGACAACGTCGTGGTCAATGTCGGCAACACCGTCGACGACCTCGGCAAGACCGTAGCGACCGTGGGCGCCTTCCAGGGCTCGCCGATCCAGCCGTTGACCAGCACCGCCGGTGGCTTGATCTCCACCGTCGGCAACCAGGTCGAAGGCCTGGCGCCGAAGGTCGGCGGTCTGATCGAAGGTCAAACCGGACAAGCGCTGACCGGCGCGGTCAGCAACGTGTTGAACCCGGTTGCGGGTATCGGCCAGGCCAATGGCGGCACTACCGGCGGCAGCGGCGGCAGCAACCTCGTCGCCAATGTCTCGCGCAGCGTGGGCGGTACGACCAGCGGCGTAGCGGCGGCCGGCGGTACGGTCGGCGCGCAGCTCAGCGGCGTTCCGGTTCCGGGCGGCGCGGCCGGCGTGCTCGGTGGCGCGGTACAAAGCGTCAGCGGCAGCCTCGGCACGGTCGGTTCGGGCATCACCGCGGGCATGGGCAATGCCGGCAGCATCGCCAATCCGGTCGGCGTAACTGCGACCGGCGTGACCAGCAGCGTCGCCGGTCTCGGCGGTTCGGTCGGCGGCGTTGGTTCGACATTGACGACCACCGGCGCTAGCACGCCGTTGGCTCCGGTCACCGGCCTGGTCGGTGGCGCGGTGACCAGCGTCGGCGGTGGCGTGGCCACGGTCGGTACGACCGCGACCACGGTGGTCAACGGTCCTTTGCAACCAGTTACCCAGGGGCTGAGCACGGTCGTCAACGGCGTGGCCGGGGCGACCGGGCTCAATGGCACCAGCACCACGACCGGCCTGCTCGGCGGCGCACTGGGCGGCACCACCACCCAGGGCGGTTTGCTCGGTACCAGCCTGCTGAAGAAAGATCCTTGAGCGCAGTTTGTGATGCAACGCGCGGGAACGGGCAAGGCCCCGTTCCCGTCGCACAACAACGGCGTATGGTGACCGCATGAGTCTTGGGGAGGCGCGTTCCGCCGAACGGCGGACGCGCCATTCCAAGGCGGTTGCTCCTAATGGGGATCTTCCTCTGGATGGACCACGCTAAACGCAGGGGCGCGTGCATGCGAACAGGCCTTTCGGGAAAACGCTACTTACTCGCGCTGACGGTCACCGCGCTCTTGTATTCGACCTTGCCGGCGTATTCCCAGGACCGCCTGCCGACCGGCAACCCGCTGCAGACTCTGCCGCAAGCGCCGTTGCCGAAGACCGATCCGAAGGTCAGCACCACGGTCGCGCCGCAACAGAATCCCGAAATGGCCGCCTTGCTCGCCGTGCAGATCACGCCGAGCAAATTCGACGTGTCCGGAGTCAAGGCCATTCCGTTCGAGCAGGTCGCGGGGGTGTTCAGTCCGCTCGCCGGCAAGAACATCACCGTCGCCGAGCTGCTGCAGGCCGCCGAGGCCTGCAGCAAGCTGTATCGCGAACGCGGCTACGCGCTGTCGTTCTGCTATCTGCCCAACCAGGATTTCGCCAACGGCGTGGTCCGCGTGATCGCGGTCGAAGGCTATGTCGCCGAGCTGCGCCTGAGCGGCAAGCCGGGCAAGCTCGAACGCAAGATCCGCGCGATCGCCCAGCACATCCTCGACGATCGGCCGCTGCGCCAGAGCACGTTCGAGCGCTATTCGCAGATCCTGGGTTTCCTGCCCGGGGCGAAGATGGCGATCAACGTGCCCGCGCCGACCACCACCGACGGCGCGACCGCGCTGGAACTCAACGTCAGCGCCAAGCGCTACGACGCCACCTGGGCTCTGGAGTTCAACCATCCCGGCACCCAGGGGCTGATGAATCTGCAGCTCAATGCGCTGACCCCGCTGGCCGAACAATGGACCTTGTCGACCCTGTACCCGGACGGCCGCGGCGACGAGCGTTTCTATGGCGCCGGCTATTCGCAGTTGTTCGGCAGCGACGGCTGGATCGGGCGCGCCGACGGCTCGCGCTATCGCGGCGAACCGGCCAGCCGCACGCCGCTGCCGGATTTTCTCGACCACCGCGTCGAACAGGACCGCATCGCTTTCGGTGCGCGCTATCCCTGGCTGCTGCGCAACGAGCGCTCGATCTTCATCGGCGCCGGCGTCTACGGCGCCGACCAGGTCGACGCCTACCGCAACACCGCGACCGGCGCGACCCTGGAACAACGTTCCAAGACCCGCGTGCTGCAGGCGACCCTGGATTACACCAAAGCCAAGAAGAACAGCGCCCGCCAGATCAGCCTGTCGATCGCGCGCGGCCTGGACGCCTGGGGCGCCTCGGCGAGCACGGTCACCAACGTCGCCGGCGTCGAATTCGCCTCGCCGAACGATGTTTCGTTCCGGCGCTACAACCTCGGTTACGCACAGAGCCGGAGCTGGGCCGAACAACGTTACCTCGCGATCCTGCGCGGCACCGCGCAGTACAGCCGCAACCGCTTGCCTTCGTCCGAGCAGATCAGCTTCGGCTCCTCGCGTTTCGCCCTGGCCTACGACCCCGGCGAAGTATCGGCCGACAAGGGTTGGGGGCTGTCGCTGGAACTCAGCCGCAACTTCCGCCCGCAATCGCGTTGGCTGAAATCGGTATCGCCCTATCTGGTCGTGCAACACGCCCAAGTGTCGATGACCGAAGGCCGCCCGCCGATCGACAAACTCGGCTCGGTCGGGCTCGGCATTCGTTTGTCCGACAACCACCACTACAACGTCGACTTCGCCTACGCCCGTCCGACCGCCGACCTGCCGTTGGAGGCCGACGACCGCAAGGCGCGGTGGAATCTGAGTTTCTCGTATCAGTTGCAGTAGCGGTGTGCGCTGCGGTTGCTCTTGGGTAGGAGCGGCGCAAGCCGCGACCACGTCCTGTCGTGCTCCGGCGCCTCCGGCCGTAGGACAGCGAAGCAACATCAGGAGCAGAGCTTCCGTCCGCTGACGCGGCCGGGTTACTTTCTTTTGCTAAGCCCAAAAGAAAGCTAACCAAAGAAAAGGGCTCTCCTTGCAAGGGCACAAGCCCGCACGAGCGATGCCGACGCAGGGATGCTCCAGACAGGCCATCCATGGCCTGCTTGCGCACGGCCCGCATCCCTGCGGGCCGCCCTACGGGTCTTCATTTGACCGGCAAAGCGGAAAAGCAGACCAAAATCACGGCAACGGCAACATGGTTGCTCTTGGGTAGGAGCGGCGCGAGCCGCGACCGCGCTACGTTGTTCTTGCGGCGTATCTTTCGATCAAGAGCAAAGCTTCCGTCCGCTGACGCGGCCGGGTTACTTTCTTTTGCTGGCCCAAAAGAAAGCTAACCAAAGAAAAGGCCTTCCCTGCAAGGGCACAAGCCCGCGCGATCGGTGCCGACGCAGGGATGCTCCAGACAGGCCATCCATGGCCTGCTTGCGCACGGCCCGCATCCATGCGGGCCGCCCTACGGGTCTTCTCTTGACCGGCAAAGCGACAAGGCAACAAAGCAAAGCAAATCAAAATCTCGGCAACGGCAACGGCAACGGCAACGGCAACGGCAACGGCAACCGCAACGGCAACCGCAACGGCAACGGCAACGGCAACGGCAATTGAAGCTAGAGCTGTTGCTGTTGCTCTGTTTTGCTGTGCGCCGATTTGCATTCGCGAAGACCATCGAAGACCCGGAGGGCGGCGCGCAGGGAGGCGCGCCGTTTTTCATCGGGACAGGGATGTCCAGTATGTAGATCCCTGCGGAGGCATCGAACGTGCGGGTTGGTGATTCAAAACAAAGCAACTTCTTTGGTTACCTCTCTTTTGTTGCTTTAGACAAAAGAAAGTAACCCGCCGCTTTAGTGGCGGAAGCTTTTGGCGTTTGATCTTGCTTGAGAGAGACGCCGCAAGACCGACGCAGCGCGGTCGCGGCTCGCGCCGCTCCTACCCCCGCGTCGGCACCCCGCTTCGATAGGTGTCGTCGGCGTTGTTGATTCTGCGCGTCGCGCGGTTGCGACTCACGTCGCTCCTACATGAGCCCGGCTGAAGCGACGAAGCAAGGCAGCGCCCCCAGACCGCCAAGCTCAGCCTTCACCCCTGATCGAACAAATGCTGCAACACCGCTTCGCCATACCGATCCAACTTGCTGGCGCCGATTCCGGGAATACGCGCGAGCTCATCGAGATCGTCCGGCGCGTGCTCGGCGATGGCGCGCAGGGTGCTGTCGTGGAAGATCACGTAGGCCGGGACGTTCTGCTCGCGCGCGGTGGTCGAACGCCACTCGCGCAAGGCGTTGAAGCGCACCAGCGATTCCGGGTCGAGGTCGATCATCGGCGCCGCGCTTGCGCCGCCGCGCGACTTGCGGGCGCCGCGTGCGGCCTTCGGCGCTTCGGTGCGGAAGCGCAGGCTGCGTTCGCCGCGCAACACCGGGCCGCTGTCTGCGGTCAGGCGCAGGGCGCCGTGACGTTCGATGTCGGCTTCGAGCAAGCCGCCGGCGACCAACTGGCGGAACACGCTGCTCCATTGCTTGGCGTCGAGATCGCTGCCGATGCCGAAGGTGCTGAGCTGTTCGTGATTGAAGCGGGTGATCTTCTCGGTCTCGGCGCCGCGCAATACGTCGATGACGTGGCCGGCGCCGAAGCGCTGGCCGGTGCGGTAGACGCAGGACAGAGCCTTGCGCGCGGCCTCGGTGCCGTCCCAGCTTTGTGGCGGTTCCAGGCAGTTGTCGCAATTGCCGCAGCCGCCCGGGTGCGGTTCGCCGAACCACCCGAGCAGACTCTTGCGCCGGCACTCGGTGGATTCGCAGAACCCCAGCAAGGAGTCCAGCTTGCGCAGTTCCAGCCGTTTGCGCTCTTCGCCGGCTTCGCCTTGTTGGATGAGTTGGCGCAGGTTGACCACGTCGCCGAGGCCGTAGCACAGCCAGGCTTCGGCTGGTTCGCCGTCGCGGCCGGCACGGCCGGTTTCCTGGTAATAGCCCTCGATCGATTTGGGCAGGTCGATGTGGGCGACGAAACGCACGTCGGGTTTGTCGATGCCCATGCCGAAGGCGATGGTCGCGACCATGACCACGCCGTCTTCCTGCAGGAAGCGGCGTTGGTTGCCGGCGCGCAGCGAGGCTTCCATGCCGGCGTGGTAGGGCAGGGCGCGGATGCCGGCGGCGACGAGCTGTTCGGCGACCGACTCGACGCGCTTGCGCGAGAAGGCGTAGACGATGCCGCTGTCGCCGCGATGCGCGCTGAGGAAGTCGAGCAGCTGGCGGGTGCCGTTGTCCTTGTGGACGACGCGATAACGCAGGTTCGGCCGGTCGAAGGAGCTGACGAAGCGGCGCGCGTCCTCCAGATTGAGGCGTTCGGCGATCTCGCGCTGAGTCGGTGCGTCCGCGGTCGCGGTCAGGGCGATGCGCGGGATGTCCGGCCAGCGCTCGTGGAGAATGGTCAGTTCGCGGTATTCGGGGCGGAAGTCGTGGCCCCATTGCGAGACGCAGTGGGCCTCGTCGATCGCGAACAGCGAAATGCGCGCACGGTCGATCAGCGCCAGGCAGCGCGGGCTGAGCAGGCGCTCGGGGGCGACGTAGAGCAGGTCGAGTTCGCCGTCGAGCAGCTGCCGTTCGACCGCCGCGGCCTCGGCGGCGTCGAGGGTGGAGTTGAGGTAGGCCGCGCGCACGCCGAGCTGGCGCATCGCCTCGACCTGGTCCTGCATCAGTGCGATCAGCGGCGAAATGACCAGGCCGCAGCCTTCGCGCACCAGCGAGGGGATCTGGTAGCACAGCGACTTGCCGCCGCCGGTCGGCATCAGCACCAGGGCGTCGCCGCCGTCGATTACGTGTTGGACGATTTGGGCTTGTTCGCCGCGGAACGCGGTATGGCCGAAAACGCGATGGAGGAGTTCGAGTGCGGGCTGCTGCATGCGCCTAGTCTAGCGGCGCGGCGTCGCAGGCGGTCGCGGCGAGGTCGCGGCCGCTGCCATCGCCGCGATGGCGGCCGCTCAGCGCGAGCGCCGCTTGATGTGCCAGACGTTGCAGATCTTGTCGTTGCGGACCTGGTAGACCGTGAGCCCGTCGACGGTCTTGCCGTCGGCGGTGCCGGTGACGCGCTCACGCGCCACCACCATGTCGTCCAGCGACTGCAGGCCGAGGATCTCGACCCGTGGGTGCGGACGTTTGCCGAAAGCGGCGCGGTAGTAGCGCGAACGCGCCTGCGGCGAAGGGTCGGCGATCAGGCGCTGGCCGGGCAGACCCTCGTCGTCGCCGCGGCGCCAGGCGCCGGCATCGGCGGTGGCCTGGGCCAGGAAGGCCTCGGTATCGGCGTCGTTCCAGGCCTGGACGTAGCGGCGGACCACGACTTCCTGGGCGTTGTCGGCGGCGACGATGGCGGCGACGGCGGCGCCCGCCGAGAGCGCCGACAGCGCGATCAACAGGATCGGCATCCGCTTCACGGCCGTGCCCCGGCTGCGGCGACGGCCGCGTCGGCGGGGTGGGCGATCTTCTGCAGCGGCCACAGATCGAGCACCCGGCCGTCGCGGACGCGCAGGATCGCCAGCATCTCGTAGGTCTCGGCGGCGACGCTCGCAGTGCCGCGGGTGTGGATGCGCTCGTGGGTCACGACCAAGTCGCCGATCGCGAAGGCATCGAGCAGGTCGACGTGCACCGACGGGCCGTCCGCATACAGCGCGCGGTAGGTCTTGACGCGGCTGGCCTCGTCGACGACGGCGCGCGAGGGCAGGTCGGCGAGCTGGTGCGGGTCTTCGGCGCGGCGGAAGTGGCGGGCGTCGGCGGCGAACAGGGCGAGGAAGCGCTCGGCGTCGGCGCGGTTGTTGGCCTCGACCAGGGCGCGCGCGGTGGCCACGGCGCCGGCGGCTTGCGCGTGGTTGTCGGCGGTTTCCTTGCCGACGTGCCACAGGTCTTCGATCAGGCCGTCGCGGACCCGGTACACCACCAGCAGCACCTGGGGCTCGGCGCGCTTGGGGTCGGTGATGTGGACCCGCGACACCACCAGTTCGCCGAGCGCGACGGTCCGGGTCTGCTCGATATGCGGCGTGTCCGGTTGCGCCATGGCCTTGGCGAAATGCGCGCGCAGGCGTTCGGCGCCGTACATCTGCTCCAGGCGCCGGCCGACCAGGCGGTGCGGGTCGGCCGGCAGGCCGAAGATCTGCGCCTGCGGGGCGTACAGCGCCATGAAGGCGTCCAGGTCGTTGCGATTGAGCGCGGCGAAGTCGGCGGCGACCACGGCGGCCGGGATGGCGGGGGCGGTGGGTTTGGTGGCGGCGCTGGCCGCGACCGGGCCGAGGCCGAGCAGAGCCAGCGAAAGCAGGAACGGGAGTCGGCGCTTCATGAGGTACTCCGGGGAGGAAGGGATGGATGAATTGCCCAAGTCAGGCTTTTGCCAGATAGTCGGGTCGCGCAGGGGCTGATGGGGCGCGATACCGTTAGGCTTGAGGTGAGTATTGGGGTCGATATAGGCTGAAAGCCGACCTAGGCTAGAGGCCGGCCGGGGCCGCCGACAACGCGAAAATCGCGCCAGATACATAAGGTCAAATTATGGATGTGCCGACATTACCGCCGCTCAGCGCGATCCGCGCCTTCGAGGCCGCGGCGCGGCTGCAGAGCTTTACCCGCGCGGCCGAGGAACTGGACATGACCCAGGCCGCGGTCAGCTACCAGATCAAGCGGCTGGAGCAGCGGCTCGGCCTAGTGTTGTTCCAGCGCCTGCCGCGCAAGGTGGTGCTGACCCGGGCCGGGGAACGGCTGGCGCCGACGGTGCTCGACAGCTTCCAGGCGCTGCGCTCGGCCTTCGCCCAAAGCCAGGCGCGGTCCGAAGCCGAACTGGCGATCACGTCCTTGCCGACCATCGGCGCCAATTGGCTGGTGCCGCGCCTGGGCGGGTTCCAACTGGCGCATCCGCAGTTGGCGGTGCGCCTGGACACCGGGGTGCCGCTGGTCGACCTGGGCCAGGGCGAATTCGACGTCGGCATCCGCAACGGCCGCGGCGAATGGCCGGGCTTGTGTGCGCATTTCCTGTTGCCGGGGTTGTACACGCCGCTGTGCAGCCCGGGGCTGCTCGAAAGCGGTGCGCTGCGGACGCCGGCGGATCTGCTGAGCCTGCCGCGGATCGGCCGCGAACGCTGGTGGCGCAGTTGGCTGGAGGCGGCCGGCGTCGGCGATGCCGATCTGTCGGCGCGGCCCGGGGTCGAGCTGGGTATCGAGCAATACGAGGTGACCGCGGCGATCGCCGGGCATGGCGTGGCGATCACCTCGCCGCTGTTCTTCCGCAGCGAACTCGCCTCCGGGCGGCTGGTGCAGCCGTTCGAACTGGTCCTGCGCGACGAGCGCGACTACTGGCTGGCCTATCCCGAGGTGCGCCGCGGCAGCGCCAAGATCCGAGCCTTCCGCGACTGGTTGCTGGCGCAGGCGCAGGCCGATGCGCAGGGCTGGGACGACGGCGGGCGGCCATGAGTGGCGGCGCAAAACCCGGCGCCAGGCAATGAAAAACCCCTGTGCCGCAGGGCGGAACAGGGGTTCGGTACAGCGCGGCGGGCCGACGCGGACTTTCCGCGCCGCCTCGCTTTCAAGCGCTTACTGCAGCAGCGAACGCAGCATCCACGCATACTTCTCGTGGGTCTGCAGACGCTGGGTCAGCAGGTCCTCGGTCGGCGCGTCGTCGACGTCGTCGGCCTGGTCGAGTACCTTGCGCGCGGTGCGGCATACGGCTTCGTTGCCGACCACGAGCTGGCGGACCATCTCGCGCCAGTCGGCGCTGTCGGTCAGGCCCGGCTCTTCGGTGATCGAGGACAGCTTGACGAACTCGGCGTAGGAACCCGGTGCGTTGAAGCCCAGGGCGCGGATGCGCTCGGCGATGTCGTCCAGCGCGGTCCACTGCTCGGTGTACTGGGTCTCGAACATGACGTGCAGGGCGTTGAACATCGGGCCCGTCACGTTCCAATGGAAGTTGTGGGTCTTCAGGTACAGGGTGTAGCTGTCGGCCAGGAAGCGCGACAGACCTTCGGCGATCTTCTTGCGATCGCCCGACGAGATCCCGATATCGATCGAGGGCGCGCGGTCGGCGGCCGACGGCGACGCGGCCGGGGCGAGCGACGCCTTGTCCGATTTGGTCTTGTCCGTTTTGCTGGTCTTGGCGGGCTTGTTGGGCTTGGCCATGTGCGACTCCTTCTCCGATGCGGGCGATCGAATGGTTTCGATCGGGGATTTTTTAAACAATGCGGCGACAATAGGCGCAGTCGGCCGCGAAGTGAAATGGTTTGTGCCTAGCGTTGCGATACGAACGATCTATCGATGAAGAGTACCGATTCCAATCAGTCTAGCCACGAGAATGCTAGTGCCGCGTTACGGCAGGCGCGGCATGCGATCGATGGCGCCTTGAGCCGCGACCGCGGCCGCTTGCACGGCCTGTGGTCGCGGTGGAGCGGCAAGCCCGGCGACGAGCGCGCGCGCGCTGCATTCGCGCAGGCCCTGGCGGCATCGGTGGCGCAGCGCGAAGCGCGGGCGGCCTCGCTGCCGCGCGCGCCGGTCGACCCGGCTTTGCCGATCGCGGCCGAAGCCGAGCGCATCGTCGAATTGATCCGCAAGCATCCGGTGGTGGTGATCGCCGGCGAGACCGGCTCGGGCAAGACCACCCAGTTGCCGAAGCTGTGCCTGGCCGCCGGGCGCGGCGCCGCCGGCATGATCGGTTGCACCCAACCGCGCCGCATCGCCGCGCGCGCGGTCGCCCGGCGCGTGGCCGAGGAATTGCAGACCCCACTCGGCGAGACCGTCGGCTACCAGGTCCGCTTCAACGACAACGTCGGCGAGCGCACCGCGATCAAGTTCATGACCGACGGCATCCTGCTGGCCGAAATCCAGTCCGACCGTTGGCTGTCGGCCTACGACACGATCCTGATCGACGAGGCCCACGAACGCAGCCTCAACATCGATTTCCTGCTCGGCTATCTGAAGCAGCTGCTGAAGAAGCGGCCCGACCTGAAGGTCATCGTGACCTCGGCGACGATCGACACCGAGCGCTTCGCCGCGCATTTCGACGGCGCGCCGGTGGTCAGCGTCGAGGGCCGCGGTTATCCGGTCAACGTGCGTTACCGGCCTTTGGACGATTCGGGACTCGGGACCCGGGACCCGGGACTCGAAGGGCCGCGGCGAACCGCTTCTGCGAGTCCCGAGTCCCGAGACCCGAGTCCCGTAAGAAGCGTCAACGACGGCATCGTCGCGGCCTGCGACGAAATCACCCGCGAGGACCCGTGCGGCGACGTGCTGATCTTCCTGTCCGGCGAGCGCGAAATCCGCGACGCCCACCAGGCGCTGGAACGGCGCAAGTACCGCGAGACCGAAGTGCTGCCGCTGTACGCGCGGTTGTCGGTGCGCGACCAGGACCGGGTGTTCAACCCCGGGATCAAGCGCCGCATCGTGCTGGCGACCAACGTCGCCGAGACCTCGCTGACGGTGCCGCGGATCCGTTACGTGGTCGACCCGGGCCTGGCGCGGGTCAAGCGCTACAGTCCGCGCGGCAAGCTCGACCGCTTGCATATCGAGCCGGTCTCGCAGGCCAGCGCCGACCAGCGCAAGGGCCGTTGCGGCCGCATCAGCGAAGGCACCTGCTACCGCCTCTACAGCGAGGCCGATTTCGAGTCGCGGGCGCGCTATACCGACCCGGAAATCCGCCGCGCCGCGTTGGCCGGGGTGATCCTGCGCATGCTCTCGCTCGGCCTCGGACATATCGAGGACTTCCCGTTCCTGGAGCCGCCCGACGGCCGCGCCATCGCCGACGGTTGGCAGCAGTTGTCGGAACTCGGCGCGGTCGGCGAGGACAAGAAGCTCACCGCCACCGGCCGGACCATGGCGTGCTTGCCGGTCGACGTGAAGTTGGCGCGCATGCTGGTCGCGGCCAACGCCCACGGTTGTCTGCGCGAGATGATCGCGATCGCCGCCTTCCTCGGCATCCAGGACCCGCGCGAGCGCCCCGCCGACCAGCGCGCCGCGGCCGACAACGCACATGCCGAATTCGCCGACCCGCGTTCGGAGTTCGTCGGCATTCTTAAATTGTGGGACGCCTACCAGACCGCCCACGAAGACCTCACTCAATCCAAGTTGCGCAGCTGGTGCGAAAAACATTTCCTCGGCTTCCTGCGCATGCGCGAGTGGCGCGAGCTGCACCGGCAACTCAAGCTCGTGTGCCAGGAGACGGGACTCGGGACTGGGGACTCGGGACTCGCGAAAGCGGCTTTGCCGGGCTCTTCGAGTTCTTCTGAGGCTTCGAGTCCCGAGTCCCGAAACCCGAGTCCCGAAGGCTACGCCAGATTGCACCGCGCGCTGATCGCCGGCCTGCCGACCCAGATCGGTTTCCGTGGCGACCGCGGTTTCTACGATGGCCCGCGCGGGCGCAAGTTCCAATTGTTCCCGGGTTCGCCGCTGGCCAAGAAGCCGCCGCCGTGGGTGCTGTCGGCGACCCTGCTCGACACCGAGCGGGTGTGGTCGATGACCAATGCCACGATCGAACCGGACTGGGCGATCCAGGAGCTGCCGCATCTGCTCGCGCGCCGTCACCACGACCCGCACTGGGCGCGCTCGCAAGGGCGCGTGGTCGGCAGCGAACAGATCAGTCTGTTCGGCCTGGTGTTGGCGCCGAAGCGGCCGATCCACTACGGCGCGCTGTACCCGGAAGAGAGCCGCGCGATCTTCGCCCGCGACGCCCTGGTCACCGGCGAGGTCAACACCCGCGCCGGGTTCCTGGCGCGCAACCTCGCCACCCTGGCCAAGGCGCAAGACGAAGAGGCCAAGCAACGCCGCGCCGGCCTGGTCGTCGACGAAGAATGGATGGCGCAGTGGTACCTCGACCGCCTGCCGGCGCAGGTCCACAACGTGCAGGCGCTGGACGCCTGGTACAACAAGCTGCCGGCCGAGGAAAAAGCCAAGCTGGAATGGTCGAACGCCGATCTGATGGTCGGCGGCGAAAGCGAGGCCGCGCGGTTCCCACCGTATCTGCAGCTCGGCAACGCGCGCCTGGCGGTGAGCTACCGCTTCGAGCCGGGCGCGGCCGACGACGGCATGACCCTGGCGGTGCCGCTGCATCTGCTCAATGCGCTCGACCCGGCGCAGCTGTCGTGGCTGGCGCCGGGCTTCGTCGCCGACAAGGCGGCGGGGCTGATCAAGAGTCTGCCGAAGATCCTGCGCCGCAACTTCGTGCCGGCGCCGGATTTCGCCAAGGCCTTCCATGAGGCGCACGGCAAACCCGAGGCCGACGACCTGGTCGGTACGCTCGCGCGTTTCCTGCGCAAGCTGACCGGGGTCGAGGTGGCGGCGACGGATTTCGACCCGGCTTCGATCGAGCCGCATCTGCGCATGAACCTGCGTCTGCTGGAGCTCGCCGATGCGCGCGCAGGCAAGGGCGGCGGCAAGGCCCAGGCCGCGGTGGTGCTGGCCGAGTCGCGCGACCTCGACGAACTGCGTGTGCGCTTCGGCGAACGCGCCGCGCGTGCGTTCGCCGCGCGTGCCGCCGACGGCCTCGGCCAGCGCGGGCTGACCGCGTTCCCCGAGCAAGCGATCCCGATGTCGGTGCCCGGCGCGGCCGGCGTGCCGGCGTTTCCGGCCTTGCACGACGACGGCGACACGGTCTCGCTGCGCGTGCACGCCGAGCGCGAAGCCGCGCTGCGTGCGCATCCGGGCGGAGTGCGGCGGTTGCTCGCGCTGGCGATGGCCGACAAGCTCAAGCAGGCGCGCAAGCAATTGCCGGTGCAGGCCAAGACCGGCCTGCTGTATGCCGCGATCGAATCGGCCGCGCCGCGCCAGAATGGCCTGCGCGACAGCGACCGGCTGCGCGAGGACCTGGTCGACGGCGCCCTGCAATCCTTGCTCGGCGACGATGCCGAACTGATCGCGGTGCGCGATGCGGCGGCCTTCGAGGTCCGCCGCGACACGGTCGCGCGCAAGCTGTTCCCGGAGGCGACCGAGCGCCTGGCCCAGGCCGAGGCCATCCTGACCGCGGTCGCCGACGTGCGTTCGCGCCTGGAGTCGTCGTTGATGGGTTGGGCCAGCGGCAACCTCGACGACATGCGCGCGCAGCTCGCGCGGCTGACCCCGCCGGGCTTCCTGCGCAACGTCGCTACTTCGGCGCTGGCGGAGTACCCGCGTTATCTGAAGGCCCTGGCGGTGCGCAGCGAGCGGGCCTTGCGCGATCCGGTGCGCGATCAGGCGCGGATGCTCGAACTCAAGCCCTTCGTCGAGGCTTTCGACGCCGCCAACGCGGCCGGCCAGGCCGACACCGCCGGCTGGCAGGCGCTGCGCTGGGAGATCGAGGAACTGCGGGTGTCGCTGTTCGCCCAGGAACTGGGTGTGCGCGGCGGGGTCTCGCCGAAGAAGCTGGCGCAGCGGCTGGCGTCGCTGCGCGGCTGAGCGTATTCGGTTCGCGAGGGGCTTCCCGGAGAAGGCAGTTGCGCACGCCGCGATTGCTGATCAGTGGGTTGGCGCAGCTCACATTCGACTGAAGTCGATGGCGCGAGGAGCCGGCCGAGGTCGACAGCCGTCCGGCCGCCACTGCGATTTGCGCAAAAAGCGATCCGAGACTGCTCGTTCCGATTGCGCAACGGCCTGTGCGGCCGCAGCCAGCGCTTGCGCCGAACTGCACGGGCAAACCCGGCGAGACGTCGTCTATGTGCCACAAGGCACATTCCAAGAGTTGCTCTCTAAGACTTTTCCCTATTGCCAGGCCTCGCGGGCCGGAGGAGCTTCTTCGATATAGGGGACATACGTCACGTTTTTATAAGGCGCATCGGTCGATAGCGCGCCGTGACGGGTCCCTGGGGGAAGGGGGATGTCAAAAATCGAAGCTATCGACGATCGAGCCCATGAGCTGAGTTCAGCCCTGGGTTGTTGCCGCATTCTGCTCTCCCTGGTGAAAGGGAAGGAGCAGGATCCCGGCTACGCGGCATCGGTCGTCGACCTGAAACATGCGATAGCGCTGTATGGCCGGGCGCACGACACCAAGTTTTCCGTAGCCAGCCTGTGCTATTCGAGGCTGGGCACCGTCCGCTTGCCCGTGGCCTTTCGGACCGAGGCGGACGGGTACCAGGTGCTTCTGAACCGATCGCCCGCCCAAGCTCTGGTGTTCCGACCCGGCAGTGCAACCCCGAAAGTCATCAGTAGCGAGGAACTGCAAACGAGCTGGACAGGCGAGAGCATCAGATTGCTCGATTCGCCGCCGAAGTTCGATATCCGCTGGTTCATCCCCGAGTTCGCCCGCCACAAGCGCCTGTTGGCCGAGGTGCTGTTCGTCTCTCTAATCCTGCAGTTGCTCGCGCTGGGGTCGCCGCTGGTATTCCAGGTGGCGATGGACAAGGTGCTGGTGCACAAAGCGCTGTCGACGCTCGATGTCCTTACGGTCGCGCTGGTTGTGATCGCGGTGTGGGAAGCGGTCTTGACCGGATTGCGGGGGTACATCTTCACCCATACGACCAACCGAATAGACATCGCCATCGGCGTCAAGCTGTTCAAGCATTTGATGGGTTTGCCGCTGCGCTATTTCAAAGCACGGCAGATCGGAACGATCGTGGCCCGCGTACAGCAGCTGGAAGGGATTCGATCTTTCCTTACCGGTTCGATGCTTACTCTCTGCGTCGACGTGGCGTTCGCCTTCGTATTTCTGTACGTGATGTCGCGTCTGTCGTGGGGCCTGACCTGCATCGTTCTCGCCGGGTTGCCGTTCTACTTCGCTGTCGCTTATGCCAGCACCGGTCCGCTGCAGAGTCGGATCGAGCGTCAATTTCAGGTCGCTGCGCTGAACAAATCCCTGTTGGCCGAGTCGGTTGCCGGGGTCGAGACGATCAAGAGCATGGCGGTCGAGCCCGGGATGCTTCGCCGTTGGGAGGCGCAAGCCGCGGAAGCGGCGGAGGCGGGATTCCGGACCCAGAGTTTGAACAGCCTGGTCAGTCATGGAGTGACGCTCCTGCAGAAGGCGATCTCGGTCGCCATCGTTTGGTATGGAGCCCACCTGGTGACTTCGATGCAAATCACCATCGGGCAGCTGATCGCCTTCAACATGATGGCGTCGCACATCAATGGGCCGATCTCGAGGCTCACGGACCTCTGGCCGCAGTTCGTTCAAGCTCGGGTCGCGGTGGACAGGTTGGGCGACATGCTGAACTTGCCGATCGAGCAGAATCGGACGGCAATGGAGCCGGCCGGGCCGATCAGCGGTTCGATCCAGATACGCGACTTGGTGTTCCGCTATCAACCGGACTCGGAGCCGGTGCTGAAGGGGGTGTCCCTCAGCATCGAGCCGGGAGAGAGCATCGGCATCGTCGGTCCGTCGGGGTCGGGGAAGAGCACCCTGGCTTATCTTCTGCAGAAGCTCTATGCCCCGGATGCGGGGGAGATCCTTGTCGACGGAATACCGCTGCAGAGACTGAGCGCCAAGTACCTGCGCAGTCAGATAGGCGTGGTGCAGCAGGACAGCTATCTCTTCAATCGAAGCGTCCGCCACAACATCGCCATTCGGGACACCTCGGCGCCGCTGGACGATGTCGTAAGAGCCGCGAAGCTCGCCGGCGCTCACGAGTTCATCTTGCAGCTTCCGACGGGGTACGACACCGTCTTGGCCGAAGGAGGAAGCTCCTTGTCCGGCGGGCAGCGTCAGCGCGTCGCTATCGCTCGCGCATTGGTGGCCGATCCCAGAATACTGATATTCGACGAGGCGACCAGCGCCCTCGACGACGAATCTCAAGCGCTGATTCAGCGGAATATGGCGGAGATAACCAAAGGGCGCACCGTCGTCACCATCGCCCATCGTCTTTCCGCGGTGCGGCGATGCGATCGCATCGTCTCGTTGGAGCAGGGGCGCATTACCGAGGTAGGAAGCCACGACGAGTTGATTGCACGCGGCGGGTGCTATGCCAAGTTGCGCGATCTGCAACGTTCGTTCGGAAATCCGGGAGCGGGGCATGCTGGTTGATCGCGTCAAATCGGTTCTCAAGACCGTCCATCCCGCGGGTGGGACGGTGTCCTACCCGAACAAGACCCGGGACGAACACGAGTTCCAGCCGGGCTATTTGGAAGTCATCGAGCGTCCGCCGGCGCCTTGGTCGCGCCGCACCGCCGTAGTGCTGGCGGCGACCTTCGCCGCTGCGCTGGTGTGGTCGATTTTCGGGCAGCTGGATATCCAGGCCAACGCGACGGGGCGCCTGTTGGTCCCAAGCAATTCCAAAGTAGTCCAGTCCGTCGAAGGCGGCGAGATAGCCGCCATCCACGTGCGCGACGGCGCGCGCGTCGAAGTCGGCGACGTACTGGTCAGTCTGAACCCGATCGGCGCCGACGCAGAGCTCGGAGAGTTGCGCGGCCAGCTGAACTTCAAGTTGCTGGAGCAGGCCAGGCTGCAAGCGATGCTGACCGACGATCCCGTGGCCAACTTCATTGCGCCGCAGGACGCGCCTGCAGAGCAGGTGGCGATCGCCCGCGAACATCTGATCAGCATATCGAGAGAGATGCAGGCGAACGTAGTCGGCATCGAAAGCGAAATGGCGGTCAACCGAGCCAACCAGAACGGACGCGAAGCGGACATCGAAGCCCTGCAAAAGCTGGCGACGAACGTCATGCAGCGGTTGGATGCGTACCGCGTTCTGGCAGTCGACAAGCTGATTTCCAATGTGGAATTGCAGCAGCAAGAGAAAGAGCGTCTTGAGATAGAACGCGCGGTCTCGCAGCAGCGATCCGAACTGGCGGTGATGAGGGCCCAGTATCAGTCGCTGAGCAATCAGCGCAGCGGCTACTTGGCGAAGACGGCGAAGGAACGCCAGGACAGTCTGGCTTCGGTGCGGTTGGAGGTATCGAATCTGGCTCAGAAGCTGGTCAGGGCAAAGGAGAAACTGCGCTTGCAAACCTTGAGGGCGACCGTCGGCGGCGTGGTGCAGCAGCTTGCGGTGCATACCCGGGGCGGCGCGGTGCAAGCCGGCCAACAGCTGATGGTGATCGTGCCCGACGAAGAATCCCTGCAGGCCGAAGTCATGGTTCTGAACGGGGATGTCGGATTCGTAAGGCCGGGGCAATCGGTCGAGCTGAAGATCGACTCTTTCGCCTATACGCGATATGGCACGGTGCCGGGAAAGATACTCAACGTATCGCGCGATGCGGTGAAGGACGACCGGCTCGGGCTGGTGTTCCCGGCCAGGGTCGAGCTGCGCCGGCTGCATATGGCTTCGGATGGCAAGACGTTTCCTTTGCAGGCGGGCATGGGCGTGACCGCGGAGATCCGCACGGGCAGGCGACGGGTCATCGACTATGTTCTCGGTCCCTTGCGCGAGTACCAGTCCGAAGCGCTTGAGGAACGGTGATGTCCAGGTCGATTGAAACCTCTCGCCCCACCGAAGGCGTCGGCGGCGGCTTCGTCGATGGCGGCCTGGCGGCTCTGGCTTACGCGGCCCGCCATCATCGGATTTTGGTCGAAGCCGAGCAATTGTGCCATCAGCTAGGCCGAGCGCAGGGGGTGGCCAGCGGAGTCGATATTTGCCGTTGCGCGCGTTCGATCGGGTTGAGAGCGAGAAGCATCGACAGCGGCATCGAGCGGATCGCGGCCTTGCCGCTGCCCGCGTTGCTGAAGACAGCCGACGGATGGCGAGTACTGGAATCGGTGAGCGAGACCGGCGCGCTCCTGCGTGTTCCGGCAACGGGCGAGTGCCAGCATTCGTCATTCGACGACCTCGCGGCGCGGTGGCAAGGCCAAACGATCCTTCTGGGCGAAGCGGACGAACCGCCGGGACGGCGGGCGTTCGGCTTCGCCTGGTTCATCCCGTCGGTGATCAAGCACATCCGGCAATTCAGAAGCATTCTGTTGGTGTCGTTGATGCTGCAACTGATCGCGCTGGTGACGCCTGCGGTGTTCGAGAACGTCATCGATCGGGTCTTGGTGAACCGGAGCGTCTCAAGCTTGCAAGTTCTCGGGATAGCGCTGCTCGCATTGGCGGTATTCGATTCCGTCTATGGATTCCTGCGCTCCTGGTTGTTCTCCAATCTCGCGGCGAAGATCCACTCGGAGCTATCCGCCCGCGTCTATCAGCACCTGATGGCGTTGCCCATCGGCTACTTTCGCAAGCGGCAAACCGGCGAAATCATCGCTCGCATAGGCGAGATGGATCATATCCGCCAGTTTCTGACCGGTTCGACGCTGACCGTGGTGCTGGATCTGCTTTTCCTGGGGCTGTTCCTCGCGGTGATGCTTTCCTACAGCGTCAAACTGACTTGGGTCGTCCTGGGGACTTTGTTGGTCTACTTTTCATTGTGGATGCTGTTCGGCCCCGTGTTGCGCAGCCGGACCGAGCGGGAGTACGAGTCGAGCGCCGATAACACCGCGTTCTTGACCTCGTCGGTGATGGGCATCGAGGTCATCAAGACAACGGCCACGGAGGAGAGTTTCCTGCGCCAATGGGAGAGCGGTTTCGCCAGATTCGTACGCGCCTCGTTCCGGGCCAGCGTGCTGGGCATATCCATCGGTCAAGCGGTGGGCTTGGTGCAGAAGCTGTCCAGTGCGTTGCTGCTGTGGTGGGGCATTAGCCTGGTGATGGAGGGCAAACTGAGTCCGGGCGAGCTGGTGGCGTTCAACATGCTTGCCGGGCATCTCACACAGCCGATTCTGCGCCTGGCCCAGACTTGGCAAGACTTGCAGCACACGACCATCTCTCTGCGCCGCATAGGCGACGTGCTCGATGAGCCGACCGAGCAAGGCAACGGCGGGCTGGCTTCGATCCCGGCGCTGCAGGGCGGCGTCTGCTTTCGGAATGTTCACTTCCGCTACGGCGAAGACGGCCAAGAGGTGTTGCGAAATCTCTGTCTGGACGTGCGCCCCGGCGAGTTCGTCGGCATCACCGGGCCCTCCGGATCGGGCAAGAGCACGATCAGCCGGTTGTTGCAGCGTCTCTACGTGCCCCAGCGCGGCCAGGTACTGGTGGACGGTATCGACATCGCGATCGCAGATCCGGTTGCGCTGCGCAGGCAGATCAGCGTGGTCCCGCAGGAAAGCGTGCTGTTCTCGGGAACGGTGAGCGAAAACATCGGCTTGTGCAGGCCGCAAGCTTCCGAGGCGGAGATCGTCGAGGCAGCCATCCTGGCCGGCGCCGACTCGTTCATACGATGCCTGCCCCAAGGGTACGACAGCCAAGTCGGCGAAAAGGGATCGAGCTTGTCGGGCGGACAGCGCCAGCGCATCGCTTTGGCCAGGGCGTTGCTCGCCCGTCCCAGGCTGCTATTGCTCGACGAAGCCACCAGCGCGCTGGATTACGAATCGGAGGCGGCGATCATGGCCAATCTGGAGGCCATCGCCAGCGGACGCACCGTCATCAGCATCGCGCACCGGCTAAATACGCTGCGTTATGCCGACCGCATCCTGGTGGTCGATCGCGGAGCGGTCGTCGAAAGCGGATCGCATCGCGAGCTTGTCGCGCGCGACACGGCTTACGCCCGATTGTGGCGATTGCAGATGGGCTGAACGGAAGCGGCGGCGAGCGGATCAGGCAGCGAGCGCGAAACAACTAAAACCGATCGGCAACAGGGGTTTCGTCATGGGATACGTATTTTTCAATGAGACGCTGAGGAACGGCAAGGCGGTCAAATTGGTCGCCTGGGAGGGCGTGTTGCCGCCCGGTCACACCCAAGGACTGCGGAACAGACCGTGGCAGGGGGGCGAACCCCGCTCCGCCTTCAGCTTCTACGATGCGACGAACGAATACATGCGCAACGACTGGGCGCGCCTGAACATGCAGCCGCAGTCGTTCACTTTTCCGTCTGCATCGGGAGAGAGCGCTGCCACTGTGATGTTGTACTACCACGCCGAAAGCAACACCTGGCACACCACCGATGCACTCGACATAGACCACATCGTGCAGTGGCGCGACTATTTCGGCCAGCTTGGGGTGGCGAATCACGCCGAAGCGAATATGGCCTTCAACGATGTGCGGAATTTGCGCATGCTGCCGTCGGTCATCAATCGCGCCCGCGACAGCGCCGATCGGATACTGGCCATCTTCGGCGCCGACTCGAGGGAGTGGCGCGCCTGGGTCGATAATCACTTCGCATTCGATCCGACAAAGAATCATCCGGACTTCGACCCGGACCTGGACTGGGCCGGCCGGACGGCGGCCACGCGGAACCAGCACTGGGTGCCGGAGGACGGCCGCGCCGGACTGAGTTTCGATGCCAAGGTGCTCGGGACGTGGTTCGAGGCCGAGCTGCAGAGATCCTATGTGTACAGTGTGACGGTGACCAATGCCGCGGGCCAGACCCAGGAAGTGCGGCTGTTTCGCTGCGCCGCCTCCAAGCAACTTGTCACTCGCGACGCGTTCGACATCGATCACAACGTGCCGTTCGACGTATTGTCGAAGAAGATGCACGAGGACGCGGTCGCGGCGGGCCGCAGTGTGACCCGGGCCGAGATTCTGGATGCCTATAACGAGGTGAGCAATCTGCGCTTGGTCAGCCGCAGCGTCAACAGCTCGCACGAGTTCGAAGTCGACGCCCACAACGAGTTTTCGGACGACGAAGTGCCGGAGATCCCCGGCGAGTTCGACGACTTCATCGAGGATAGTCCGCAGCTGGGCGTCGCACCGCGGTTGGTGGCCGGAGTCAATGTCGACCAGTGGGCTACTGCGCAGGTAGGTAAGAGCTACGAGGACAGCGATAGCCGCTATGGCCGGCAGATCATTGTTCAGATCGAGAACGACCCGGCCGCGGCCGAGGCCGCCGCCCGCCTTGCGGCGAAGCATCCCACTACCAGCGTTATCGTCCAACTGGACGAAAGGGGCAATTACCGAGTGGTCTACGGCGATATGTCGGCATTGGCCCGCAGCGACGCGCCGATGCGTTGGCAGATAGTCGGCCATGGCCGCAGCGATGCGGCCGGCCAACGCACGTTGGGTGGGATGGGGGCAGCGAACCTGGCTAAACACTTGACGGCTTTCCACGCCAAGCTGACCGAGACCATCCAGAAGAATGTCGGCACGCCAGCGCGGATCAGCCTGGTGGGTTGTACTCTGGAGCGAAACAGCGAGCAGGAAGGCTTCGGCCACCGCTTCGCCAGTGCGCTCAAGTCGCCCTTGATCGAGGTGTCGATCCATACCTCAGACCTGGCGATCGACCGTGAAGGCCGCAAGTGGCCGACCTCGTCGTCGGGGGAAATCGCGTCGGTCGTAGACGACAATAAAGTGGTCTATCGATGGCGCTGGGAGGATGGGGTCGTCCAGACCCGCGAACAGTCCAAGCGGATCGTGCTGATCGGACCGGACCGGATCAACGTCGAGGAATTGGTCGAGGACATCCGCTCCTCAAACAAGCCGCTGTCGGAGCTCAACGCTGTCGAGAGGGCGGCCCTGAGACGTTTCTACCCGAACGCGGCGGGGACCGACCTCGACGAAACCGGGCTGCGGGCGGCGCTCGCGAGCCCCGTCGAGTACGCCAAGTTGCTTGGTGCCATCGAGCGTATCGGCAGGGTTCAACTTGGCTTGCCCGGTGTGGTCGGCCTGGGCGCGGGTCCGCTGGTAAACGCCGAGGACGACCCCGCGTATCGGTCCGTTGCACGTGGGCACCTGGCGTCCAAGGGAACGGTCAGGATCGATGGAGCGGATATTCCGCTGGCCCTGTTGTTCGAGCTGGGAGCGACGTTCGATGGAAGTCCGCTTACTCCGGAGCTTGCGGCAACATTCGGTGCGGAGGTTTCCGGCAAAAAGATCGCCTTCGACCCGGTTCGGCTGGTCAGCACGATGGCTGAAGTGCCGACGCAGGTAGAGCTCGAAGCATTGGCGAAGATCGTGAAACGCCAGTTGTCCGGCAACGGAGGCAATATCGCGACGTTATTGCGCGAGGGGCCGTTGACCGATCCGCGAGCCGCCCATCTGCTTGAAACACTCAAGAACTCGAACCCTTCGGCCCTGGAGGTGGAGGTCGCCGCCAGGATAAAGGGTTGGTACGGCGACAGCGCATCGGTGCGCGCGAACTGGTTGTCCATGGCGCATGGCTTGGATCCGACGCAGCGGCAACTGGTGCAGAAACTGTATATCGAGGCCAGCGAGGCATCCGGCTTCGATAACGCAGAGTTCAAGAAAATCCAGGCCTCCTGTCCCGATCTGCCCAAGACCGAGATCCTGCAGAGGATGGCGATGGATGCGGCCGAAAAGAGAGTCCGATACGACAGCGATGCCAGCGCAGCGATGAAGATCGCGGCATGGAGCGAAGACGATGCCGGGCAGTTCCTGGTTCATTCCAGACTCGCCACGCGAAGCGAAATCGGCGGGATCAGCATCGACGGCGCGAAAATCAGTCAGTTTATGGACTCGGCCAGCGCGATGGATAGCATCCGCATCACCGCGGCGATGCTGAAACTGTCTGGCGACGCATATCGGACTCTGCGAGAGCAGATGGAAGGGGCGGGCACCAAGGCTTCGAAGGAATTCTTCAGCAAGGTGGATGGCGAACGTACCGTCCTATCCAATCACGGCAAGGAGATCGCAATCAGTCGAGCCGGCCACGCGCTGAACGCGTTCGTGACCTTGAACTCGGTGCGCCAGCTGGTAGGCGATTGGAATCGGATGAACGCCACCGACAAATCCCTCGGCCTGGCGATGGCCGTCGGCGGTGTTGCGATGTCGCCGCTGAGCACCGGGATCGCGAAAGCCTTGGGCCAATTCGGCAAGGCGGTCAACGCCGTCGACAGGTTCGGCCAAGCCGCCAGGGTGGTGGAAGCCGGCATACTGGATCTCGCACTCGCGCCAGTGACGTTCGCCGCGATCGGTCTGCAGTGGAAGTCGTTCTGGGCCAATAGCGGAGACCTCGGCAGCTTCGAATACAAGTCCTTGGTGGCCAATACGGTCATGACCACGGTGACCACCGCGGTAAGCCTGGCCCTGACCGGGGTATCGATCGCCGCTTCGCTCAGCACCGCGGTGGCCGGTTCGGTGCTGGGCGCCATCGCCGCGTCGGCGGGGCCGATCGGCGTCGCCATCGCCGCAGCCGGATTCATCATCAACGGCATCGTCCAGGGCGCCCTGGTGGTGGCCGAGTACGACCAGTACTTCGCCAGCACCTCGGCCAAGGTGGAAGCCTTTTTCGCCGCCTGGATCGGCGTGGAAACCGACGGCGTCAAGCGTGCGCGCGAAGAGCGTGCGGCGCAACAGGACGCGACCCAGTTGCAGCAAAGCCTCAACAGCGAGTGGGAAAAGGTCAAGAGCTATTTGTCCGATCTGTTCTCCAAGGACGGCTACAAAACCCTGCACTACCGCGAGCGCTCGCATGAGGTACTGCATGGCACCATCAAGGCGCAGAACGGCAACTTCACTCATGTGCTGCAAGACCGTCTTAACTTTGGCGCCATGGGCAAGGTCGTGTCCGACCGCATTGCCGACGGCGGCGGCGTCTGGGCCGATCTTGGTGCTGCCGACGAAAACTACGAGGCGCTCGGGGTCGTCGACAAGAACAACCTGTTCAATCTGAGCGGCGCCACGTTGAAGAGCGCAAAGGGAGGCGACGAGGCCGATGCCTTCAATCTGGATGCCGCGACCAAGATCGACATGATCGACGGTTCGGCCGGGCGCGACACGCTGGTCCTGGATGCAGGCGGCCTTGGCGTCCACTTGGAAACATTCGGCATAGGGAACAGGCTGGCTTATTTAGGCGATACGGTCATACTTGAGCATGTGAGTCAGTCCGGGGACTTGGCGCACGAGGCTTCCAACTTGACCAAGCGGGTCAGCCGCATTGTCGACATACGCGGCATCGAGGCCTATGTCATTAATAACGCCGGCGAAAAATCCCTTATCAAGGGCGGGGCTGGCGACGAGTTCTTCGACGTGTCCGGAACCGATGTGGCTATCTCGGGCGGTGCCGGCAACAACACCTATTCGTTGAACCAGGGAAATCGGATTTCCAGTGCCGGCAACGATATCGTGTTGTGGAACGGCAAGGTCGATGCGGCCGTCACCTTGCTCGGCGTGCCCGACAAGGCCTCGCAGACCCTGCTTGTCGATCTGCCCGCGGATTATCGCGATATCAGAGTGCGCCGGGTCGGCAACGACCTTCAGCTGTCCTACGAGACCGAAGTTCGAAGCCTCAACCCACTTGCGGTCGCCCTGCCGTCACGTGTCCAGATCCGCACTCTTACGATCCGCGGCCTGTATGCGGAGGACCGCGGGCTCGACGCCAGCAAAGGCATTCGTTTGCGCGATCCCCACGGCAACGACTTCGCGCCGACCTCACTCGGCCTGATCGACGACCATTGGCGGTCGCTGTCGGCGGTGGCCAAGAGCTTCGTGTTCGCGGCGACGACCGGCACGGAACCGCGAAAGTTGATAAGCGACGCGGCAAGCAGTACCTATTCGTTGAAAGCGGGCTCTGGCCGCTTCGTCGCCGAGGCGCATACCAATCAATCGATGCAGTTCGTGTTGGAGGCCAGCCTCGACGATCTGTACTACAGCGTCTACAGGGGGACGCTGACCATTATTTCGGCTCCCGGCAAACCTAAACTGGAGCTCCAGATATCCGGCTATGCCGAGGCCGTCAAAGCGGGCGTGATCGGCGTTTGGCTGGTGCCTCCACGCACCGCAGGCCAGCAGTCGAGCATCATAGGCGTCGAGCTTCCGTCGTCGACCGTCGACGCGATCGGCCAGTTGAAGGCGATCAGCAACCCGCTGGTGCAAGCGCGAACGGATAGCCAACTGACTGCGGCCGCCCAGTCGGGGTATGCGCGCATTTACGACGCTGCAAAGGATTTTCAGATCGAACTGGACGCTGTCGGCGACCAGCCCTATACGCAATTGCGAATCGGCGCCGACCTGGTGTTGTACCAGGGCGAATTTTCCGCTCTCGAAAAGGTGCTGATCGCCGGCTATTTCAATCGCCCTAACCAGCCTTCGATCAGTGTTCGACGCGGCGCCATCGTCAGCAAACTGGCGATCAACCCATCGGCGTATGTCGGCGATGCTCTTGATAACGAATTGCATGGAACCGACGAGACCGAGTTCGCGGGTCTGGACGGCGCCGATACCTATCATCTCCCAACCGACTCTGGGCAGAAGCGCTGGGTCATCGACAATATGGCCGCGGATCTGAAGATGGACACTCTGGCCCTCGGCTCTATGCCATTGGACGCTATACGCGGCGTGAAGCGCGTCGGCGACGATCTGGAGATCCTGTTGTCCGTTGCTTCTGGCAACCGTGATGCTCCGATCGAAAAGACCATCGTTTTGCGAAACTACGTGATCGATCCCCGCGCCAGGCATTTGCAGCTCAAGGTCGACGGAGTCGTGTTCGCCCTGCCGTTGGTGGACGCCGACACCGGCTATTTCCTCTACGAGACCGGAAAGACCGCCCTGGTCGCGGGCGAGGGCGTGCACCAATTGCGGGTGCCGAGGACGGGGAGCTTGCATCTCTTCACGGCCGATGGGCTGCCCCCCGCAAACTATCAGCTGACGGTGGAGGGCTACGACCTTAAGCTAGTCAAGAACGGCCAGACCATCTACCTGCGCGATTACTACCGCAATCCGGGCAGCGTGCATTTCGTTTCGCCGCGGGCCGGGTCGCACGCTGAAGACGGCAGACAACCGACCCTTATTCCGAGTGGCTTCGCAGCCGCTGCGCAGGCACTGTTTGCGCGGCATGGCGTGCCGCGCGACAAATGGGTCCCTTACATCCTGAATGGAGTCGATAGCGAAGCGGAGTTGCAGTCGATCGCCGCTCTGGCCGGACAGGCCGAGAAGGCCGCGGACTTCAATGAGTTACCTGATCAACGGGACTTCACTGTCTATCTGAAGGCCCGTCCTGGCTTCGGAAGTACGGAGCGGGTGTTGTTCGCGACAGGAGGCCAAGGCAAGAACGGCTTCAAGCTCTACCTCGATGCGCAAAACTATCTTTGCTACAAGGCCTATGTCACCGCGAGCGGGCGGGATGGGGTCGAGTTCAAGCCTTTTTCCGAGTCCGTGAGAATTTACTCGGTCGGGCCTGTCGCGCGGGCGAGCGATGATGAGTTCGTATTCAAGTTCCGAGACGGTAATACCCTGGACGTGACCGCGAGCGGGCCGAACGGTCCGACGACGACGAACAGTATCAGCCTGAATCCGCCAGGCGCTGCGCCCTACCCTTTCAGTTTGACCCGAGGTCTGAACAAGGTTTTGCTGAACGATGCCAATCTTGTTCGCAAGGTCCTGCCGGTTTTGGCCGGCGCCGGCGAGGTCGCGAGCATTTTCGATACGGACGGGGCGACCTGGGCGACCGATCCGCAGGTCGCGATGGATTTTGCTCGGTTGCCTGTGTCTGCGGACTTTACCGTTTATTTGAGGACGCCTTCGAACCCTGGAGATTCCGAGCGGGTATTGTTCGCGACGGGAGGCGTGGGGCAGAACGGGTTCAAGTTCTATCTCGATAAGGACGGTTATCTCTGTTACCAGGCCTATATCTCCAAGGCTGGGTTGAACGGCGTCGCGCAAACCCTCTTTTCCCAGTCCGCGAGAATTTATCCAGGCAGGCCGGTCGCACGGGCGAACGACACCGAGTTCGTGCTTACCTTCAAAGGCGACAACGCTCTGGACGTGATCGCGCGCGGGCCGAATGGACGGATGATCACCCGCGAGATCAAGCTGGATCCGAGCGGGGCCGATGCTGAAAGCTATTTCAGCAAAACCCGAGCGTTGAGCAGTGTCTTGTTGCCGGATCGCAACAGCGTTCGCAAGCTCATGCCGGATTCGACCGGCAGCGACCAGATCGACGGCATTTTCTGCTCGAACGGACAGGCATGGAACTCCATTCCCTCGCATATCGAGCTGTACTACAAGGTTAACGGCTTCTCCGAGGAGAAGGCCGATGCGGCGATCCGCGCGGGGTTGATCTCGTTGCCGGACATCGACGCGGCCTGTCTTGCGCTCAGGCAGTCCGAAGGGCGGCTGTCCGAGGATTTCGTCATCGCCTACGCCAAGGCGAGGCAGAGTTGGCTGTACGTGCAAGGTGGATTGGAGTACGCCGAAGCCTTGGAGGCGCTGGGCTACCACCCCGAGTCCATCCTGGACGCCTACCGTTATGGCCTGTCGGTACACGACATGCGGGTCTACGCCTCATGGGAGAAGCAGCGGCCGGCCGAGGTGCGCCTGGTCGATTTCGCCTTGGCCTTGTACGCCGAGAGCAAGCCTTATCTGATGGTCCATGCCAAGCCCGTCGAGTTCTTGAACCTGCACGACGAGCAGTTGCTGGGGTCGCTGCTGGATGCTTTGAACGTACCCGACTGGGACCGGCCAAGGATGTTTCACGGCGTGGCCGCGAACGCCACCTCGGAGGCGCTCGGGAAGTTGGAAGTCATGATCGGCAGCAGGTATGCCTCGAACGATCAGAAGAAGCGGGATCTGGAAGACTGGCTGGTCGTGGCCATGGGCGGCAGTCTGGAGCAGCAGGCCCGCTTCATGCCGGACTCGCCGCCGGCCGAGCGCGCGGAGTTCCTGAAATCGGTGTTGATCTACAAAGGCTTCCTGCCCCAGCGGGCGGCCGTCCTCGCCACGATGATGGCCTTGGCCGAGGTTTTGGACTACGAGATCGTCGAGAGTTTGTTGAATGCGGGGGTCGAGGATGCGGGACAGCTCGGCCGGTTGGCCAGGGCCGGACTGGATGGCGGCGACCTGATCGCGGCCAACAGCCAGCGTTTGGGTTACGAAGCCGACAATCGCGGCGCTTTGATCCAGGTGTCGACCAGCCTTCCGCTCTTGCAGCGTACGCCGTCGGAATGGGACACCTATTTGGCGCTGGAATTCCTGGGCATCGGGCCGCAGGGGCAGGTCCACAAGCTCGGCGACGATCTCGAGCAAGCGAACCTGAAGATGGCAGAACTGGGTTTAGTGCAGCTCATTCATCCCGGCCCGGTACTCAGCTTGGGCGGGTCGGTTCCGTCCCCTGTGAATACGCAGGACGGGCTGGTTTGGATGTGGCAGCAAGGTTATCTCGTTCACGGGCTGAGCCACGCCGACTCGACCGAAACCGGGTTCGGCCGGAGCCATGTCCGCAACCTGGTCGATGGCAGCGGCTTTAGCGGCGAAGCGTTCTCGTGGCGCGGCGCGAACGAGACCGAGACGGTCACGGAAGTCCGGCAGCAGGACGGGCAGAGCGTCGAGAAGCGGGTAACCAGGATCAAGGATCTGTCCCTCGCCCAGAGCGATCCGACCAGCAGCGAGATCGTGGCCATCCGCTTCGATATGAAGCACAAGATCGCGCTTTCGTCCTTGACGCTGAAGACCAGCTACAACCCGGCCGATACGACGCAACTGGATACCACCCGTAATGGCACCTACATCGTCGAAGCGCTGGGCGCCGACAATGCCTGGGTGAAGGTGTCCAGGCAGGATCTGCAGTGGATCGCCACGCCGGGCGAGCAGGTGGGCGATAAGACGCCCATGACCGTCGCGCTGGATACCGGCGGCATTCCCTATCAGAGCTATCGCATCCGCGGCATTTCGGGCAGCTATGACCGGGATCGCTGGATCGACGAAGTCGAGTTCACGACGGCGCCGATCGAGCTGGTGCAAGCGCCCAGCGACTTGCCCGATGGAGCGGCCTTGGTCGGCGACGGGCCGGAGCCCGGGAGCACCGAGGTCGAGACCGGGCCGGGCGAAGTGGGGCCAGCGTCCGATTGGTCGGCCGACAAGTTGTTCGACGATATTGCCGCCTTCGATGCTGAGGCCGGCGTCGATCCGGGCATTCCGCGCGGGGGGAGAAACGCCCCCAAGACCGCCATGCTGGCGCCGCCATTGGCCGACAACTTCGTTCTGCAGTGACGCACGAAGACGGCCGAGGGATCGGCCGTCTTCCGGGGCAATTGCCCGCTCAATCCAGGCGCTTGACCTTGGCCTTCGGGGTCTGGCCTTCGACTTCCAGGAACCAGCCGCCCATCAGGCCGGGCTTGATGGTGACCTTCGGCGGCGGCACCGGCTTGCCGATGAACAGCGAACCTTCGGTCACGCGCCAGCGCTGGCCGTTTTCGAGCTCGAACACGGTGCCGACCGACCAGCCGCGGAACTCGCCCTTGAGCGCGCTGCGCACCGGTTCGACGTCGCCGCGGTCGAGCAGGCCCTTGCGTTCCGAACGCACCGCCTTGGTGGCCTCGGCGACGGCCGCGGTCTGGTCCTGCGACAGCAGTTCGTTGAGCAGGGCCAGTTGCTGCGGCGACAGGGTGTCGAGCCCGGTGGCCTTCATCTGTTCGGCATTGAAGCGTTGTTCGACCGCGACATAGGGACGCTCGGCGGCGAACGCGGCGGGCGCGATCGCGAGCAGGACGGCAACGGTCAACGAGGACAGCACACGCATGTCGGACTCCGGACGGGGCAGCAGCGAAACGAAGGAGAACGCCGGCGCGCCGACGCTCTGCGGCGTCCGCGCACGGGCGCGGGGCATTACTTGACGCGGGTGACCTTGGCGCGGGTGTTGTAGCCGTCCACCGCGAGGAACCAGGCGCCGCCGATCACGCTGGGGCTGATCCGCACCTGCGGCGAATCCAGGTGCACGCCGGGCAGGTCGACGCCGTCGACCTGGCGCCATTCCTGGCCGTTGTCGAGCACGTAGACCTGGCCCTGGCCGTAGCCGTCGAACTTGCCGCTGAGGCGGGCGACCACCGCTTCGCGCGAGCCCGAACCGAGGAAGCCGCGGTTCTCGTGCTTGACCAGTTCGCGGGTTTCTTCCTTGGCCTTGACCGCGGCCTTGCTGGTCTCGGCGTCGAGGGTGCGGTTGAGCCAGGCGTTCAGATTGACGAGTTGTTCCGGGCTGAGCCGGTCGAGGCCGGCGGCCTTGAACTGTTCGGCGCTCATCTGTTGTTCGATCTTGGACTGGGCGAGGGCGGCCGGCGCGCTCAGCGCCAGGGCGATCGCGACGGCGGCGGCGATCAACAAGGGACGCAATGCGGAAGGGTGAATCGCGGACATCGTGCTGTTCCTCGGGGCGGTTGCTCGCTAGTGTAGTCGCTCGTCCCTTGCGCTTCGAACCTCTTCTCCCCCGCTGTGAACGCGTCTCCCACCGAGCCCCGCCATTCCCTTGCCGACGTGCTGGCCCTGCCTGCGGCGGCGACCATCGCCGGGCCCTTGCGCAAGGCGCTGGAAGCCGCTGTGCAGGGGCCGGAGGCCGGCGAGGGCGCACTCGATTCGCCGGCCGTCATCGCCGCCACCCTGGACGCCCTGGCCCTGCTCGACGCCGACAGCGACACGGTCGCGGCGGCGATCCTGCATGCCTACCCGGGCTGGGCCAAGGCGCTCGGGCCGGGCTTCGAACGCGAGCATCCCTTGTTGGCGGCCTTGCTCGACGGCCAACGCGCCGCCGGCCAGGTCTGGGCGCTGCACGCCGAACAGGGCCGGCGCTCGGGCACCGAGGGCCTGCGCCGGCTGTTGCTGGCGATCGTGCGCGACCTGCGCGTGGTGCCGATCCTGCTGGCCCGGCAACTGGCGCGCATGCGCCATGCCGAACGCCTGCCGCCGGACACCCGGCGCGAACTCGCCGCGCTGACCCGCGACATCCACGCGCCGCTGGCCAACCGCCTCGGCATCTGGCAGCTCAAGTGGGAGCTGGAAGATCTGGCCTTCCGCTACCTGGAGCCGCAGACCTACCAGAAGATCGCGCGCCTGCTCGACGAGAAGCGCGGCGACCGCGAGCGCTACATCGAACAGGTCAAGCGCACCCTGCGCGAGGCGATGGCCGCGCAGGGGCTCAAGGCCGAGGTCGCCGGCCGGCCCAAGCACATCTACAGCATCTGGAAGAAGATGCAGCGCAAGGACGTGCCGATCGGCGAGCTCTACGACCTGCGCGCGGTGCGGGTCATGGTCGAGGACCTGGCCTCGTGCTACGCCGCGCTCGGCGTCGTGCACGCGCAGTGGGCGCCGATCCCGAGCGAGTTCGACGACTACATCGCCCGGCCCAAGCGCAACGACTATCGTTCGCTGCACACCGCCGTGGTCGGGCCCGAGGGCAAGACCCTGGAAGTGCAGATCCGCACCGAGGAGATGCATCGCCAGGCCGAACTCGGCGTGGCCGCGCATTGGAAATACAAGGAAGTCGGCAGCCACAGCGCCGACGCCGCGTTCGACCGCAAGATCGCCTGGATGCGGCGCCTGCTCGACGCCAAGAGCGAAGGCGGCAGCGATGGCGCCGACGCAGCGTTGGCGAGCGAGCTGGACACCGAACTGGTCGAGGACCGGGTCTACGTGCTGACGCCGAAGGGCGAGGTGATCGACCTGCCGACCGGCGCCACGCCCCTGGATTTCGCCTACCACGTGCACACCGAGGTCGGGCATCGCTGCCGCGGCGCCAAGGTCGACGGCCGCATCGTCCCGCTCGACCACAAGCTGCGCAGCGGCGACCGGGTCGAGATCCTCACCGCCAAGACCGGCGAGCCGCGCCGCGACTGGCTGGTGGTGGCGAACGGTTTCCTGGCCAGCAACCGGTCGCGGGAAAAGGTCCGCAACTGGTTCCACAAGCTCGACCGTTCGCGCAACGAACAGGCCGGGCGCGAGCTGCTCGACAAGGAACTGCGCCGGCTCGGCGTGCTCGGCGCCGACCTGGCGCCGGCGCGCGCGCGTTTCAACCTGGCCAACGACGAGGACTTGTACGTGCAGGTCGCGCTGGGCGACATCGGCCCGCACCAGATCGGCCGCGCCCTGCTCGAACACGAACGCGCGCTGGCCGCGCCGCCGCCGTCGGCCGCGCCGACCTCGACCACCACGATCCCGCCGGCGCCGCGCAAGACCCCGGGCAAGTCCACCGACTTCACCGTCGAAGGCGTCGGCAACCTGCTGGTGCAGATCTCGCGCTGCTGCCAGCCGCTGCCGGGCGAACCGATCGCCGGCTACCTGACCCGCGGCCGCGGCGTCAGTGTGCATCGCCCCGACTGCAGCGCCTTCGCCCGCCTCGCCGCGGCCCAGCCGCAGCGTGTGCTGCCGGTCGAATGGGGCCGCAAGGGCAGCGGTTACGAGGTCGACATCGAGGTGCTGGCGCTCGACCGCAAATGGCTGCTCAAGGAAGTCACCAACGTCATCGCCCAGGCCAACGCCCACGTGATCAGCATCCGCAGCGACGTCGAACGCAGCAGCGCCCAGGTCCGCCTGCGCCTGCGCCTGCGGGTGGCCGACTACGGCCAGCTCTCGACCCTGCTCGGCAAGCTGTCCTCGCTGCCGGGCGTGGAGTATGCGCAGCGGCATTGAGTCGTTTGCGCGATACCGCCTCTGCCTCGGGTAGGAGCGGCGCAAGCCGCGACCGCGAATCGGCAGGTAACCGCGAACCGATCCTGCGCGCAAAACCAGCCGAGCTTCCTTGAGGGGGCCGCAAACCTCGACGGTAACGTCGTAGCTCCATTGGCGCGGTCGCGGCTTGCGCCGGTGCTACCCCCAAGCGGGTCGATCCTGGAGACAGCCGGCACATGCACCGGCGAAGACGCGGCAGTCATGCGGCGGCGCTATCCTGTCGCGGTGAAGCACGATCCGCCGTCCCCGTCCGACACCTCCGCCCTGCGCATCGAGCCGGTGGCGGGGGACTACAGCGCCTTGCGCTTCGATCGGGCCCCGCCGCGCGAGCGCGACCATGCGCTAGGTGTGCGGCGTTGGGGGCTGCGCGGTGCGATCGTCGTCGCTGCGGTCTTGTTGTTGGCGCTGATCCTGGGCCGGCAGACGCTGTCGGATTGGCTGTGGCCGGACACCCGCGCGCAGAGCCTGCGCGAAGAAGCGGCGCGGGCCTTGAGCGAAGGCCGGTTGAGCTCGGCCGACGGCCACGGCGCGCGCGAGTTGTTCGAGGCCGCGCTGGCTCTCGATCCCGACCGGAGCGACGCTCGCGAAGGCCTGGTCAAGGTCGGCCGGGTCGCGCTCGCTCAGGCCCGCCAGGCGATCGACGGCGGACATTTCGACTTCGCCCGGCAGCGGCTCGATCTGGCCCGCCAATTGGCGACGCCGCGCGACCAGGTCGAAGCGATGGCGCGCCGGTTGCGCGAACGCGAAGCGGCCCATGCCGGGCTCGACCGGCTGGTCGCCGATGCCGCGGCCGCGCGCGCGCAGGGTCGCCTCGACGGCACGCCCGATGCGGCCCTGCCGCTGTATCTGCAGGTGCTCGCGTTGCAACCGCAACGCAACGACGCCCTCGAAGGGCGCGACGACACCCTCGCCGACCTATTGCAGTCGGCGCGAAAGGCCTTGACCGACGGCGAACTCGCGCGTGGCGCACTCGGCATCCAGCGGGTGCAGGCGGCCGACCCCGGCCATGCCGATCTGCCGGATGCGCTGACTTTGCTCGAAAGCCATGTCGAACGGCGCCGCCGCGAAAGCGACCTGGCCCTGCGCCGGCAGCGTTTCGACGACGCGCTGGCCGGTTACAGCGACCTGCTCGCGGTGCATGCGGACGACGAGGCGGCGCGGCGCGGGCTGGCCGCGGTCGCCGACGCCTATGCCGCGCGCAGCGAGCGCCTCGCCGCGGATTTTCGGGTCCCCGAGGCCGAGGCCGTGCTGGCGCGCGCGCGCGGCATCGCCGAGAGCGCAGCGATCGAGGTGCCGGCGGTCGCGACCGCCCAACAACACCTCGACCGGGCCCGCGAATCGCGCAAGCGCTTCGAGCAGCAGGCGCCGGCCGCGCAACGCCAATCGTTGCGCCGCTTGTTGAGCGAAGCCGCCGCCGCCGAACAGCGCGGCGACCTGCTGACCCCGCCGGGCGACAGCGCCTACGACAAATTGCGCGCGGCCCAGGCGATCGCACCGCAGGACCCTGCGGTGCGCGCCGCCGCGGCGCGCCTGTTGCCGGCGGCCAAGCGTTGTTTCGACAAGGAGTTGAGCGCCAATCGTCTCTCTCGCGCCGGCGAATGCCTGGATGCGCGGCGCGCCCTCGAAGGCGGCGGCGCCCCGGCGCGCGAAGCCGCCGCGCGCCTGGCCCAGCGCTGGATCGCGGTCGGCGACGAACGCCTGGGCGCCGGCGAACTGCGCGCCGCCCGCAGCGCGCTCGACGCCGCCCGCTCGCTCGACGCCCGCGCCGCCGGTATCGAAGAACTCAGCGCCCGCGTGCGCAGCGCCGAGGCGGCGTCGAACTGAGGCGACATCGAACTGAGTCGGACGTTTGGGGCTTTCGCAACGCCCGGCATCGGTCGTCATGGCGCGAAGCCGGCGAGTACCGGCCGTTTCCCGGATTTGCGCGGGCCGGGTGGGGTTCGGTACAGCGTCGCGGCATCGCCTGAGCGATAATGGCGCGATTCCTGCCGAGCCTCGATGCGCCCTTGCCCTTCGACACGCCATTCGCCGTTGTTCGATCTCCGCTGCCGCGGCTTCATCGCCCGCGCGCCGAGCGCGTGCCGGAATGAGCGCAGCCGATCCGCGCGACGGGGCCGCGGCCTTGGTCGCGACCGTGGTGCTGTGCACCTATAACGGCCTGCGCTATCTGCCGGCCCAGCTCGACAGCCTGCTCGCCCAGCAACGGCTGCCGGACCGGATCGTGGTCGCCGACGATGCCTCGACCGACGCGACCTGGGCCTTGCTCGGCGAGTTCGCCGCGCGCGCCGGCGAGCGCGGCATCGAGGTCGATCTGCACCGCAATCCGGCCAACCTCGGTTACCTGCGCAACTTCGAGGCGGCGCTGCGGCGCGCCGGCGACGGCGTGGTGTTCCTGTGCGACCAGGACGACGTCTGGCACCCGAACAAACTCCAGGACTTTCTCGAATCCTTCCGCCGCCGGCCGGCGTTGACGGTCTTGCACGGCGACTCGCGTCTGGTCGACGGCGAGGGCCGCGAGCTCGGCCAGCGCATGTTCCAGACCCTGGAGATCGCCGACTGGGAACTGGCGGCGGTGCACGGAGGCGGCGGTTTCGACGTGCTGCTCCGGCGCAATATCGTGACCGGCGCGACCATGGCGATGCGCCGCCACTTGCTCGACCGCGCCTTGCCGATTCCGGACGGTTGGGTCCACGACGAATGGTTGGCCTTGATCGCGGCCGCGACCGGCGAGATCGACTGCATCGAGGCGCCGACGGTCGACTATCGGCAGCACGGCGGCAACCAGATCGGCGCGCGCCGGCGCACGTTGCTCGAGCGCCTGGGCGGCGGCAGGCAACGGCGCGAACACATGCAGGCGATGGTCGCCAAGCTCGACGCGCTGCGCCGGCATATCGATGACGCGCGTCTCGAGGTCGGCACGGACAAACGTGCGGCGATCGACGAACGTTGCGCCCATCTGCGCTTGCGTCTCGCCATGCCGGCCGGTTTCGGCCAGCGCCTGCCGCTGATTCGCGAAGAATGGCGCCAGGGTCGGTACCACCGTTATTCGGCCGGGTTGCGCTCGCTGGTCTGCGATCTGCTGGGGCTGCGCTGACATGACCACCGCCAGCCCGGCCGCCGCATCGCAGCGCATCGACGTCTGCGCCGCCATCGTCACCTATCAGCCGCAGATCGACCTGCTCGAGCGCGTCATCGCCTCGGTCAAGGATCAGGTCGGGCGGGTGCAGATCTTCGACAACGCCAGCACCGGCGAGCCGCTGGATGCGTTTTTCGAGCGGCTGCGCGGGCAGGGCATCGAGGTGTTCCGCTCCGAGCGCAACGTCGGCCTGGGCTGCGCGATCAACCACGCCGCGCGCGCCGCGCGCATGGCCGGGTTCGGCCGGGTGTTGTTGATGGACCAGGACAGCATCGTCGACGCGGACATGGTCGCGGTGTTGATGCATCACCTGCAGGCCTTGCGTGAGCAGGGGCCGGTGGCCGCGGTCGGGCCGCAGTTCCGCGACGAGCGCACCGGCGAGGTCGCGCCGTTCGTGCAGATCGCCTTCCCGATGAACCGCAAGCTCTACGGCGGGCCGGGGCAGGTGGTCGACTGCGACTTCCTGATTACCTCGGGCACCTTGCTGCCGCTGGACGTGCTCGACACGGTCGGCGGCATGGACGAGGGCTTGTTCATCGACAACGTCGATATCGAGTGGAGCGCGCGCGCGCGCCATCGCGGCTATCGCCTGTACGGCATCTGCGACGCGCGCATGCAGCACCGTATCGGCGAACTGGTCCAGGTCTCCCGCCTGATTCCCTACCGCACCGTGGTGCACAGCCCGACCCGGCTGTACTACATGATGCGCAACCGCGTGCTGTTATACCGCCGCGTCGAAGTGCCGCGCCGCTGGATGGCGCAGGACCTGCCGCGCCTGGTGCTGAAATTCGTCGGCACCGCCGTGCTGTTGAAACCGCGCCTGGCCTATCTGCGCGCGATGCTGCGCGGCCTGCGCGACGGTCTGCGAGGCCGCGACGGGGTGATGCCAAGTTAACCCGGCTGAAAAACAAAGCCGAAGCGCCTGTCCAAGCGCGACATCGCTCCGCCAAAACCAGCGGCAGCCTGCGACCCGGCAGCCCCAGCGTGCCCACCCGCCGCCCGCGTCGCCCCAGCCCCCTCGACCGCCACCTCGGCCCCCGCGCCCTGGCCATCGCCAGCTCCGGCCGCTGCCCGCGAACCACCCCACCCAGACCGCATCGCATCCACCCCCGCCGGCCCCTCCAGCTCAGCCTCAGCCCGCATTCACCGGGTATGAACGCCGATGCCGCCGCCATGGGCCCCCGGGCACGGCTTCCGGATGCCTGCGCTAGACTTGCCGCGACTCCCTGTGTTGCATATCCGTGGCCCGAATCGATTACGACGAAGACGAGCTCGACAACGACGGTAATGACGGCGACGGCCATGCGCCGACCTGGCGCCGCCGACTGGTGACCTGGGCCTTGGCCGCGATCGGCCTGGGGCTCGGTTTCCTGATTCCGTACACGCTCTATCTCAATCACGAGGTCGGCCAGCGCTTCGGTCAGTTGCGCTGGCAGATTCCGACCCGCGTCTATGCGCGTCCGCTCGAACTGGCGCCGGGCCTGGCCCTGGATCCGGGTACGCTGAAGACCGAACTCGACGCCGCCTCCTACCGCGAGGACAGCGGCGAGCGTCCCGGTACCTATGCCCGCCAGGGTGGCCGTTTCACCGTCGCCAGCCGCGGCTTCAACGATGTCGACGGCGCCGTGCCGGCACGGCGCATCGAAGTCGTGGTGTCGGGCGGCCGAGTCGCCAGCCTGCGCGACCTGACCTCGCGCAAGTCGCTGAAGACTGCGCGTCTGGACCCGGCGCGCATCGCCACCTTGTACGGCCAAAAGCAGGAGGAACGCCGCCTGGTGCGGATCGAGGAAGTGCCCGAGCTGCTGGTCACCGGCCTGCAGGCCGTCGAGGACCGCGACTTCGCCCACCACATGGGCATCGACCTCAGCGGCATGGCGCGCGCGGCGTTCAAGAACGTCGCCGCCGGCCGCGCCAAGCAGGGCGCCAGCACCCTGACCCAGCAGCTCGCGCGCAGCGGCCTGCTCGGCATCGGCCAGGAGCAGACCCTGACCCGCAAGGGCAAGGAAATCATCTACGCCCTGTTGATGGAGGCGCGCTACGACAAGCGCACCATCCTCGAGGCGTATTTCAACCAGGTTTATCTCGGCCAGCGCGGCTCGCAGGCCATCCACGGCGTCGCCGCGGCCTCCGAGTTCTGGTTCGGCCGCGACCTGCGCGATCTCAACACCGAACAGATCGCGCTGTTGATCGGCATCGTGCGCGGCCCGTCCTACTACGACCCGCGGCGCAATCCCGAACGCGCGTTGGAGCGGCGCAATTTCGTCCTCGGCGAGATGCACGAAACCCAGCTGATCGACGACAAGGAATACCAGCGCGCGCTGAAGACGCCGCTCGGCATCACCCAGAACCCGGGCAACATCGCCGCCAACCGCTTCCCGGCCTATGTCGACCTGGTCCGCCGTCAACTGGCCCGCGATTACCCGGCCGACGCGCTCGCCGGCGCCGGCCTCAGCGTCATGAGCGGCATGTCGCCGTCGGCGCAGGCGCAGGCCGAAGGCTCGGTCGCGCGCACCCTCAAGAGCCTCGACAGCAAGCGCCGTCCGCCGTTGCAGGCAGGTCTGGTCGTGACCGACGTGCACAACGGCGAAGTCGTCGCCGTGGTCGGCAGCCGCGAGTTCACCGAGCACGGCTTCAATCGCGCGGTCGAAGCGCAGCGCCCGGTCGGTTCGTTGTTGAAGCCGTTCGTGTACCTGCTGGCATTGGCGCAGCCGAACGAATTCAGCCTGGCCTCGTGGGTCGACGATTCGCCGGTCACGGTCAAGCTCGGCCGCGGCCGCAACTGGAACCCCGGCAATTCCGACGGCCGCAGCCACGGCCTGGTGCGCATGGTCGATGCGCTGGCCATGTCCTATAACCAGGCGACGGTACGGATCGGCATGAAGGTGGCGCCGGAACGCGTCGCCGACCTGATCAAGACCCTGGCCGGCATCGAAGCGCCGAACAACCCCTCGCTGATCCTCGGTGCGGTCGACCAGAGCCCGTACGCGATGGCGCAGCTGTACCAGTTCCTCGCCTCGGGCGGCGAAATTCAACCGCTGCATGCGGTGCGCGGCGTGCTCGGCAGCGACGGCAAGGCGGTCAAGCGTTACGACAAGGAACCCGCGCCGGCGCAGGAAGGCGACGCGATCGCCGCGCGTCTGATCACCATCGCCCTGCAGCAGGCGGTCAGCAACGGCACCGGCCGGCAGTTGATCGGCGATGGCCTCGGCCGTCTCTCGCCCGCGGGCAAGACCGGCACCAGCAACGACGGCCGCGACAGCTGGTTCGCCGGCTGGACCGGCGATCATCTGGCGGTGATCTGGGTCGGCAACGACCAGAACCAGACCACCGGCCTGTACGGTGCGACCGGTGCGATGCGGGTGTGGTCGGCGATCTTCTCGCGCCTGCCGACCGCGCCGCTCAAGGTCACCGACAAGGGCCTGGATTGGCAGGCCGTGATCGGCACCCACACCACCGACGCCAGCTGCGTCGGCGCGCGCCGCTTCCCGTTCGTCGCCGGCTTCGCGCCCGAGTACGCACCGTGTCCGGCGCCGCAAGCCGAAGGCGAAGCGTCCGGCGGCGGTTGGCGCGAATGGTTCGGCATCGGCAAGGACAAGGAAGAACCCGCGCGCGAACCGGCGCCGTCTCCCGATTCCCCGCCCCCGGAGCAGTAAGTCATGCAATGCAGCGATTACACGAGCGCCTTCCCCCGAAGCGCCCGGCTTAAAGGCATCGTCGTGGTCGCGCTGGCCAGCCTGGCCAGCGCCTGCGCGGTCGCGCCGCCGCAGCCGACCCAGTTGGCCGAAGCGAGTTTCAACGGCGAGGCCGCGGTCGCCGCGGTGCGCGCTGCCGCCGGCGGCGCTGCGCGCGAGCTCGACGTGCAACCGATCCGCGATCCGCAAGTCGAGGACCTGCGCCAGCAGGCCGCGCAACTGGAACGCGCACGCAAGTACGTCGAAGCCGCCGCCGCGCTCGACCAGGCGCTGCAGATCAACGCCGCCGACCCGGCGCTGCTGCAGGAACGCGCCGAAGCGGCGCTGCTGCAACACCGCCTCGACGATGCCGAACGCTACGCGCAGAAGGCCTTCGATTCCGGCTCCCAGGTCGGCCCGCTGTGCCGCCGACATTGGGCGACCATCGCCCAGGTGCGGCAGGCCAAGCTCGATGGCGTCGGTGCGGCGATGAAACTGGCGCAGCGGCAGGAGCATTACGACGCCCTGATGCCGCAGCGCAACCAGCTCACCGAGGCGAAGAAGCAGGCACAGGCTAAAATCGACGTCTGCACGGTCGCAGCGCCAGCGCGGTATTGAATCGGATATGGAACCCAGCCGCCTTGGCGTAGCCAGTCGTGCCGCGCTGAGCGAGGGCGGCGACCTCGCGCGCAATATCGCCGCGTTCGCGCCGCGCTCGGCGCAGCAGGATTTGTCGGTGGCGATCGCCGACGCCTTCGAATCGCGTACCACCCTGCTCGCCGAAGCCGGCACCGGCACCGGCAAGACCTTCGCTTATCTGGTCCCGGCGCTGTTGTCCGGGCTCAAGACCATCGTCTCGACCGGCACCCGCGCGCTGCAGGACCAGCTCTATCACCGCGACCTGCCGCGGGTGCGCGACGCCCTCGGCGTCGGCCTGAAGACCGCGCTGTTGAAAGGCCGCGCCAATTATCTGTGCAAGTACCGCACCGAGCAGGCCAAGGGCGAGCCGCGTTTCACCAGCCGCGAATACGCCGCCCAGTTCCAGCGCATCGTCAGCTGGGCCGGGCGCACGCGCATGGGCGATCTGGCCGAGCTGGACGCCTTGCCGGAAGACTCGCCGCTGCTGCCGATGGTCACCTCGACCGCGGAGAACTGCCTCGGCAGCGAGTGCCCGATGTTCGGCGACTGCTTCGTGATCCAGGCGCGCCAGCGCGCCCAGGCTGCCGACCTGGTCGTGGTCAACCATCATCTGTTGCTCGCCGACCTGGCCTTGAAGCAGGAAGGCTTCGGCGAAATCCTGCCGGGCGCGCAGGCCTTCGTCGTCGACGAAGCGCATCAGTTGCCCGACCTGGCCTCGCAGTTCTTCGGCGAGGCGATCAGCGCACGGCCGCTGGTCGAGCTGGCGCGGGATGCCCTGGCCGAATGCAAGCAGGTCACCGGCGCGCTCGCCAGCGTGCAGGGGCCGGCGCGCGAACTCGAACAGGCGGTGCGCACGGTGCGCGCGGCCATGGACGAATTGCCGGTGCGCGCGACCCGCCGACGCGCCGCCGAATTGCCGGAGGTGGAAGCGGCGTTCGATACCCTGGCCGCGGCCTTGCGCAGCATGCGGTCCACCCTGGAACCGCTGCGCGCCGCTGCGCCGGGTTTCGACAGTTGCCATGCCCGCGCCAAGGACTTCGAGGTCAAGCTGCGGCGTTGGCGCGGCCCGGCCGTCGCGCGCCCGCCGACCGAGGTCGAGGTCGTCGAAGAAGACGACGATTTCGAGCCGCCGCGCAGGCCGGTGGAGGAGGTCGCGGTCGAAGCGGTCGACACCGGGGCGGCCGTCGACGAGGACGAAGAAGAACAACAAACGCCCGCCGGCCCCGACAGCAGCGTGCTGTGGTACGAACTGACCGCGCGCGGTTTCCGCCTCAGCCGCACCCCGCTCGACGTGGCCGGCCCGCTGGCCGAGCATCGCGAACGTTCGCGTGCGTCGTGGGTGTTCACCTCGGCGACCCTGGCGATCGGCGGCCAGTTCCAGCATTACGCGACCAAGCTCGGCCTGGTCGAACCCAAGACCCTGCTCGCGCCGAGCCCGTTCGATTGGGCGCAGCAGGCGCTGTGTTATCTGCCGACCGGCCTGCCCGACCCGGTGGTGCGCCATTACAACGAGAGCATGGTCGACAAGCTGCGGCCGGTGCTCGAAGCCTCGGGCGGGCGCGCCTTCGTCCTGTTCGCCTCGCACCGCGCCCTGCGCGAAGCCGCCGAACTGTTGCGCGGCGGCCCCTGGCCCTTGTTCGTTCAGGGCGAAGCGCCGCGCCACGTGCTGCTGGAGCGCTTCCGCGCTTCCGGCAACGGCGTGCTGCTCGGCGCGGCGAGCTTCCGCGAAGGCGTCGACGTGGCCGGCGAGGCGTTGAGCGTGGTGGTGATCGACAAGCTGCCGTTCGCCGCGCCGGACGACCCGGTGTTCGAAGCGCGGCTGGATGCGATCCGCCGCGGCGGCGGCAACCCGTTCCGCGACGAACAGCTGCCGCAGGCGGTGATCGCGCTGAAGCAGGGCGCCGGGCGCCTGATCCGCAGCGAAACCGATCGCGGCGTGCTGGTGTTGTGCGACCCGCGCCTGATCTCCAAGAGCTACGGCAAGACCTTCCTCGATTCGCTGCCGCCGCTGCCGCGCACGCGCCGGGTCGAGGACGTGGCCGGCTTCTTCGCCGGCGAGCCCTTGAGTCTAGAATCGTCCTCGTCGGTCGATGAAGACCACTACCGCTGATCCGCGAGGAGGGTAGGAGCATGACGGAGCGCAAACCGCGTGTGCACGGCCTGGGTGGCGTGTTCTTCAAGGCCGACGACCCGGCCGCGCTGGCGGCCTGGTACGCCAGGCACCTCGGTGTCGGCGTGGAGGACTGGGGCGGTGCCCTGTTCCCCTGGGGCCGGCTCGATGGCGAGGGCCGGCCGACCGGCGAGAAGGGCTATACGCTGTGGTCGCCGTTCAAGGCCGATACCGAGTACTTCCAGCCCAGCAGCAAGTCCTACATGGTGAACTTCCGCGTCGACGACCTCGAAGCGACCCTGATCGGCCTGCGCGAAGAAGGCTGCCAGGTGCTCGACCGTTTCGAGGACGGCGAGCAGGGCAAGTTCGGCTACGTGCTCGACCCCGAGGGCGGCCTGATCGAACTGTGGCAACCGAACCCGAACGATCCGGCGGTCGCCGACGGCGAGTGAGGCGCATGCCGTGGGCGCGCAAGCGGCTTCGGCATCGCCCGCATGAGACAATCGCGGCGCGCGACAGCCGTCCGACATCATCGAGCCCCATGAAACTGCTAGCGTTCGAAACCGCCACCGAAGCCTGCTCCGTCGCCTTGTGGCTGGACGGAGAAGTGCGCGAGCGTTTCGAGCTGGCGCCGCGGCGCCACGCCGAACTGTCCTTGCCCTGGGCCGAGCAGTTGTTGGCCGAGGCTGGGGTGCGCCGGTCCGAACTCGATGCGATCGCGATCAGCCGCGGCCCGGGTGCGTTCACCGGCGTGCGTCTGGCGATCGCCATCGCGCAAGGCATCGCCCTGGCCCTGGACCGGCCGATCGTGTCGGTGTCGACCCTGGCCGTGCTGGCCTTGCGCGCGCATCCGCTCGCCGCGACGAGCGCCGGCGGCGACGCACTGCGCGTGTACGCCGCGATCGATGCGCGCATGGGCGAGGTCTACACCGGCGCGTTCGAACTGCGTCATGGCGATGCGCTCGCGCTCGATGAGGAAGTGGTGATCGCTCCCGATGCTGCGGTCGTTCCCGGCGATGCCGCCGGCTGGCTCGGCGTCGGCACCGGCTTCGCCGCGACCCACGGTGCTTTGCAACAGCGCGTCGGCGCGCGCTTCGCCGGCATCGATGCCGAAGCCTTGCCGCACGCGGCCGATCTCGCGCGCTTGGCGGCGTTGGCGTATGCGCGCGGCGAAGCGGTCGCACCCGAACTCGTCGAGCCCGCCTACCTGCGCAACAACGTCGCCCTGACCATTGCCGAGCAAGTGGCTCTGCGCAGCGAACGTAAGGCCGCGTCCTGATTCACGAATTCGCGCAGAAGGAGTGAGCTGTCATGTTCCGATACATCCTTAAAAGCGAACACGACACCTGCTTCGATCCTTACTTCGACTACATCGCCGGCCTAAAAGGAGCGATCGACGAGGCGCTGTACGAATTCGTCGCGGATGTGGGGCGCTACGACCTTCGCTCGAAGGGCTCGTTGCACGACGCGTGGCTGCGCCGCCTGACGCTGACCATGTCCGAAATCGCCGAGCATCCGGTGCGCCAGAACCTGCACATGGAACTGCTCGGTCCGTATCACGACCGGGTCTTCCATCTGTATTACGGCGATGTGCTGAGCTATTCGTACTCTCAGCAAGCTAGACGGCGCTCGGGTCAGCAGGATCTGCTGGTGCACGAGTTCCGCCTGGGCGCACAGGGCGAGTTCGAACACGTATTCGAGTTCGACGACGGCCTGACGATCTCGATCGTCTGCCGCTCGATGCGCTTCGAGGAAATCCCGCTTGAGGTCGAAGCCGAGACCGAAACCGGTCCCGACGCTTGAGCCTTTACTTGTCTACGAGCGACCAGTCCGGAGGGCTTCGCAACTGGACTGCCTAGTTCCGTTCGCCAGCGTATCTATTGGCATTCCGCGCGAAAAGCAAGCTAGGGCAGACGTAGGCGTCCGTAAGACGAGTAGACCACTGGAACTAGCGATTCACCTCCATTCAGGTGTGGCGCGGACTTCCTGCCTTTTGTCTTTCTGAGGTCATTCAATTGGAGGCATGCTAGATCGCGCTTTCGGGGGCTGCTGGCGACCGATCGCGTCGGGAAAGAAAATGTAAGATGCGGCTCTTCAGTACGGGGGAATCGATCGATGGGTAATGCGAAGCTTCTACTGTCTGCAGTTCTGGCCACGTCCTTCTTTGTGACGGCTTGTGCACAGAAGGCCGACGGTGAAAAGGCTGCGGACACGAAACCCGCGCAGGCCAAGACGTCGGCTCTGAGCTTGTTCGCGCTGAATGTAGGCAACAGCCAGCAAACGGATGGCTCGGTACTCCCTTCCACGCTGTTTCTTCCAGACGACAAGCTCATTGCCTCGATCAACACCAAGGGCAAAGCGACGTCCGTTCCTGTGACCGCGACACTCACCGCGATGACCGATGGTCGGGTATTGGACGAAGTAGCCAAGAGCATCACTACATCGGTGGATGCCACGTCCAACTTTGAGTTCTCCAGGCAAGCGCCTGCCTGGGCCATCGGTCGCTATCTCATTGTGGTCAGCATCGATGGAAAGAAGGTCGGGCAACAGGAGATCGAAGTGGTTCAGTCGTTACCCGAAGGGGCCCGGCCCTAAACCGGGGCGATGACTGGCCATCCAGGCATCCTCGATCCACGCAATGAACGAAATGCCGGGATAGCTCCGGCGTGCCGCAAACGGACGCAATTCGAATTCAGGAAGCCTGGTCCGCCGGGCTGCTCTTGGAGAGAGCAATATGGAAAAGGACGTGGGGTTGGGCCGTCGGGTGACGGGCGATGAGGTTCGGCGCGGAATTTTTTCCGCTCGCCAAGGCAGGGCGGCCTCCAATGGCTTCGCTAAATGGCTGGCCTTGCTCCTCGGCATTGTCGTATTGATCGGCGGCTCGTTCGCGTTGGCGGCGAAGTACGTATACGACGATAACGGCCGACTGGTCGTGACCGTCAACGAACAGTCCGGCGAAAGCGCGCGCTATGTCTACGACAAAGTAGGCAATCTGCTGCGGATCGAACGCCTGGCAGCCGGTCAAGTCGCCATTTTCACGTTCCTGCCTGCCCGTGGCGGCATCGGCGTTCCGGTCAGGATCGAGGGACAAGGATTCGGCGCTACGCCGGCCGAGAATATCGTGCGCTTCAACGGCACCGCGGCGACCGTAACCCGCGCTGCGACGACGGAACTCGACGTGCTGGTGCCGGCTGGTGCCAGCACCGGGCCGCTGACCGTAACGGTGGGCAGCCAAACGGCGACGGGTCCGTCCGATTTCGTGATCGACGAGAGCGCCCAGCCTCCGGTAATTACGGGCATCAGTCCGTTGATCGGCCATAGTGGCACGGCGGTGACCGTTGCCGGCAGCCGGCTGTATCCCGCGCCGGATCTTACGCGTGTCCTCCTTGGCAGCCGTGTTGCGGTACCGAGCAGTACCAGCGATACCCAATTGGTTTTCTCGGTTCCGCTGCGGGCCGGTTCCGGGGGAGTCACCGTCAGCACGCCCTATGGCAGCGCACAAAGCGCCGAAGAGTTCGTCGTCTTGCCGGGTGAGGTGAATGCCGCCGATGTCGTCAATGCGGGCCGGCTCTCACCCGATGTGCAGCGCACGTTGTCGACGACCGCGGCCAACCAACAGATCGCCCTGTTACTGGATCCGACAGCCAAAGACCTGACGAGCCTCCAGTTCGGCGGCTTGTCCACGGTGCCGATGGCATATGCCTTGTATGGACCAGATAATCGGAATCTAGCGAGCGGCAACGTCAGCGTGACGCAACCGTCCGTGCATCTGCCTCGTTTGAGCGCGGGTGTGCACCTTTTGTTGCTCAAGCCGGTCGAGCCGTCGTCGTGGAGCCTGGTCTGGGAAAATAATTCACTACTCGGGCCCCAGTCCGAGTCCAGCACCGTAACCACGGTCACTCCGTACCAAAGCAAGCGACTGCTGCTGAATGTTGCCGCGGGAGATAATCTCGGCATTGGCGTGCACGACTTGGTTACGCCGGGTTCGACGCGTTCGATCCGAACGACGGTATTCCGTTCGGATGGCAGCCAACTGGCATACGAATTATGTTTTGCCGAGAACGATGGCTGCGACTTGAACTTGCCGCTGTTGACTATGCCGGGGCAGTACAGCGTCGTGTTCGAGCCCGCTTCCGATGGGGCCCGGACGTACTCGTTGAAAACTTCGCTGAGCGCCGATCAGGCGGTGGCATTGGTGCCCGATGCGATCGTTCCGCTCTCATTGGGGCGGCGCGGCGAGAATGGCCGGCTGACGTTCGCAGCCCAAGCGGGGCAGACCTTGGCATTCAATGCAAGCAGCCAAGTTACATCGCCGGTAAACCGCGATGTGTACTACACGGTGTACAAGCCGGATGGAAGCGTCTTGCAACAAGGAAGTACGAAGACCGGTCTTACCCAGAATATGCCGAAGCTGCCGGTCGGCGGAAATTACTGGATTTATGTCGACCCGAATTATGGAGAGACCTATTCGGCCCAGGTCGTGCTGGTCTCCGGTCAAAGCGGCGAACTGACGTCTGGGCTACAGTCGGTCGATTTTGCGACTCAGGCACCGAGTCAGAACGTTTACTTCAACTTCGTCGCGGGGCAAGCAGCAAACCTCGGGCTTGGCATCAGCGATCTGGTGACGCCGGACAGCGGCGGGGCGGTTGGCGTCTATGTCTATCGTCCCGATGGCAGTCAACTCACTTACGAGTACTGCTATGCCGATCAGACCGGCTGCGATGTGAATCTCGCCAACCTCGTTGCCGGCACTTATAGCGTGATGGTCACGCCACCTTCCACCGGGGCACGAACGCTAGCGTTCAAGGCGACTCTAAGTGCCGACGAGGTGCTGCCCTTGAGCTTGGACGTGTCGTCGGCGGTGACTTTGGCGCGTCGCGGACAGAATGCGCGACTGACCTTCACTGCGCAGGCGGGGCAGACTCTCGCCTTCAATGTGGCGGGGCAGTCGACCCAGCCTGCGGGTCGAGACGTGTACTACACCGCGTACAAGCCAGACGGGACTGTGCTCCAGCAAGGCAACACGGTCGCTGGCTTGACGTTGAATCTGGCTAATCTGCCCTCGACCGGCACCTATCAGGTCTTCATGGATCCTGGCCGAGGCGAGACGGCGTCGGCTCAGGTCAAGCTTGTGCCTGGCCAGGTCGGCGGTCCGGACCCTGGTGGTTCGCTCGGCAATTTCGACACGCAGGCCCCGGGTCAGAACGTCTATTTCAACTTCGTGGCCGAACAGGGGGCAAACCTGGGGCTCGGCATCAGTGACCTGGTCACGCCGGGGACGATCGCATTCGCGACGGTCTACGTATACCTGCCGAACGGAAGTCAGCTGACCAACAAACAATGCTCCGCAGAGAGCAACGGCTGCGACTTGGATCTCGCCATCCCCGAAACGGGAACGTACAGCGTCACGGTGACGCCACCGGCCACCGGCAACCGAACCATGGCATTCAAGGCAACCTTGAGCACTGACCAAGTTCGGTCCTTGGCTATCAATGCGCCCGTCAATCTTGAGCTGATACGGCGCGGCGAGAATGCGCGTCTGAAGTTCGCGGGCGTTGTCGGACAAACAGTTGCATTCAATGTCTCCGGCCAAACCACAGGTCCGGCCGGTCGCAACGTGTATTACACGGTGTACAAACCGGATGGGACGACGCTCCAGCAGTCCTCAACCACCACCGGTTTGACGATGAATTTGTTCGAGCTGCCAGCGAATGGCGAGTATTCGGTGTTCGTCGATCCGGAAAAGGGTGAAACCCTCAGTTCCCAGGTCGCCTTGTTGTCAGGCGAGGTCGGAGCCTTGGAGCTAGGAGCAGAGCCAAGAAGTTTTGCGACAATGGCTTCAAAGCAGGACGCCTATCTCACGTTCAACGCGCAACAGGGTGCCGACCTCGGGCTGGGCATCAGCGATCTGGCTACGCCGGGTTCTACCAGTTCCGTATCGGTTACCGTCTTTGGTCCGAACGGTGCGCAGATTTCGCACAAGACTTGCTACGCCGTGGATGACAGCTGCGAATTGGACTTGTGGGATCTTGCTGCGGGTAAACATACGGTGACATTGGTGTCGCTCGGGAACGGCACCATGAGCTTCAAGGCCACGTTGAGTCCGGATGCAGTTCATACATTGACGCCGAACTCGCCATTGAACTTGGCGCTCGCTCGCCGGGGCGAGAACGCAAGGCTCATGTTCATGGCAAACGCGGGCCAGACGTTCGCTTTGGGTATAGCGGGCCAGAGCACCAGCCCGGTCAATCGCACGGTGACCTACACCGCATATAGGCCGGATGGGACGGTGCTGCAACAGCGATCCGGTGCTGCCGACGTCACCATGAATCTGAATGACCTGCCGGTCAGCGGTCAGTACATGGTTTTCGTAGATTCGAACCGGGGCGAAGCACTGGCGGCAAAGGTGACGTTGATCCCCGGCGAGGTGCAGTCGGTTTCTCCAGGTGGCGATCCCGTCAGTTTCTTGACTCAAGCGTCGCAGCAGGAGGCTTATATCCTGTTCGACGCGCAGCAAGGAGCCGATCTGGGGCTGGGCATCAGCGATCTGGCTACACCAGGTTCTACCAGCTCGGTATCGGTCACCGTCTATGGCCCGAACGGGGCCCAGATCTCAACCAAGTCTTGCTATGCAGTGGATGGAAGCTGCGAACTGGATCTATGGGACCTTGCCGCAGGCCGTCATAAAGTGAAGTTGGTGTCGATCGGGAACGGCGCCATGAGTTTCAACGCCACCTTGAGTCCGGATGCGGTTCATGAATTAGCGCCGAATTCGCCATTGAATTTCACGCTCGCTCGCCGGGGTGAGAATGCGAGGTTGTTGTTCACGGCAACTGCGGGGCAGACCTTTGCATTCAATGCGTCGGGGCAGGCCACCGATCCGATCAGTCGTGAGGTGTACTACACCGTATACAAGCCGGACGGGACGGTGTTGCAGCAGCGCCCGAGCAGCGCCGATCTGACCATGAATTTTTATGATCTTCCGGTCAGCGGTCAATACATGGCATTCGTAGATCCGAACCGTGGCGAAACGCTAACGGCGAAGGCGACCCTCATCTCCGGCGAAGTGCGATCGGTTTCTCCTGGTGGCGCGTCTATCGATTTCCTGACTCAGGTATCGCAGCAGGAGGCTTACATCCTGTTCAACACGCAACAAGGGGCCGACCTAGGACTGGGCATCAGCGATCTGGCTACACCGGGTTCTACCAGCTCGGTATCGGTCACCGTCTATGGCCCGAGCGGTGCCCAGATCTCAACCAAGTCTTGTTATGCAGTGGACGGAAGCTGCGAACTGGATCTCTGGGATCTTGCTGCCGGAAATCACATGGCCAAGCTGGCGGGGGTCGGGAAGGGCGCGATGAGCTTCAAGGCCACGTTGAGCCCGGATGCGGTTTATACGTTGACGCCGAATACGCCACTGAGCTTGGCGCTTGCTCGCCCAGGGGAGAACGGCAGACTGATGTTCACCGCAACAGCGGGGCAGACATTTGCGCTGAATGTCTCCGGTTTGACGACCAATCCGTCCAGCCGAGAGGTGTCCTACACCGTATACAAGCCGGACGGAGCGGTGCTGCGGCAGCTTCGGACAATCGGCAACCTGACCATGAACTTGACCGACTTACCTGTTGGTGGCGACTACATGGTGTTTGTGGACTCGAGCCGAGGGGAAACATTGGGTGGTCAGGTAACCCTGGCGTCCGGCGCAATAGGCGTCGTGGAGACAGGCGCCGAGCCGAAGAACTTCGCTACGCAGGTGCCAGGTCAGGAGGCGTATTTCAACTTTACCGTTGGCGCGGGAGCGAACCTGGGCATTGGCCTGTCGGACCTGCTGACCCCGGGAGCACCCTATCCGGCGAATGTCTATGTGTATGGGCCGACCGGAAGCCAAGTGTCGAGCAAGGCCTGCGCCGCGTCGGATGGCGGTTGCGAGATCGATCTGTGGAATCTGGCCGCAGGCAACTACAGCGCAAAAGTGGTGCCACACGCCAATGCCAGTTCGATGAGCTTCAAGGTGTCGATCAGCGCCGATTCGGTAGTGACCTCGCCGCTGGGTACACCGCTGAACTTCGCAGTGGAGCGGCGCGGACAGAACGGACGCTTCAAGTTCACTTCGACGGCTGGCCAGAGTTTCACCTTCGTTATCTCGGGTCAGAGCACGAACCCGGCCGGGCGCGATGTGTATTACACGCTGTACAAGCCCGACGGAACCATGTCGCAGCAACGCAATACCAAGACCGGTTTGACGATGAGCTTCCCCAATCTGCCGGTTGCGGGCGAGTACATGGTCTTCATCGATCCCATGTACGGCGAAACAGTCAGCACGCAGCTGTCATTGAGTTCGCCATGACATACGGATCGACGACTCAGGCAATGTTTGGATCGCAACACCAGCGCACGGATCGAGGAAGCAAGCGATGAGCCACATCGGACAGGGAAAGCGCAAGGGCTGGCGGATGGGCGCAGCGGTGCTGGCGCTGGGTTTGGCATTAGGCATGACGGCAATGCGTCCGGGCGAAGTCGGCGCGGCGCTGCAGCCGCTGCCGTCGCCGTTGTCCCAGCAGTTGGCGTTGGATGCGCCGCAAGCGCGAGCGCAGATGCCGGACGGTCGCTGGCTGGTGCTCGTGCGCGACGGTCGCTCCCTTGAACTCCGCGATGGCAGCGAGTCGTCCAAGGCATTGCGGCGCTGGTCGCTGCCGGCTGTCCGTCGCTTGGCCAGCCTGAGTTTGCTTCCGAGCGGCCGTGCATTGGTATGGGGCGGCATTGACGAGCGGGGTCGCGCCCAACCGCAGGGGCTGTGGTTCGACTTCGGGACGCAGACATTGGCGCCGACCGTATCGCTGGCGCTGGTGCCGCGTGCAGGTCATGCGGCGACCGTTCTCAGCGATGGACGGCTGCTGCTGACGGGCGGTTGGTCGCCGGGCGTGGCGGGAGTGACGAAGTCCGAACTGTGGGACGAGCGCGACGGTAAGGTGCAGGTGGCGCAAGGCGTGTGGAGCCCGCCGAGACTCGGCCATGCCAGTACCTTGGGTGCTGACGGCCGGGTGCGATTGTCGGGTGGCGTGGACGCGCAAGGGCGGCGCCTAGTGAAGGAGGATCAGTTCGATCCCGAGCGCCAGATATTCGTTGCGGCGGCGAAGCAGGCTGCGTCTACGGGTTCGAGCGTGCCGGTGTTGTCCGGGTCCTGGCCTGCGCCGAAGTCGGCGGAGGTGTCGCCTGATGCTCGTTTGTGGCTGCGTTTCAACGAACCCTTGCGGATGTCGGAGGTGAATGCCAGCAGCGTGGTGCTGTTCGGCCCCGGCGGACGTACAGCGGTGCGAGTGGTGCCGGTGGAAGGCGGTCGCCTGGTCTTCGCGACACCGCAGCAGGCGCTGTTTCCGGGCTCGGCTTACACCTTGCTGATCGATGGGGTGCGCGGTCGCAACGGCCAGCCGCTGGCGGCGACCGCGATCGACTTCCGGACGGTTGCGCTGAATGCCGATGAGGTAGCGGCGACCGCGCCGACCGAAGTACAGGTAACCGGCCAGGGCGCCGTCCGAGTCTGCACGCAAAAGGGCGCGTGGTATGCGCCGTGCCGCGCGCGTTCTGAACTCAAGGACGGCGTGTGGTACCCGGGCGCGGACAACACCGACAGCAGATGGCGAATCTACACGCCGGACCAGCGGCCGACGCCGAATGCATCGATGGCCAAGACTGCGGCGCTGTACGGCGTAACGGCTGTGCGTGGACGAGTAGTGCGGGTCGATGAGCAGCCCGTGGCGAATGTGGAGGTCAGCATCGGCCGCCAGAAGGCGCTGACCAATGCGGACGGTTGGTTCACATTGCTGGATGCGCCTGCCGGCTGGCAGGAGCTTTATGTCGATGGCAGCACGGCCAACGGACCCGAAGCGGAATACGGCCAGTTCGTGGTCGGTGTGCGGGTCGCGAAGGCGCAGCTGACGGAACTGAGCTATCTGCTGCACCTGCCGCGGATCACCGCGCGCGACAAGATACGCATCTCTTCGCCGCTGAAGCAGGAACTGCGGGTAGGCCATCCCGATATACCGGGTCTGGAGCTGCGGATCCCCGCCGACACGGTGATCCGCGATCGCAAGGGGCGCCTGGTGACGGAGCTGGCGATCGTTCCGACGCCGGTGAACCGCGCCCCGTTCCCGGTGAAAGAAAACCACCCGATGGCGTTCACCCTCGAGCCGGGCGGCGCGCAGGTGCAAGGCCTGACCCCGGCCGCTTCGGGCGGCATCCGGGTGTTTTACCCGAATTACGACCGCAAGCCGGCGGGTACCGTGGCGGACTTCTGGATCTACGACCCGCGCGAAGGCTGGCGGGTCTACGGCCAGGGCACGGTCTCGGAAGACGGCAAACAGTTCGAGCCTGAGCGCGGCGTAGCCCTGCACCAGACGATGGGCGGGATGTACAGCGTGCCCAGCAACGATCCGCCGCCGAAGGACGGAATGCCGCCGGAACAAAGCGGTGAATGCTCCGATCCTGGTTGTGCGGACCAGAACGCCAAGAGCGGTGGCGCAGGAACCGAAGGCGACCCGGTGGATCTGCACACGGGCGACTTCATCTACAGCGATACCGATGTGACCCTTGCCGACGTGGTGCCCTTGTCGCTCAGCCGGCACTACCGCCCACGCGACATGGCGCGTCGCGAGTTCGGCCTGGGCATGTCGCTCGGCTACAACTATTACCTGCAGCGTACGTCGGAGGACTATGCCGCGATCCGCATGGTATTGCCGAACGGATCGGCCGTGCAGTTCGACCGTCTGTCGGGAACCGGCGCACAGGGCGAATGGCGACAGAACGGGTCGCGTAGCTCGTTTGCCGGTGCCGTGATGCGCACCGTCTACGACGCCGACCCGGAGCAGCCCTATGGGCGGGCCTATCGCGTGACCCTGCGCGACGGCTCGACGATGCAGTTCGGCAGCTACAACAACACCAAGCTGCAATGGGTGCAGGACCGCTTCGGCAATCAGACACGCCTGGGATATACCGCAGGGCTGCTGACCCAACTGGTGTCGCCGAACGGGCGCATCCTGACGTTCGTTTACGACACCAAAAACCGGATCAAGACTGCGACGGATCATACTGGCCGAGCGTGGGGGTATGAGTACGACGAGCGCGACCTGCTCAAGAAGGTGACCTACCCCGATCTGACGACGAAGAGCTATACCTATATCGTCGGCACATTCGCCGACGATTTCGATGTCTGTCCGGCCGGGATCAACGTGGATCCGCGGTTCTGCATGTACGCGAAACAGCACAAGCAGTTCGGAACGACTCTGCTGCAACACGTGATGGAGTCGGTCATCGACCGCCGCGGCAACCGGGTGGTGTTCAACGAGTACCCCCGTCACGGTAGCTGGATCGGCCGAATTGCCAAGCAGACGCTCGCGGACAACAGCGTCTATACCTACAACTACACCACGACGCCGGAGGGCCATTTCGCGGTTCTCGTGACTCGCCCGAACGGCGTGAAGCGACGGGTGATTTTCGACGAATCGGCTACGCCGTATCCGATCAGCGACACCTACGGCTACGGCACGGCCAAGGCGCAGACCTATCTGTTCGAGCGTTACTCGTCGGGTCAGGTGAAGCTGCGGACCGATCCGCTGGCGCGTAAGACTGCCTATCAGTACAACGCTGCCGGTCAGGTGACCCAAGTCACCGCACTGTTCGGTACGCCGAAGGCACAGACGGTGAAAATGGCCTACTACCCAGATGGGCATATCCAGAGCGTGATCGACGTTTTGAACCGGAAGACGACTTTGGAATATGCGGACGGTTGTTTGAGACGGATCATCGATCCCTTAATGCGCAGTACCGAAATTGAATGCAATGCGTCGGGTCAGCCGCTGAAAGTGACCGATCCTCATGGCTATGTTACGACCTACCGGTACGATGCGGGCCAACTCACGGCAGTAGTGGACCCAATGGGGCGGGCGACCGGACTGGCATATGACGCGCTGGGCCGCCTCGTGGTGGTGCGTGACGCGGACGCCCGCATCAGGCACCGCAGTTACGACAGCAATGATCGGGTGCGCAAGGTGATCGACCCGATGCAGCGCGTGGCGGAGTTGAGCTACGACAACAACGGCAATGTCGAGGCGGCGCTGTTACCGCACGGTAATGGAATGACCTATCTATATGACGTTCGAGATCGGCTGAAGGAACGACGCGATAGCCTAGACCAAGCGGAGACCTGGACCTACCAAGACGATCGCTTGAAGAGCTATAAGAATCGTGGCGGCCAGATGACTAGCTTCGCTTATGACGCCTTGGGACGCCCGGAGACCGCTACGCTACCTGATGGGAGCACGCGAACTACCGAATACGACGAAGCGGATCGTCCGCGTCAATTGATGGATTCGATGGCGGGTACGGTCAGCTGGGAGTACGACGATTTCGACCAACTAAGCCGAGAGACGAGCGCGGCCGGCGTCGTCACCTACGAGTACGATGCCATGGGGCGGCGGATAGGCATGACCGCAGGCAGCCAGGCGAAGGTCGAATACCGTTACGACGACGGCGATCAACTCAAACGGCTCTGGCAGGGCAGTGAGATCGTCGAGTTCGACTACGACGAGATCGGCCGTCGCAAGAACATGACCCTGCCCAACGGGGTGACTGCTGCGTACTCGTTCAACGATGCCAGCGATCTGACTGGCCTGGCCTATGCGAAATCCGACGGCACGGTATTGGGTGCTATGGGCTATGGCTACGATCGGGTGGGGCGACGCACGGCTCAGACGGGCTCGTGGGCAAACAGCTTGTTGCCTGCCGCGAGCACGGGCAATGCATTCGACGATAACCATCGGCAGACTCAGTTTCAGGGTCAGACTTTGAGTTACGACGCCAACGGCAATCTCATCGGTGATGGCGTTCGGACATACGTCTGGAACGCTCGTAAACAATTGGTGGCGATCCAGCAGGGCGGGCAGACGATCGCAAGTTACGAATACGACCCGTTAGGCCGACGCATCGGTAAGACCGAAGGCGGGCAGGCGATGCAGTACCTGTACGACGGGCTCGATGCCGTGCAAGAGACCCGTGGAACAACGGTTGGCGGAATCTTGACCGGGTTGGGGATTGATGAGCGGTATGCGCGGACCGACACTTCAGGCCGTACTTATTTCCTTACCGACGCATTGGGTAGCACCAAGGCGTTGACGAATGGTAGTGGTGCGGTAGTGCAGCGTTATGACTACACGCCATATGGACAGACTCTGGCGACTCAGAGCGGATTCAATAATTCGTACCAGTACACCGGGCGCGAACTTGATGCGAGCGGCTTGTACTATTACCGGGCGCGTTACTACCATCCAGGGATGGCACGGTTTATCAGTGAGGATCCGATCGGGTTGGCCGGCGGTTTGAATGCTTATGCCTATGTCGGTGGAGATCCAATTGAGAGTGTTGATCCTCTTGGTTTGGCTGAAATCTGTTATCGGGCGCTTGATGCCCCTGGAGGCAGAGCGCTCTTTGCATTTGATCGGGCTGGAGCCAAGCTGGGAATGAGTGGGCCAGACGACGCGAACAATACCCGCTTAGGTCATGAGCACATTTTCTATGTGGATGGAACCGATAGCGGATTTGGGGATAAAGGGCTTATGAAAAATTCCGAGACTGCGCGGAAAAGTGACTATAAAGAATGCAGAGGCGGGTACGATGATGAACGCTTGAAGCGTGCGGAATCTCGAGTGCAGCAGCGACCGCTCTGGTCAGGTGAGCAATACAATGCTGTCCAACATAATTGCCAGAGTTACGTCGATCGCGTCTTGCGCGAATACGCCTCGGAAATCAAGGCGCCATGACTTCTGCGGCGGGCATTTCGCCAGTTGTCCGCTACGCGTTGGTTGGTAGCGTCTCGTTAGCAATCTGGTTGATTGTGGTTTGGTTGTATGTGCGTATGGGGCAGCCGCCTCTAAAAATCATCTACGAAATTCTATTTATTGTCGGTGTGTACGCCGGGTTCTTGTGGTCCAGTTTGCCTTTGTTTGCTGAGCAAAGTGGGCCTGGGAAATGGGTGGTGCGCGTTGTTTCTTCAGGGCTTGTCATGGCGATTTGGTTGCTCATCAGTACTTGCGTGGCTATAGCATTTCAGCTTGCAATTGGCGGCACCCTTTAACCCAATTGTTTTGACGGACGGGATTGGTATCTGTGCCTGCTTTATCGGTGCTTGCCAGAAAGCGCGATGGTTCATCGCTTTTAATTGCGATCTGGACATGTAGGGGCATGTTGTCAGTCGAGTATCCCGCTAACTTTTCCTGGATAAGCCGTCCTATTACAGTGATCGCAATAGCGTTGTCAGTTGTCGGCGCTCCTCTACCGTAATTGATAGTGGCTTGCCTTTATTGAGCCCGCGGTAGTAGATCTCCTGCTCTACCGCTTGCTCTAAAGTCGCCACCGAACCGTCATGCATATACGGCGCAGTCAGCGCGACATTGCGTAGCGACGGCGTGCGAAATGCCGCCAGGTCAGCGGGCTGGCGGCTTGCGACAAAATGGCCTAGCCCCGCGACATCCGTTTCGGTCAGCACGATCTGCCCGAGTCGTGTTCGATCGGCGATGCGCGGGATAAGCGTCGCCACTTTGCCGGCGATGGCGTCGTCGTTGACGCCGAGGTGGTGGAAGCGATCGTCGGTGAGACGCGCACGTGGCGTTTGCAGGACATGGCATTCGTTGCAAGCCGCCTTGCCGGTGAACAGCGCCAGGCCAGCCTGTTCGTCGGGGCCGAGCGCATTGCGATCGCCTGCAATGAAGCGATCGTAGGCACTGTCGCCGCTGCGCAGCGTGCGCAGGTAGGCGGCCAAAGCTTTGGCCGCGGCCTCGGCGGATACGCCGCCGAGTGGTTTGAACGCCTCGGCATATTGCGGAGCGCGCTCAAGGCGACCGACGAGATCCTCAGTCGAAGCCAGTCCCATTTCCACCGGATTGGTCAGTGGCTGCAGGACCACGGTTTCCAGGTTCGACTCCCGCCCATCCCAGAAGAAATGCGGCAGCTCGGCCACATCCAGCAGCGACGGTGCGTTACGGGTGCCGGTTCGGCCATGGGCGCCGACCGAAGTCGCCAGCGCATCGGTAAACGCTTGGCCGGGACGATGGCAGCTTGCGCAGCTGATGCGGCCATCGCTGCTGAGGCTCTTATCGTTGAACAAGCGCTCGCCGAGCGAGGCCCAACGCGCGTCCGCGGCAGCCGGATCGGCTGCTGTCGTGGGCTGGTCGCATGCGGCAGTCAGCAAAGCCAGGCCGATTGCGAGGATGGGCAGCCAGCGGGAAGGCTTGAACGGGACATGCATTGCAATCAATCCATTGAGCCGGACAGGTTCGGCCATGGCCGCATGGGGAGCGGAAGCCGGCCCTGCGGCCGGCCTTACTCGTCCACCAGCGACCCGCCCGGCAGGAAGTTCCAGGTGCGGGTGACGTGCAGGACGTCGGGGTTTTCTTCGGTGTGCGGCAGCGGCGGGTAGGGCTCGGCCAGTTTGGCGATGCGCAGGGCGGAGGCGTCTAGCAGGGCGATGCCGCTGCTGCGGATGATGTCGGCGCGCTCGACGTTGCCGTTGCGGCGTACCGCGACGCTGATCACCACCTGCCCGGCGAGCCGGCGGCGGCGCGCTTCGTCGGGGTAGTTGAGGTTGCCGACGCGTTCGACGCGGTCGACCCATTCGCGCAGATAGCCGGCCCAGGCGTATTCGGTGGTGCTGGCCGAGACGAACTTGCGGGTCGGGCGCTTGGCGTAGCGCTCCGAGCGCATGTGGATCTCGGCGGCCAGGCGCGCCATCTCGATGTCGTGTTCGATCTTGCGCGGGCCGGGCGGCAGCGGCCGCTCGGTCGGGGTCTGGGTGCTGCGGTCGCGCGCGGTCACGGTTTCGCCGCGGGTGCTGCTGACCACGCGCGCGACCGGCTCGGGCTGCGCGGTCGGCGACTGGGCGCGCAGCGCCATCTGGGCGACGCCGGCCTCGGCCTGCGGGGCGGGGCCGGACTGGTTGTCGCGCGGACGCGTGCTCTTGTCGTGCTCGCCGCCGCCTTGGTTGTTGGCCTGGGCGAGGAAGTCGGCCTGCTTGGGCGTCAGCGCGGTCTGGGTCTGGGTCAGGATCACGTCCAGCGTCGGCACCACCGGCGCGGCCTGCTCCAGGGTGTAGCCGACGCCGAGCACGACGATGCCGTGCATCAGCAGCGACAGCACCATGGTGGCGCTGAAGCGCTGCGGCTCGGCGATGCCGCCGGCCGGGGCGGCGGGGGCGACGGCGCTCATGCGGCCAGGGCGGCGACGCGGGCCTCGATCGCGTCGAACAGCAGCCCGGCGATGTTGAGGCCGAATTGTTCGTCGAGCTCGCGGATGCAGGTCGGGCTGGTGACGTTGAGCTCGGTCATGTAGTCGCCGATCACGTCCAGGCCGACGAACAGCATGCCGCGGCGTTTCATCTCCGGGCCGACTTCGGCGGCGATCCAGCGGTCGCGCTCGCTGAGCGGGCGGCCTTCGCCGCGGCCGCCGGCGGCGAGGTTGCCGCGGAACTCGTCGCCCTGCGGGATGCGGGCCAGGGTGTAGTCCACCGGCACGCCGTCGACCAGCAGGATGCGTTTATCGCCGTCGCTGATCTCCGGCAGGTACTTCTGCGCCATGACCAGGTGACGGCCGCCGTCGGACAGGGTCTCCAGGATCACATTGACGTTCGGCTCGCCGGCGCGGACGCGGAAGATCGAGCGCCCGCCCATGCCGTCCAGCGGCTTGAGCACCGCTTCCTGGTGGAAGGCGAGGAATTCCTTGACCGCCGCGGGGTTGCGGCTGACCAGGGTCGCCGCGCAACACTGCGGGAACAGCAGGGCGGCGAGCTTCTCGTTGTAGTCGCGCAGGCCCTGCGGGTCGTTGACCACGAAGGCGCCGGCGCGCTGGGCCATGCTCAGGATCTGAGTGTCGTGCAGGTACTCGGCGTCGACCGGCGGGTCCTTGCGCATCATTACAACGTGACCAGTCGCTAATTTAATTTGTGACCAAGTTCCCAGTTTGTACCAACCGCTTGGATCGTCGCGCACTTCCAGCGCCGTCACCTTCGCCACTGCATGGCCACCGTGTAGGCTCAGTCCGCCCGGCTGCACGTACCAGAGCCGATGTCCGCGGCGCTGCGCTTCCAGTAGCATGGCGAAGGTCGAGTCCTTGGCGATCTTGATCGACCCGATGGGGTCCATCACGACGACGATGTCCAACGGCATGGGAACGGAATCCTGAAAGATTGACGGCGATGGTAGCAGGCGGGTCGCCGGTATCTGTCATGATGACGGGGTCGGAAACGGTCGCGCTGCGTCCATTTGCGACACGCAGCGATCTGGCTACTGCGCGATGCGACGGGGCGACGATGCGCGGGCCGGTAAACCGGCCGGCACAACGTTCGGTAGCGCATGGCGAGCCTGTTCCGGATGACGGAATCGCTGCGTATTCAGTTTCCAGGCACGGAATGCGCGCTTGACAGCCTGCGTGCGGCTTGGAATAAAGACGGCTTCGCGACGCCCGGGGAAATCGGCGTTCGCAATGGGGGATACAAAGAATGCTCGACGAGGTTCGTAGCGGCAGCCTCGATGGTCTAAGGGTCATGGTGATCGACGATTCCAAGACCATCCGTCGAACCGCCGAGACACTGTTGAAACGCGAAGGGTGCGCGGTGGTCACGGCCATCGACGGATTCGAAGCGCTGGCCAAGATCGCCGACCAGCAGCCACAGATCATTTTCGTGGATATCATGATGCCGCGTCTGGATGGCTATCAGACGTGCGCGCTCATCAAGAACAATCAATTGTTCAAGGGCACGCCGGTGATCATGCTGTCTTCGAAGGACGGCCTGTTCGACAAGGCGCGGGGCCGCATCGTCGGGTCCGAGCAATACCTGACCAAGCCATTTACGCGCGAGGAACTCCTCGACGCGATTCGCAAGCACGTACACGCCTGACCGGGGGGTAAGGCACACCATGGCACGCATCCTGCTTATCGAGGACTCGCCGACGGATACCGCGGTCCTGACCCAATTGCTTCAGCGCAATGGGCACGAAGTCTTCGCTTCGGGCAGCGCCGAGGACGGCATCGAAGCCTGCAAGCGCGAGCTGCCGGACCTGGTGATGATGGACGTGGTGTTGCCGGGCATGAACGGGTTCCAGGCCACGCGCGCGCTCAGCCGCGACGCGCAGACCAGTGCGATCCCGGTCTTGATCGTGAGCACCAAGGGCATGGACACCGATCGCGCCTGGGGCATGCGCCAGGGCGCGCGCGACTACATCGTCAAACCGCCGCGCGAAGACGAACTGATCGCGCGGATCAACGCATTGCTGGGTAACTGAAACGATGACGCTCAAGCCGCCGTTCGATGTGCTGACCGATTACGAGCGCCGCAGTCTGGCGCACGTGCCCGGCCTGCCCGAACAGCTCGACGCGCCCGGCCTGTGGCGCGGCGTCGGCTACCGCATCGGCGAGCGGCGCCTGGCGTCGACCTTCGCCGAGGTGGTGGAAATCCTGTCGCTGCCGCAGGTCACCCACGTCCCCGGCTCGCAGCCGTGGATGCTCGGCCTGGCCAACGTGCGCGGCAACCTGCTGCCGATCGTCGATCTCAAGCAGTTCCTGGAAGGCGAGCGCACGGTGCTGCACGAGGGCCAGCGCATCCTGCTGGTGCGCCAGCCCGGCGGCGACGTCGCGGTGCTGATCGACGAGCTGTACGGCCAGCGCAGTTTCCACGACCAGCAGCAGATCGGCCTCGAAGAAGGCGCCGAGCAGGGCCTCACCGAAGGCCGCTACGCCTATTTCATCGACCGGGCTTACCGCCTGGACGACCGGTACTGGGGCATCTTCAGCCTCGACCGCCTGGCCCGTACTCCCGAATTCCGACAAGCAGCGGCCTGAGCTGCTCCCTTCATCAGCCCGACTAGTAAGTTCACCGAGGTTTGCGAACCATGAGCACTGTGATGGACAACGCCGGCAAGAGCCGCCTTCTGGGCGCCAACACCTGGCTGATCGTACTGGCCGTATCGGTGCTGGTGTTCGGTCTCAACACAGGCTACGCGACCTGGAAAGGCGCGAGGCTCGGCGGTGCCGGCTCGGCGGCGTCGAACCTGCAGGTGAATTCGCAGAAGCTCGCCATTCAAGGCCGTGAAGCGGTCGGCGGCGCGAAAGACGCCTTCGCCGAGTTCAAGAAGACCAAGGCTGCGATCGACGAAGACGTGCAGACGCTCAACGACAACTTCGGCGATACCGCCGGCGTGTCGGGCCCGATCGGCGTGGTCAGCAAGAGCTGGCAGCCGCTGGGACAGAGCGCCGAACAGGTGATCGCGAGCGAGAAGGCGGTGCTGGCCCTGGCCGGCAACGCCGACAGCTTCTCCAGCCGCGTCCCGCAGCTGCAGGCCCGCCTGGACGAACTGGTCCGCGCGATGTCGGCCTCCGGCTCGCCGTCCTCGCAGGTCTACATCGCCCTGCGCCAGGTCGTGTTGTCGGCGACCATGGCCCGACGCATCACCGAAATCCGCGCAGGCGGCAGCGGCGCCGGCATGGCCGGCGAAGCGCTGGTCCGCGACGCCACCGTGTTCGGCAACGTCCTGACCGGCCTGCGCAAGGGCGACACCTCGTTCGGCGTGACCGCGCTGTCCAACTCCAGCGCGCTCGCCGCGCTCGGCCAGGCCGAAGCGCTGTGGCTGGAAATGAAGAAGGACCTCGACGCGATCTCGGCCAGCTCCAAGGACCTGTTCCAGGCCCAGGCCGCGGCCGAGTCGATCACCGGCGGCTCGGAACGCCTGCTGAGCGAAAGCGAAACGCTGTTCAGCGCCTTCACCGCCTTCGGCTCGCTGCGCGACAAGAGCGTGTTCGGCAACCTGTGGCTGTCGATCATCTCCGGCCTGGCCGCGCTGGTCGCAATCGCCGGCTTGCTGTTCTCGCTGAACTACGCCCAGCAGCGCCGCTACCAGACCACCAAGGAACTCAACGACCGTAACCAGGAGGCCATCATGCGCCTGCTGGACGAAATGGGTTCGCTCGCAGAAGGCGACCTGACGGTCAAGGCGACGGTGACCGAGGACATGACCGGCGCCATCGCCGACTCGATCAACTTCGCCGTCGAGCAGCTGCGCAGCCTGGTGCAGACCATTACCGACACCTCGGTGCAGGTCGCATCCTCGGCCCAGGAAACCCAGGCCACCGCGATGCACCTGGCCGAAGCGGCCGAGCACCAGGCCCAGGAGATCAACTCCGCCTCCGACCGCATCAGCGAAATCGCGGCCTCGATCGACCAGGTCTCGAAGAACTCGGCCGAGTCGGCCGACGTGGCGCAGCGCTCGGTGCAGATCGCGACCAAGGGCGCGGGCGTAGTGCGGCAGACGATTCAAGGCATGGACTCGATCCGCGACCAGATCCAGGAAACCTCGAAGCGAATCAAGCGTCTGGGCGAAAGCTCGCAGGAAATCGGCTCGATCGTCGAACTGATCAACGACATCTCGGAACAGACCAACATCCTGGCGTTGAACGCGGCCATCCAGGCGGCCTCCGCCGGCGAAGCCGGCCGAGGCTTCGCGGTCGTGGCCGACGAAGTGCAGCGACTCGCAGAACGCGCCTCCAACGCAACCAAGCGAATCGAGACGCTGGTCCAGACAATTCAGTCCGACACCAACGAAGCTGTCAGCTCGATGGAACAAACGACCTCGGAAGTGGTCGCGGGTGCGCGACTGGCCGAGGACGCCGGTACCGCGCTGGGCGAGATCGAAAAGGTGTCGTCCGACTTGTCCAACCTCATTCAGGGCATTTCCAGTGCGGCCCAGCAGCAGTCCAGCGCCGCCTCGAACATCACCCAGACCATGAACACGATTCAGCAGATCACCTCGCAGACCTCGCAAGGCGCCAACCAGACCGCAGCGTCGATTGGAAACCTGGCGCAGCTGGCGGCCGACCTGCGCCGTTCGGTCGCCGACTTCAAGCTGCCGGCCTGACCCGGCGGCAGCCGAGACACGACGCGGCGCTTTGAACGGCGGCTTTGGACGGGATTAAAAGAAGGGTTGTATCGAGGATGAAGCTTCCGACACATCGCTGGCAGAGCCACGGTCCGCGTCTGCGACGCGGTCCCGCCGACGGGCGGGTCGCGTCATGACCGCGTTGCGCGAAGCGATCGACACCACCACGCTGGGCTGGATCAAGCCCGAGCTGGACGAAACCCTGCGTCAGGCGCGCCAGGAGATCGAGGCATTCGCCGAAGATCCCGCCGACGCCTCGCGCATGCGGGTCTGCGCGAACCATCTGCACCAGGTGCACGGCACCCTGCGCATGGTCGAGCTGTATGCGCCGGCGATGGTCGCCGAGGAGATGGAGCGTCTGGCCATCGCCCTGCAGCAGGGCCAGGTCGCCGACCGCGACGAGGCCTGCGCGGCGCTGATGCGCGGCGTGGTGCTGCTGCCCGACTACCTGGAGCGCCTGCAGGGCGGGCATCGCGATATTCCGATCGTGCTGCTGCCGTTGCTCAACGAACTGCGCGCCACGCGCGGCGAGTCCGGGCTCAACGAAAGCGTCCTGTTCGCACCGAATCTCGACCGTCCGCTGCCGGCGCACCTGCCGCCGCCGCTGCCGGTCGGCAGCGCCGCCGGCCGCAACGCCAGCGCGCCGCATCTCGCCTCGCTGCGCGACGCCCTGGCCGGTTGGCCGGAAGACGGCGCGCCCTCGAACCCGGCCCAGCTCGCCTCCGCGATCGACGGTCTGCTTGCCGACGTCGTGTTGGAACCGGTGCGGCGCATGCTGTGGGTGGCCTCGTCGGTCGCCCACGCCCTGCGCGACGGCGCCCTGCCGGCGACCCGCGCCCTGCGCCAGGCCTTCGGCGGTGTCGACCGCGAAGCGCGGCAGATGCTGTCCGACGACGGCTTCAGCGCGCCGCGCGGCGAACCCGCGGCCGAGCCGACCCGTCAGTTGCTGTATCACGTCGCCCACAGCGACGGCCGCCATCCGGCGCTCGACGACCTGCGCCAGACCTTCGAGCTCGCCGCGCACCTGCCCAGCGAGTCCGAACTCGAACACGCGCGCGGCAGCCTCAGCGGCCGCAACCGCGCCCTGCTCGATACCGTCGCGGCGGCGATCAAGGAAGACCTGCTGCGGGTCAAGGACGCCCTTGACCTGCACCTGCGCACCAACCAGACCGACCCCGGCGAACTGCGTCCGCAGGTCGACGCCCTGGCCCGGGTCAGCGACACGCTGGGCATGATGGGGCTGGGCATGGCCCGCACCGTCGTGCTGCAGCAGCGCGAAGCCATGCACGAAATCGTCGAAGGCCGCCGCGCCGCCGACGAAGGCACCTTGCTCGACGTAGCCGGCGCCTTGCTCTATGTCGACGCCTCGCTGGACGACCAGGTCTCGCGCCTGGGCCTGCCCGAAGACAAGGCCGAAGAGAACCTGCTCGCCGGTGAGGCGCGCAAGGTGCTCGACGTGGTCGCCCGCGAAGCCATCGCCAATTTCGGCGACGCGCGCCAGTCCTTCGTCGCCTTCGTCGAGACCAAGTGGGACCACGACGAGCTGACCGAAGTGCCGCGCGTGCTCGACGAAGTCGCCGGCGCCCTGCGCATGATCGAGCTGCCGCTGGCGGCCGACTACCTGACCGGGGTCAAGCGCTACACCGAAGTCGAATTGATCGGCCGTCGTCGCGTGCCCAGCGGCCAGCAGCTCGATACGCTGGCCGACGCGCTGGCGAGCCTGGAGTACTACCTGGAAGCGCTGCGCGAGCAGCGCCCGAACCGCGACGACATTCTCGACATCGCCCGCCAGAGCCTGGAAACCCTGCGCTACTGGCCGTTGCCGGACGTGATCCGGGTCGAGCCGGTGGCCGAAGCCGCGGTCGTGGCGACTCCGGCCGCAGCCGTGCCGGTCGAGACCGCCCCGGTCGACGCTGCGCAGGCGCCGACGGCCGAGACCTCGGCGGCCGAGTTCGTCGCCGCGGACCAGCTCGAACAGAGCCTCGAAGCGCAACCCACGGTCGAAGCCACGACGGCCGAAACCGTCGCGCCGACCGAAGCGGCGGCCTCGGAGGCCACGCGCGAATCCGTTGCCGGCGAAGCCGGTGCGATTGAAACCGTCGCCAGCGGCGCCGCGGGTGGCGCGTTGGTCGACGCCTCCTTGCTCAACGCGGTGCCCGATGCGCCGCCGTCGATGCTCGGCCAGTCGGTCGCGACCGGCGGTTTCGAACAAGTCGACGACATCGACGACGAAGTGCGGGAAATCTTCCTCGAAGAGTTCGAAGAGGAAATCGCCAACCTCGACAACCTGCTGCCGGCCTGGCGCGAAGCGCCGGACGATCTGGCCCGCGTGCAGCCGGTGCGGCGCGTGTTCCACACCCTCAAGGGCAGCGGCCGCCTGGTCGGCGCGCGCACCCTGGGCGAGTTCAGCTGGAACATCGAAAACCTGCTCAACCGCGTGCGCGAACACGGCCGCGCGGCGAGCCCGGAAGTGATCGATCTGGTCGAGCACGCGCATCGCGCGCTGCCGGGTTTCTACGCCGCCCTGCGCAACCAGGGACCGCTGACCATCGACGTCGCCGGCATCGAGGCGCACGCCGATCTGCTTGCGACCGGCGAAGAAGCCTTCTATCAGCCGCCGCAAGCGGCGGTGGAAGTCGAAACCCCGGCTGCGGTCGCGATCGACGGACCTTACGTACCGGCCTCGGTCGACCCGGTCCTGCTCGAAATCCTCGACGGCGAAGTGGCCGGCCACCTGGTCACCATCGAAGCCTGGCTGGCGGCCTCGCATGCGCAGCCGCAGTTGGTCAGCGACGCGCTGCAGCGCTCGATCCACACCTTGAACGGCGCCTTCGCGATGACCGAAGTGCCGGTCATCACCGACGTCACCGCGCCGACCGAAGCCTACGTTAAGCGTCTGCTCGCCAGTGCCGCGCCGGCCAGCGACGAAGGCGTGGCCGCGTTGACCGCGGTCGCCGATGCGATCCGTCGCACGGTCGAAGCCCTGAAGTCGCCGACCCCGCACGTGCCGATGTTCGTCGGCCTGCCCGAACGCATCGCCGCGCTGCGCGACAGCCTGCCCGACGCGCGTTCGCCGATGATCACCGAAGAGCTCTACCACGACGATGCCTTGCCGGAAGGCCAGGATCTGTCCGAGCTCACCGTCAACGATCTCAGTGCGTTCGGCGATTACGACCCCGCGCGCGAATTCGCCCAGGTCGCCGACAACGACAATGCGTCGGCCAAGCCGGTTTCCAGGACCGATTTCGATGGCGACGAGCTGAGTCTCGGCCTCGACCTGCTGCCGAGCGGTTTCGCCGACAGCACGATCGAAGCCGCGCGTCTCGAAGCCGAGCGTGCCGAAGCCGAACGCCTGGCCGCCGAGCAAGCCGAAGCCGAACGCCTCGAAGCCGAGCGCCTCGCCGCTGAGCAAGCCGAAGCCGAACGCCTCGAAGCCGAACGCCTGGCTGCCGAGCAAGCCGAAGCCGCACGTCTTGAAACCGAGCGCCTGGCCGCCGAGCAAGCCGAAGCAGAACGCCTCGAAGCCGAACGCCTGGCCGCCGAGCAGGCCGAAGCCGAACGTCTCGAAGCCGAGCGCCTGGCCGCCGAGCAGGCCGAAGCCGAACGTCTCGAAGCCGAGCGCCTGGCTGCCGAGCAAGCCGAAGCCGAACGTCTGGCCGAAGAAGAGCGTCTCGAATACGAGCGCCTCGAAGCCGAGTACGCCGCCGAAGCCCAGCGCGCCGAACTGGCGCGTCTGGAAGCCGAACGAATCGAAGCCGAACGCCTCGCTGCCGAACAAGCCGAAGCCGCACGCCTCGAAGCCGAGCGCATCGCGGCCGAACAGACCGAAGCCGAGCGCCTGGCCGCCGAGCAGGCTGAAGCCGAGCGTCTCGAAGCCGAGCGCCTTGCTGCCGAGCGGGCCGAGGCCGAGCGTCTCGAAGCCGAGCGTCTTGCCGCCGAACAGGCCGAAGCCGCACGTCTCGAAGCCGAACGCCTCGCGGCCGAACAGGCCGAAGCCGAGCGTATCGCCGCAGAGCGCGCCGAAGCCGAGCGTCTCGAATACGAACGCCTCGAAGCCGAGTACGCCGAAGCCGAACCCCTCGCACGCGAACAGGCCGAAGCCGACGCTCAGGCCGATGCCGATGCCGATGCCGATGCCGAACAGCCGGCGACCGATCTGGCCCAGGTCCGCCTCGACGACCGCGGCACCGACAGCGAAGCCGCGGCCAACGACAACGACGAAACGCAAAGCGCCGAGGTCGAGCGTCCGGCCGCAGCGACGGCAGCAGGCGCTAGCACGGCCGTGCAGACCGGCATCGCCGCCGGCGTGCCGGCCGCGCTGGCCGCGATCTTCGCGCATGCCTCCAACGCCAATCCCGATCCGGAAGAAGCGCTCGATGTGAGCGAGCTCGATCCCGAACTCGTCGACATCTTCGTCGAAGAGGGCGGCGACCTGCTCGACCACTCCGACGGTCTGCTCGCGCAGCTGCGCGAAACGCCGAGCGAGCGCGAGCCGCTGGTCGGGCTGCAGCGCGATCTGCACACGCTGAAGGGCGGTGCGCGCATGGCCGGCATCATGGCCGTGGGCGAACTCGGCCACGTCATGGAGTCGCTGCTCGAAGCGGTCGTCGACCATCGCACCGAACTCGGCCGCGACGGTCTGGTGCTGCTCGAACGCGGTTTCGACCGCTTGCACGCCATGGTCACCCGCGTCGGCACCGGTCGCGCGATCGCGATGCCGGAGGCGCTGATCTCGGTGTTCGAAGCGCGCTGGCGCGGCGAAGCCATGCCGACCTTCGCCGGTCTGCAGCCAGCTCAGAGCGAGGCTGCGCAGCCGCAAGCGCAGGCGCAACCGGTGGTGGCCGATCACGACGGTCTCAAGCCGCTGTCGGCACCGATCATCGACGCGCCGCTCGGCGACGAAGACGAGATCGGTGTGCGGGCGCCGCAGGAACAGGTGCGTATCCGCGCCGACCTGCTCGACCGCTTGGTCAACTACGCCGGCGAAGTCGCGATCTATCGCGCCCGCCTGGAACAGCAGTTGGGTGCGTTCCGCGGCGCGATCGCGGAAATGGCGCAGACCAATCTGCGTATGCGCGATCAGCTGCGCCGTCTGGAAATCGAGACCGAAGCGCAGATCATCGCGCGCTACCAGCGCGAGGGCGATTCGGGCGACCAGTCGTTCGATCCGCTGGAACTCGACCGCTTCTCGACCCTGCAACAGCTGTCGCGCGCGCTGACCGAATCGGCGGCCGACCAGAACAGCCTGCAGAACACCCTCGACGACCTGACCCGTCAGTACGAAACCCTGCTGCTGCAACAGTCGCGCGTCAGCTCGGAACTGCAGGAAGGCCTCATGCGCACGCGCATGGTGCCGTTCGACACCTTGCTGCCGCGTCTGCGTCGCGTCGTCCGCCAAGCTTCCAGTGAACTCGGCAAGCAAGTCACGCTCAAGCTCGAAGGCACCCAGGGCGAACTCGACCGCAACGTGCTCGAGCGCATGACCGCGCCGCTGGAGCACATGCTCCGCAACGCCGTCGCGCACGGGCTGGAACGTCCCGAACAGCGTCGCGCCGCCGGCAAGCCGGACGAAGGCACGGTGCGCATCGCGGTGCGCCGCGAAGGTTCGGAAGTCGTGCTGGAAGTGGCCGACGACGGCGCCGGTCTCGACCGAGCGGCGATCCGTCGCCGCGGCGAAGAACGCGGCCTGGTACGTGCCGACGCGGTCATCGCCGAAGCCGACCTGGACTCGCTGATCCTCGAACCGGGCTTCTCCACCGCCGACGAAGTCAGCCGCCTCGCCGGTCGCGGCGTCGGCATGGACGTAGTGGCCAGCGAAGTGCGCCAGCTCGGCGGCACCTTGGACATCCACTCGCGTCCCGGCCACGGCGTCCACTTCACCCTGCGTCTGCCGCAGACGCTCGCGGTCACCCAGGCGGTGTTCGTGCGCATCGGCGACATCACTTTCGCCGTGCCGATCGCTTCGGTGCGCGGCGTCGGCCGCTTGTCGCGCGAGCTGCTCGACGCGGGCGAGGCGAACTACCGTTACGGCGGCGAAGACTATGTCGTCCACGACCTCGGCACCCTGATCGGCCACGCGCCGGCCAAGGCCGAAGGTCAGCTGCAGATGCCGTTGCTGCTGATCCGCTCCGGCGATCTGCGCGCCGCCATCACCATCGACCAAGTCATCGGCAACCGCGAAATCGTGGTCAAGCCGGTCGGCCCGCAGGTGGCGTCGGTGCCGGGCATCTTCGGCGCGACGATCATGGGCGACGGCCGCGTGGTGGTGATTCTCGACGTCGCGCCGCTGGTGCGTCGCCGCACCGCGCAGTTGCTCGACTTCGCCCAGGTGGTGGTGCCGCCGGCGGCGCCGGCGGAAACCCGCCGCGTGCCGCTGGTGATGGTGGTCGACGACTCGGTGACGATGCGCAAGGTCACCGGTCGCGTGCTCGAACGCCACAACTTCGAGGTCATCACCGCGAAGGACGGCATCGACGCGCTCGAACGCATGGCCGAGCGCGTGCCCGACCTGATGCTGCTCGACATCGAAATGCCGCGCATGGACGGTTACGAGCTGGCCACGCAGATGAAGGCCGACGCGCGCATGCGCGAAGTGCCGATCGTGATGATCACCTCGCGTACCGGCGAGAAGCATCGCCAGCGTGCGTTCGAGATCGGTGTCGAGCGTTATCTCGGCAAGCCTTATCAGGAGCTTGAATTGATCCGCAACGTGTTCGAACTGCTTGGAATCGCGCGTCATCATGGCTGAAGCAGAACGTCGCGTAGCGTTGTTGGCGCGGGCCGGCGTGGCCTGCGACCGTTTGCGTAGCGCGCTCGGCGATGCCGGCGCGAACCTGGTGTTGGTGGGCGACCCGACCTCGCTGGAACCGGACGCGCTGGACGCAGCCGATCCGGACGTGGTCGTGGTCGTGCTCGACCCGGCCACCGAGGACGCACTGGACCGTTTCGAGAACCTGCTGGTCGATCCCTCGATCGAGGTGATCTTCGAGGAAGCCGAACTGACGGTGTCGCGCGAGGGCTGGGACGAAGCGCGTTGGGCGCGCCATCTCAGCGCCAAGCTGCACCGACACGACGACGTGTTGCCGCCGGGCCGCGAGCCCGAGCCGGAACCCGATCCGATGCTGATCTCGACCGGGTTCGAGCGTCCGTTCGCGGCGGGGTCGCCGCTGGCGCAGGAGCCGGTCGGGTTCGACCCGGCCTCGGCCGAGGCCTCGCTCGATCCGCTGTCGTTCGTCGCCGCCGAACAGATCGGCGAACTGGCGCGGGTCGCGCCATCGCCGCCGCCGGCCGAAGACAGCATCGAATTCCTCACCGCCGAAGCGGTGGCCGAGGACGACGCGGAAGAGATCGTCGCCGAAGAGATCGTCGCCGAAGAGCTTGTCGCCACCGAAGCGGTCGTCGCCGAGGATTTCGACATCGGCCACCTGACCCTGGAAGCGGTCGACAGCCAGGACGAAGTTCCGGGCAACGCCGCGCCGTATTCGCCGACGCTCGACGAGTGGGTGGAACCGGCCGCGGCCCATGCCGAGGTGCCTGCGCTCGACCAAACCGGGCTGGGCGACCTCGAAGTCTGGCGCGCGCCGCCGCAGGACCAAGTCCGCGAGCTGATCGACTTCGACAGCGCCTTCTCGATCCAGGACGATCGGTCCGAGCTCGAATCCGCCTCGACGGTCGCGCCGCTCGATTTCGACGACGGCCGCAACGAACGCGCCGCGGCCGAAGCGCGCACGTTCGAGAGCGATTTCGAATTCGACTTGAACGAAGACCTGCAAGCGGCGCCGAAAGCGCCGTCGCCGCCGTCGCCGGCGGTACCGGACTGGTCGTTCAGCGACGAGGCCAGCCTGGTCAGCGCAGCCACCGGGCAAAGCGGTGCGCATGGCAACGCCGGCGTGGGCAAGCACGATCTCGACGAAATCGAGCGCCGTATTTCCGGCCTCGAACTGGTCGACGACCGCCTCCCGGCCTCGACCCGCAACGGCGCCGTGCTGGTGCTCGCCGGCATCGGCGGGCCCGATGCGGTGCGCCAACTGCTCGGCGCGCTGCCGGAGAATTTCGGCCGCCCGGTGCTGGTGCAGCAACGCCTCGACGGCGGCCGCTACGACAAGCTGGTCGCGCAGATGCAACGCGCGACTTCGGTGCTGGTCAAGCTGGCCGAACCCGGCACGCGCACCATCGACGGGGTGATCTACATCCTGCCGGCGGGGCTCGGCATCGAGGTCGGCGACAGCGGGATCCAGTTCGTCGAAGGCGCCGAGGTGCTCGACGCCTTGCCGGCTTCCGACAGCGCGGTGCTGTTGTTCAGCGGCGCCGACCCGGCCCAGGTCGATACTGCGATGAAGCTGTCCGCGCACGGCGCGATGGTCGCGGGCCAGTCGCCCGACGGTTGCTACGACGCGGCCGCGGCCAGTGCGGCGATCGCGCGCGGCGCCGGCAGCGGCCAGCCGGCCGATCTCGCCGCCAAGCTGGCCTCGCGCTGGTCGGTGCAAAGCGCGATCTGAGGTCGCAAGCCAACAACCCGAACGCCGTCGCCGCCCGGCGACGGCACCGAATCCCGGATTCCGCCGTCATCGAATCCACCGCAACAGATCCACCCGTTGAAGGCCGCGCAATCCGCGGCGAGGACGCGAAGCGATGTCGAACGAGAACCAGATCAGCGACGCAGCCCCTGAAGCCACCTCGCAGGCCGACATCCGCGGCGTGTTGATCCAGGTCGGCGGCGCACGCCTGCTGCTGCCCAACGCGACCATCGCCGAGGTGCTGTCCTATGCGCCGCCGGCGCCGATCGAAGACGCACCGCGCTGGCTGCTCGGCCAGATCCGCTGGCGCGGTTGGCATCTGCCGCTGGTCGCCTTCGGCGAACTGTCCGGGCTCGCCCGCGAGCAGGGCGGCCTGGGCAGCAAGGTCGTGGTGCTGAAGGCGCTCAGCGCCGCTTCGCGCCTGCCGTACTTCGCCTTGTTGACCCAGGGCTTCCCGCGTCTGGTCACGGTGTCGCGCGACAGTCTGTCGGTCGCCGGACGCGAAGGCGACGTGCTGCCGCATGCGGTGCAGGCGCGCGTGTTGCTCAACGACGATCTGGCGCTGTTGCCGGATCTGGAAGCGCTGGAAGCGATGATCGGCGAAGCGCTCGCGCAAGCGGCGTGAGTCCGGCGTTGCGGGCCGGCGGCGCAACGTCGCAGTCTGGCTTGCCGTCCGGCCCCCCGTCGTCCGCTTCAGCGCCGAAACGCTACGCCTCGGTCGACGCTCTGCGCGGGCTTACCGTCGCGGCGATGTTGCTGGTCAACAACCCCGGCGATTGGGGCCATGTCTACGCGCCCTTGCTGCATTCGCAGTGGCACGGTTTCACCCCGACCGACCTCGTGTTCCCGATGTTCCTGTTCATCGTCGGCGTGTCGATCGCGCTGGCGCTGATGCCGCGCCGCGAGCACGGTGTGGCCGCCGCGACGCTGTTGCGTCCGGCGTTGTGGCGCGCGCTGCGCATCGTCGGCCTCGGCCTGTTGCTGCATGTCTGCGCGATGTGGGTGACCGGGCACGACTATCTGCGCGTGCCCGGCGTATTGCAGCGCATCGGCCTGTGCTTCGCCGCCGCGGCGCTGATCGCGATGTACGTGCCGGCGCGGATGCAGTGGATCGTCTGGGCTGCACTGCTGTTCGGCTATGCCGCCTTGCTCGCCTGCGGCGCTAGCTACGCGCCGTTCGAGAACATCGCCAGCCGCTTCGACAGCGCCTTGTTCGGCGTGCACGTCTACCAGATCGATGCCGCCAGTGGCCGCGGTCACGACCCCGAAGGTCTGGTGGCGACGCTCGGCGCACTGGCGACCACCTTGCTCGGCCTGCGCGCCGGCGACTGGTTGCGTCGCGGTAAGTTGCGCGCGTTGTGGATCGCAGGCGCGGTCTGTTTGCTCGCTGGCTGGGGCGGTGCGTACTGGCAGCCGCTCAACAAGAACCTATGGACCCCGGCCTACGTGCTGTGGAGCGGCGGTCTGTCGTGTTGGGTGCTGGCCGTATTCCACGAGCTGATCGACCGTCGCGGCTGGCCCGCGCTCGGACGCGCCTTCGGCGTCAACGCGATCGCCGCTTATGGCGGCTCGGCCTTGCTGCTGTATCTGCTGATGGGCCTGGGGTGGCTGGAACCGATCTATCGGCGCGGCTTCGCCGACTGGATGACGCCGCGGTTCGGGCCGTACCTGCCCTCGTTGGCGTTCGCGCTGGTCTTCGTCGCGCTGTGGTGGGGCGTGGTGCGCTGGCTGGATGCGCGGCGGATCTATTTCAAGATCTAAGCGTCAGCGTTGCGGTCGGGTTCGAATGACTGCAACTGCAACTGCAACTGCAACAGCAAATCCCCCGCACCTGCTGCGCAGGCGCCGCCCCCTTTGCCAAAGGGGGCAACTGCTCCGGCCGTATGCCCGGTTGCGTTCGTAACGGGTGGCAACGGCAGATCACCGCGTCGCGCCGTCCCCCCTTTGAAAAAGGGGGCAGGGGGGATTTGCTTTTGCCTTAAGGCGACAACGAGTCGTCGCTCAAGCCAGATCGCCGAACCGCGCCTGCAAGGCCGCGATCGCCGCCAGGCCGGCGGTTTCGGTGCGCAGGATGCGCGGGCCCAGGCGCAAACCCTGGAAACCGGCGTCGCGCAGTTGCTGGCGATCCAGCGGCGACCAGCCGCCTTCCGGGCCGATCGCGAGCAGCACCGGCGCCTGCGTTTCCACGGACAAGGTGGCGAAGGCGAGCTCGCCCTCGGGGTCGAGGATCAGGCGCAGGCCGCCCGACGGCAGCGCCGCCAAGGTCGCCGCCAACGAACGCGGCGCCGACACCTCCGGCACGCGGGCGCGGCCGCTCTGTTCGCAGGCCGACGCGACCACGCTGCGCCAATGCGCATGGCGTTTTTCCGCACGGGCCTCGTCGAGCTTGACCTCGCTGCGCTGCGACCACAGCGGATGCACGGCGTGCACGCCGAGCTCGGTGGCCTTCTGCAGGATCAGGTCCATCTTCTCGCCGCGGGCGATGCCTTGCAGCAACACCAGGGGCAGCGGCGATTCGCGTTCGACCTCCAGCGCCGATTCGATCGCCACCCGCACCTCGCGCTTGCCGAGCGCGACGATGCGGCCGTGGTAGTCGTGGCCGTCGCCGTTGAACAGCACGCAGGCATCGCCGACTTCGTGACGCAGCACGCGGGCGAGATGAGTGGCGGGGCCTTCGGGCAGCACGACCTCGCGACCTGTGCCGAGATCGGCATCGACGTGGACTCGGGTCAGGCGCATGCGTCGGCCTCCCGCACGGCATGGTCGATCGCCGCGCGCGTGGTGTCGGCGAGCAGGCCCAGGGCGTCCTCGTCGATCGAATAGGGCGGCATCCAGTACAGCACGTCGCCGAGCGGGCGCAGCAACACGCCGCGGTCGAGTGCGGCGCGATACGCGTGCAGACCGATGCGCGCCGCGGAGTCGAATGGGGTGCGTTTGTCGCCGTTACGAGTGAGTTCGAAGGCGACGATCATGCCGGCCTGGCGCACGTCGGCGACGTGCGGGTGGTCGGCGAACTCGGCGGCGAGCCGGGCCATGCGCGCGCTGGTCGCGCGGTTGCGGACCAGGATGTCGTCGTCGCGGAAAATATCCAGGCTGGCCAGCGCCGCGGCGCAGGCCAGCGGGTTGCCGGTGTAGCTGTGCGAATGCAGGAAGGCGCGTTCGCGCGAGTCGTCGAGGAAACCGTCGTAGATCGACTGCGTGGTCAGCACTGCGGCCAGGGGCAGGGCGCCGCCGGTCAGGCCCTTCGACAGGCACAGCAGGTCGGGCATGACCCCGGCCTGCTCGCTGGCGAACAGGGTGCCGGTGCGGCCGAAACCGACCGCGATTTCGTCGGCGATCAGGAACACGCCGTGCTCGTCGCACAGTTCGCGCGCCAACTTGAGATACGACGGGTCGTGCATGCGCATGCCGCCGGCGCACTGCACCCGCGGCTCCAGGATCAGCGCGCAGACTTCATCGGCATGGCGTTCGAGCAGACCGCGCAAAGCCGCCGCGGCGACCTCGGCGCGTTCGGCCGGGGTCTGGCCGGGTTCGCACAGGTAGGCGTCGGGCGAGGGCGCGAACAGCGACTCGGCCAACAGCGGTGCGTAGATGCGCCGATACAGCGGGATGTCGCCGACCGCGAGCGCGCCGAGGGTCTCGCCGTGGTAGCCGTTCTCCAGGGCGATGAACTTGGTCCGGCCTTCGATGCCGCGGTTGCGGAACCAATGGAAGGCCATCTTGAGGGCGACCTCGACCCCGGCCGAGCCGTTGTCGGCATAGAACACCTTGCTCAGCGGCGCGCGCCCGTCCTGGCGCGGCGCCAGCGCCAGCAGGCGCTCGGCGAGTTCGACCGCCGGCGCGTGCGAGCAGCCGGCCAGGATCACGTGTTCGAGGGTGCGCGCCTGGGTCGCGATGGCCTCGGCGATGCGCGGCTCGGCGTGGCCGAACAGGTTGGTCCACCAGCTCGAGATGGCATCGAGATAGCGACGCCCGTCGCGTCCGATCAGCCAGGGGCCGCGCCCGCTCGCGATCGGCAGCAGCGGCAGCGTATGGGGGTGTTCGCGCATCTGGGTGCAGGGATGCCAGAGCACCGCCAGGTCGCGTTCGCGCCAGGAGTCCGCCGCGTCGGCGCCCGGCTCTGTTAGCATCGTCGTGTCGTGAGTGATCTCTCGCATCCCCCTATTATCGTGCCTTTCCGCTCCCTGCTCACGCCCGGAGCCGCGCCATGACCCGGCGGCTGCCGACCATCCATCACGTCACCGAGCACGAGGCCGGTCCGTACCGGCTGGAACGGCTCGATCTCGAGTTTTCCAACGGCGAACGCCGCCAGTACGAGCGCCTGCACGGGCGCGGCCACGGCGCGGTCGTGGTGGTGCCGATGATCGACGACGACACCGTGCTGCTGGTGCGCGAATACGCCGCCGGCGTGCATCGCTACGAGCTCGGCCTGGTCAAGGGCCGTATCGACGCCGGCGAAAGCCCGATCGAGGCCGCCGACCGCGAACTCAAGGAAGAAGCCGGCTACGGCGCGCGTTCGTTGACCGTACTGCGTTCCTTGACCCTGGCGCCGACCTACATGAGCCACCAGGCGCATCTGGTGCTGGCGCGCGATCTCTATCCCGAGCGCCTGCCCGGCGACGAACCCGAAGAGCTCGAAGTGGTGCCGTGGAAACTCGACGACTTGCACCAGTTGATCCTGCGCGAGGACTTTTCCGAAGGCCGCAGCATCGCCGCGCTGTTCATCGCCCGCGAATGGCTGCGCAACGGCGAGCCGCGGTCGGAGCCGCAAGCATGAGCGTAGCTCCCGTGAGACCAGCCCTGCTCAGCCCGGAACAGATCGAAGGCGCGATCGCGATCGCGCGCGCGGCCGCGGACGCCATCCTGACCGTCTACCACGGCGAGTTCGCGGTCGAACGCAAGGCCGACGCCTCGCCGGTCACCGCCGCCGACATGGCCGCCCACCACATCATTCTCGACGGGCTCGCCCGTTTGACTCCGGACATCCCGGTGCTGTCGGAGGAGTCCGCGCACGAGGTCAGCTTCGAACAGCGCCGTCACTGGCCGCGCCTGTGGCTGGTCGACCCGCTCGACGGCACCCGCGAATTCGTCAAACGCAACGGCGAGTTCTCGGTCAACCTGGCTCTGATCGATAACGGCGAACCGGTGTTCGGCCTGATCCAGGCGCCGGTCGGCGGGGCGCTGTGGTACGCCCAGCGCGGCGGCCGCGCCTACCGCCGCGACGGCGACGACGAACGCGAAGTGCAGGTGCGCGCACCGGCGGCGCAGCCGCTGCGGGTCGCCGCGAGCCGCTCCTTCCACAGCGACCGCGCCGAGCGCGCGATGGCGCGGTTGCAGCGCGAAGCGCCCGGCGGCATCGCCATGCTCAGCCTGGGTTCTTCTTTGAAATTCTGCCGGATCGCCGAGGGCGGTCTCGATCTGTACCCGCGTTTCGGCCCGACCAGCGAATGGGACACCGCCGCCGGCCAATGCGTGCTCGAAGCCGCGGGCGGCGCCGTGTTCGATCCGCAAGGCCGGCCGTTCCGCTACAACCAGCGCGCCGGCATTCTCAACGGCGATTTCGTCGCCGTGGGCGACCTCGCCTTGCCGTGGAAGGAGTGGCTCGATGGCTGAAGTGCTGAACCTGCCGCCGGGCATTGCCGGGCTGTTGACGATCATGGCGCGCCTGCGCGATCGCGACAGCGGCTGCCCCTGGGACATCGAGCAGGATTTCGCTTCGATCGCGCCGTACACGATCGAGGAAGCCTACGAAGTCGCCGACGCCATCGACCGCAAGGACCTGGTTTCGCTGAAGGACGAACTCGGCGACCTGCTGCTGCAAGTGGTGTTCCATGCGCGCATGGCCGAGGAGCAGGGCGCGTTCGCCTTCGACGATGTGGTCGCGGCGATCAGCGACAAGATGGTGCGCCGCCATCCGCACGTGTTCGGCGACGCCAGCGTCGAGGACGTCGAGGCCCAGACCGTGGCCTGGGAAGAACAGAAGCGCCGCGAGCGCGAGGCGGCGGGCGAGGTCGACACCTCGGCCTTGGCCGGCATCGCCCGCGGCCTGCCCGAATGGCAGCGCGCGGTGAAGCTGCAAAAGCGCGCGGCCGCGGTCGGGTTCGACTGGCCCGACGTCGCCCCGGTGATCGCCAAGCTGCACGAGGAAATCGAGGAAGTCCGCGCCGAATTCGCCGCGGTAGCGGCGACGCCCGACGATGCGGCCGCGCACGACCGCCTCGAGGACGAGATCGGCGATGTGCTGTTCGTCTGCGCCAACCTCGCCCGCCACGGCCAGGTCGACGTCGGTGCGGCGCTGCGCCGCGCCAACCTCAAGTTCGAGCGCCGTTTCCGCGCGATGGAGACCCTGGCCGCACAGGACGGCCTGGCCTTGGCGGAGTTGCCGCTGGAAGGCCAGGACGCGTACTGGGACAAGGCCAAGCGGGCCGAACGCGGCGAGTCCTGAGCGGCGTTCGCGCCGCGCAATCGTTGAGCGAGGCCGATCGATCCGGCGAGGACAGGAACATGGCGAACCGTTTTGCGAGTTTCCGCGAGTTCTATCCGTTCTATCTGAGCGAGCACAGCAACCGCACCAGCCGGCGCCTGCATTTCATCGGCAGCTGCGGGGTGTTGGTCCTGCTGGCCGTGGCGATTTTCGGCGCGCGGCCTTGGCTGCTGCTGGCGGCGCTGGTCTGCGGTTACGGCTTCGCCTGGGTGGGGCATTTCTTCTTCGAGAAGAATCGCCCGGCCACCTTCAAGCACCCGCTGTATTCTTTCGTCGGCGACTGGGTCATGTTCAAGGACATCCTGACCGGCAAGATCAAGTTCTGAGCGACCCGCGGGAACGCGCCGCAAGACGCAACCCAAAACAGACCTGGAGCCGACGAGTCGCGTCGGCTCCCATCCATCAAGGAAGATGTCGTGAATCTCAAGATCGCTGTGTGTGGCCTCGTGTTGACTTGCCTGTGGCCGGGCGTGGTGTCGGCGGCGACCGCCGCGCAGCCCGACGTGCCGATGCGCGTCTCCCCGTGGCTCAGCGAAAGCATGGACAGCAAGACCTGTCCCATCGTCCACGTTTATCTGGCCGGGGCCGGATCGGCCGAGGGCGGTTCCGCACTGGCGACGCTGTGGCGCAACCGCGACGATCAAAACTCGGCGCTGGAGGCTTGGCCGGCGCTGCATCTGTCGGTGAGCGGTCAACCTTTTGCCTTGCGCCGCGAGGGCGCGCATTCGGATATCGAAACCCTGGGCTTGCAGCGGCAGCGCGGTCAGACCCTGCGTTGGTCCGACGCGGGCGAGAAGATTTCGGCGGAGCTGCGCCTCGGCGCGCCGAATTTATCGGTCGAGGGCGACGGAGGTTGGATCCGGTTGCCGGCGGCTCAGGCAGTGCAGGCGCGCGCGGCGACGGACGGCTCCAGCACCATGACTCGCTGGAAGGGCCGTCTGACGATCGACATCCGCGGCGAACGTTGGCAGCGCGAGGTCGAGGTCGAATCCTTGTGCGGCCCCTGACCGCGCTGGCTGCGATCAACCCAGCAAGGTCGGCCCGGCAAGCTCAATCCAGGAAAATCAACCAGGCCGCGACCACGATCAGGCCGAACCCGGCCCAGTGGTTCCATTTCAGCGGTTCGCCGAGGTACCAGGCCGAGAAGCCTGCGAATACCAGCAGGGTGATGACCTCTTGCATGCCCTTGAGCTGCGGTGCCGAATACACCGCGCTGCCAAGGCGGTTGGCCGGCACTTGCAGGCAGTACTCGAACAGGGCGATGCCCCAGCTGACCGCGATCGCGATCATCAGCGGCGACGACTTGTATTTGAGATGGCCGTACCAAGCGAACGTCATGAAGATGTTCGAGCCGAGCAGCAGCAGGATCGGATAGAGGCGTTCGCCGAGCATCGGGGCGTTTCGTGACGGAATAGGCGGTCAGCGTAGCGGGGGTCTTCACGGGCCGTCCACCTTGGCGAGGGCAACCTTCACAAAACTGAAGGAATGGAGAGGCTGCATGCAGGGTACGAGAGACGGGGGGCTGGTCCTGATCGTCGAAGACAACCGCAATATCTCCGAAATGGTCGGCGAGTACCTCGAAAGCCGCGGCTTCGAGGTCGATTACGCGGCCGATGGTCTCGACGGTTACCGCCTTGCCACCGAGAACAGCTACGACGTGATCGTCCTGGACCTGATGCTGCCGCGCATGGACGGCATCGAGGTCTGCAAGAAGCTGCGCGAAGAGGCCCGCAAATCCACGCCGGTGCTGATGCTGACCGCACGCGACACGCTCGACGAAAAACTCACCGGCCTCAGCGCCGGCGCCGACGATTACCTGACCAAGCCGTTCGCGATCCAGGAACTGGAAGCGCGCCTGCGCGCCCTGATCCGGCGCGAGCGCCGCCAGGTCGGCGGCGAAGTGCTCAAGGTCGCCGACCTGGTGCTCGACCCGGCCAGCCTGCGGGTCACCCGCGGCGGCAGCGAGCTGCAGTTGTCGCCGATCGGCTTGCGCCTGTTGACCATCCTGATGCGCGAATCGCCGCGCGTGGTCAGCCGCCAGGAAATCGAACGCGAGATCTGGGGCAACGGTTTGCCGGATTCCGATACCTTGCGCAGCCATCTGTACAACCTGCGCAAGACCATCGACAAGCCGTTCGACAAGCAGCTTTTGCATACCGTGCAGAGCGCCGGCTACCGGGTGGCAGACATTTCCCAGCCGCCGGACTGACCGGCCGCGACCATGCCGCAGGGGCTACCGCGCAAGATCAAGCTTGCGTTCATTCTGCAAGCCTTGATCGGCAGCATCGCGATCACGCTGGGCATCCTCCTGGCGGGACTCGCGGTGCGCCACGTGGTGCTCGAACAGCGCATGCAGCGCGAGGCCGACGACTACTGGGCCGGACGCATCTGCGACCCCAACTATCCGCTGCCGCGCACCTCGACCACGCGCGGCCATTTCGTCCCCACCGGCGCCAGCGACTCGTTGTTGCCGATGGTGATCCGCGGGGTCGATTCGGGCCTGCACAACCTGCCCGGCGGCGGCCGGGTGGTGCTGGTCGACCGGCGCGAGTCGGGCACCTTCTACATGATTTACGCCACCGAGCTGATCGACGAGGCGATCCTCTACACCGGCCTGTTCTCGCTGCTGCTGTCGTTGCTGACGACGTATCTGATTTCCTGGCATACCTACCGCACCTCCAAGCGCCTGGTGTCGCCGGTGAGCTGGCTGGCCAACGTGGTCTCGCAATGGGACCCGCGCGATCCCGACACCAGCCTGATCGAGCCGATCAAATTCCCCTACGACCCGGGCAGCGAAGTGCGCCGGTTGTCGAGTTCGCTCAGCGGCCTGGCCGAACGAGTCAGCGACTTCGTCGAACGCGAGCGCGACTTCACCCGCGACGCCAGCCATGAGCTGCGCACGCCGTTGACGGTGATCCGGGTCGCCACCGACCTGATGCTGGCCGACCCCGACACGCCGCTGCGCGCGCAACGCTCGCTGCTGCGGGTGCAGCGCGCCGGACGCGACATGGAAGCGGTGATCGACGCCTTCCTGATTCTGGCGCGCGAGTCCGACGTGGAGCCGCAGTCGGAAGAATTCCTGGTCCGCGACATCGTCGACAACGAGATGGAGCGAATCTTGCCGTTGCTCAACGGCAAGCCGGTCGAGCTGCATCTGTACGACGAGGGCGGGCCGCGCCTGACCGCGCCGCCGCATGCGCTCGGGGTCATGGTCGGCAATCTGCTCAGCAATGCGGTGCGTTTCACCGACCAGGGCCGCATCGACGTGCGCCTGAGCCGCGACAGCATCGAGATCCGCGACACCGGCATCGGCATGTCGGTGGAAACCCTGACCAAGGCCTTCACCCCGTTCTACCGCGCCGACTTCTCGGTCGGCGATGGCAAGGGCATGGGCCTGTCGATCGTGCGCCGGCTCGGCGAACGCTTCGGCTGGCCGGTCACCCTGACCAGCGCGCCCGAGCAGGGCACCACTGCGGTGATCCGTTTCCGTCCCGGCAGCGCCACCCTCAGCACCCACATGCCGCCGCTGCCGCGCCGCCCCGGCGCCTGAGGCCGGTCGCGGCCTGCGACGCTTTCGCACCCTGGCGAATCCCTGTGCAGAATCGCCTGTTGCCAGGCATTCGCGGCGCTTGCGCGCGGCGGTAGCCGAAACTGAACCGTTCGCGCCCGCCACGGTCCATGCAGCGAGCGCTGTCAACCGCATTCAGCCACACGCGTTCGCGCCTCCATAGCCCACGATTCGAGTCCCATGAGCGCAGCCAAGCCGACCTCACCCGCGACGAACAAGAACGGGCGCCGCAAATCGCCGTGGCCCAAGCGCATCGTCGTCGCGGCGGTGGTGCTGGCCGTGGCCGCTGGCGCCTGGACGTTCTACCGTCAGCGCAATGCCGAGCAGGCTGCGGGCGCCTACCGCACCGCCAAGGTCGAGCGCGGCGACATCCGCGTCGCCATCTCCGCCACCGGCGCGCTCTCGGCGATCTCGACCGTCGACGTCGGCAGCCAGATCTCCGGCCAGGTCACCGAGGTGCTGGCCGACTACAACGACCGGGTGACCAAGGGCCAGGTGATCGCGCGCATCGATCCGGCCACCTACGAGGCGCAGATCGCGCAGGGCTCGGCTCAAGTCGCCAATGCCCGCGCCAGCCTCGCCACCGCGCAGGCGACCCTGCGCAACGCCGAGCTCGACTATCAGCGCAAATCGGAACTGGCCAAGAACCAGCTCGTTGCGCGCAGCGACGCCGACCTGGCCCGCGCCGCGCGCGACCAGGCCCGCGCCCAACTGGCCGGCGCCGAGGCGCAGATCAACCAGCAGATCGCCTCGACCCAGACCTCGCGTCTCAACCTGCAGCGCACGGTGATCCGCGCGCCCGTCGACGGCGTGGTGCTGACCCGCAGCATCGAGCCCGGCCAGACCGTGGCTGCGAGCCTGCAGTCGCCGGTGCTGTTCCAGATCGCCGAAGACCTGTCGAAGATGGAGATCGTGCTGGCCATCGACGAGGCCGACATCGGCCAGGTCAAGTCGGGCCAGAGCGTCAACTTCACCGTCGATTCCTTCCCCGATCGCCAGTTCCGCGGCGCCGTGCAGCAGGTGCGGTTGTCGGCGACCAATACCAGCAACGTCATCACCTATCCGGTCGTGGTTTCGGTCGACAACGTCGACGGCGTGCTGCTGCCGGGCATGACCGCCAACGCCGAGATCGAAGTCAGCCGCCGCGACGACGTACTGCGGGTCAGCAATGCCGCGCTGCGCTACAAGCCGGCCGAGGAAGCGGCCGGTGCCGGCGCTGCGAACGGCCCGGGCGGCGGTGGCGCGCGCGGCGGCCTCAGCGGCGATCTGCCGCGGGTGGCCCAGGCGCTCAAGCTCGATGCGAACCAGCAGGCCGCGTTCGACGCCGCGCTGGAGCAGATGAAGCAGCGCATGGCCGCGCGCACTGCGGCGCCGGTTGCGGCGGCGCCGGGCGGTGGCGGCGGCGCGCCGATCATCATCGGCGGCGGGCGCGGCCCGGGCGGCGGTGGCGGTGGCAACAACAACCGCGGCAACCGCAGTGGCGGAGCCGTCTCCGGCGTCGCGCGCCAGCGCATGCAGGAACGTTTCAACCAGCAGTTCGGCACGTTCCGTTCGATGCTCAACGACGCCCAGCGCAAACAATGGGATGCCGAGATCGCCAACCTCGTCACCGCGCGGCGCGTGCCGTTGTACAAGCTGGTCAAGGGCGAGCCGGAACAGATCGTGGTCCGGGTCGGCGCCAGCGACGGCAGCTGGACCGAAGTCTCGGGCAACATCCAGGAAGGCGACGAGGTCGTGGTCGGCAGCGGGCGCGGCAGCAAATGAGCGACGCCGCTGACGCCATCGCGGTCATCGAGACCCGCGCGCTCGGCAAGGTCTATTCGCCGGGCAGCGAGGCCGAAGTGATCGCCCTGCACGGCGTCGAGATGTCGATCGCGCGCGGCGAGTTCGTCGCGATCATGGGGCCGTCGGGTTCGGGCAAGTCGACCCTGATGAACCTGATCGGTTGCCTCGACACGCCGACCAGCGGCATCTATCTGTGCGACGGCATCGACGTGGCCAGCCTCGACGCCGAGGAGCGCGCGATCCTGCGCCGCGACAAGATCGGTTTCGTGTTCCAGGGCTTCAACCTGTTGCCGCGCATGAGCGCGCTGGAAAACGTGGCGATGCCGATGGGCTATGCCAACGTGCCGCGCGAACAGCGCCTGCGTCGCGCCCAGGAGGCGCTCGACGCGGTCGGCCTGAGCGGCCGCGCCGGCCATCGCCCGAGCGAATTGTCCGGCGGCCAGCAGCAGCGCGTGGCGATCGCGCGCGCGCTGATCAACCGGCCGCCGATCCTGCTCGCCGACGAACCGACCGGCGCGCTCGACACCCGTACCGGCGAGGAGATCCTCGCCCTGTTCAAGCGTCTGCAGGCCGAGGACCACACCGTGGTGTTGATCACCCACGACCCCGACGTGGCCGCGCACGCGGACCGCACCTTCGTCATGCGCGACGGCGAGCTGCACGTGCAGGATCAAGATCAAGATCAAGAGCGAGGGCCGGAGCGATGAACTTCCTCGAAGTGCTTCGTACAGCGGTATTCGCTCTGCGAGGTAACTGGCTGCGCAGCGCGCTGACCTCGCTTGGCGTGATCATCGGCATCGCCGCGGTGATCGTGATGGTCTCGGTCGGCCAGGGCACCCAGTCGGAAATCGACAAACTGGTCTCGGGCCTGGGCTCCAACCGCCTGGACATCAGCTCGGGTGGCGGCGGCCGCGGCACCGGCGGCGTACGCCTGAGCGCATCGAGTTTCTTTACCCTGACCGAGGCCGATGCCGAGGCGATCCGCAACGAAGTCTCGGAAGTGCAGTACGTTGCAGCCTCGTTGCGTGGCGGCACCCAGGCGGTCTATGCGGAAAACAACTGGTCGACCCAGTGGCAGGGCGTGCAGGCGGATTTCTTCGACATCAACGGCTGGACCATCGCCTCCGGCGCGAGCTTCGAGGCGCGCGACTACGGCAGCGGCGCCAAGTCGGTGATTCTCGGCGAAACCGTACGGCGCGAATTGTTCGGCGACGAAGACGCGATCGGCCAGACCGTGCGTCTCGGGCGGGTGCCGTTCACGGTGGTCGGCACGCTCAACCCGAAGGGGCAGGGCGGCTTCGGCCAGGACCAGGACGACGTGGTGCTGGTGCCGCTGGAAACCGGGCGCCGCCGCCTGCTCGGTGCGATGGGCCTGCCGACCGGCGCGGTCATGCAGATCGCGGTCGGCGTCGGTCGCGCCGAAGACGTGGCTTATGCGCAGGAAGAAATCGAAGGCCTGTTGCGCCAGCGCCACAAGATCCAGCCCGGCGGCGACGACGACTTCAGCGTGCGCAACATCGCCGAAGTGGTCGCCACCCGCACCCAGACCACGCGCCTGATGTCCCTGCTGCTCGGCGCGGTGGCGACGATCTCCCTGATCGTCGGCGGCATCGGCATCATGAACATCATGCTGGTCTCGGTGACCGAGCGTATCCGCGAGATCGGCCTGCGCATGGCGGTCGGCGCCGGCCCGAGCGACATCCAGCGCCAGTTCCTGGCCGAGGCGATGCTGATCTCGCTGATCGGCGGTGCGTTGGGCATCGCGATCGGCGTGGTCGGCACGATCCTGGTCGGCAAGTTCGGCGCCCTGCCGATCGCCTTGAACGGGCAGATCATCGCCCTGGCGGCGGGGTTCTCGATCGCGACCGGTCTGTTCTTCGGCTATTACCCGGCGCGCAAGGCCTCGCAGTTGGACCCGATCGAGGCCTTGCGGCAGCAATGAGCTGAGCGACTGCGACCAACGGCACGGGTAGGTGCCGCTGCGTCGTGACATCGTGCCGGCGACGATCCGGGGCGGATCGGACAGATCACATCGGGTTGCATCGGAGGGGACATGAGCAAGTGGTGGCTGACGGTGCTGGTGCTGTTGCTGTTGCCGACGCCGGCGCTCGCGGTATCTGCAGCGCAAGCCGATGCGACGCCGGCGACGGTGATCGTCCTGGGCGTCGACCACGCGGCGCAATTGGTGTCCGAGCGCGACCAGCCGGCGCTGCTGGACGCGTTCCTCGACCGTGCCCAGCCCGACGCGATCTGCATCGAGCGTGCGCCGGAAGCGTTCGCGCGCGGCGATTTCTACGAGTTCACCTACGAGGTCCAGGACGTGGCGGTGCCGTTCGCGCGCCGGCACGGGATCGAGTTGTGCCCGATCGACTGGGAGCCGCCGGCGGAGGATCAGCGGCTCGGCTTCGGCCTGAGCCTGGACGCGCCGCCGGAACTGCGTCCGTCCGAGGGCTTCATGGGCTTTCTCGCCTTCGGTCAGGAGGCATCGACGCGCGACTTCTTCCATGCCGACAACCCGGCCAAGCTGCACAAGGTGGCGAACTGGGCCGCGACCCCGGCCGCCCGCGCCAAGAATGATTTGCCGCGCCGGCTCTATCTCTACCGCACCTATCTGCAGGCGCAGCGCATCGCCGCCGCGGCGCGCGCGCATCCGGGCGGCACCGTGGTGGTGGTCGTGGGCGAGTTCCACAAGCACGACATCGAAGCGATCCTCAAGGACGAACCCGGCGTGCGCCTGGTGCAGCCGTCGTCGCTGGGCCGCCCCGATGCGAAGGCGATCGCGGCGCACGACCGCACCGAGTACCGCACCGCGATCGCGAGCTTCAACCTGCTCGGCCTGCAAGCGGCGGCCGGACCGGTGGATTACGGTTACGTCGGCCGCGCGGTGGCGGCGCTGGAAGCCGCCGGCACGACGCCGCAGGCGCGGCTATTCCGGGTTCGCCTGGATCTGCTGCAAGGCCGGATCGAGCGCGGCGAAGCCATCGCCCGCTACCGCGCCATCGCCGCCGAGGCCGGCGATGCCCGCTTCGCTTGGACCGGCGTCAAGGACGCCACACGCGTGGATTCCTGGTTCGACCCGTTCGGCAACCTCGACGTACGCCGCCGCGCCTTGCTTGAGGCCGCGCGGGAATCCTGGGCGGCCGGCGATGCTGCCGCTGCGAACGCGCTGCTGGACGCCTGCACCGAGGGCCTGAGCCCGCGGCAACGCGAGCAGTTGCGCGGCTATTGGCAGCGCGACGTGGCGGTGGCGAAATCCTCGCGATAAGAGTCGCGTAATCCCCGATGATTTCGTTTCGATGCTGACGCAGCTCCTTTGTAAGAGCGGCGTAAGCCGCGACGCGTAGCCACAAACCGGCACCGTATTCTTAATGAAGGCTGCAGCCTTAGGCGTCGCCGTCGCCGTCGCCGTCGCCGTCGCGTAAAGATTTTTTCTGTTGCTGTTGCTGTTGCTGTTGCTGTTGCTGTGCGCCGCATAGCACTAGCGAAAGCTAAAGAAGACCCGGAGGGCGGCCCGCAGGGATGCGGGCCGTTTTTCATCGGGACAAGGATGTCCCGTATGAAAAATCCCTGCGGAGGCATTGCTCGTGCGGGCCTGTGATTCAAAACAAAGCAACTTCTTTGGTTAGCTTTCTTTTGTTGCTTCAGACAAAAGAAAGTAACCCGCCGCTTTAGTGGCGGAAGCTTTTAGCGTTTGATCTAGATCCTGATCTTGCTTGTCTGATCCGACGCGAGATCATCGCAGCGCGGTCGCGGCTTGCGCCGCTCCTACCCTGGCTCCAGCCGGATGCGACGCGGAATCAAGACATCATGGTCCGGCTTCTAGGGTAGGAGCGACGCAAGTCGCGACCACGTCCCGTCGGCCTCCGGCGCAGCCTTCAATCAAGAGCAAAGCTTCCGTCCGCTAACGCGGCCGGGTTACTTTCTTTTGCTGGCCCAAAAGTCCCACAGGGAGTTCCTTCGGTCAAAGCTAACCAAAGAAAAGGCCTTCCTTGCAAGGGCACAAGCCCGCGCGATCGATGCCGACGCAGGGATGCTCCAGACAGGCCATCCATGGCCTGCTTGCGCACGGTCCGCATCCTTGCGGGCCGCCCTACGGGTCTTCTCTTGACCGGCAGAGCGGCAAAGCCACAAAGCAAAGCTGATCAAAATCTCGGCAACGGCAACGGCAACGGCAACGGCAACGGCAACGGCAGGCAACGGCAGGCAACGGCAGGCAACGGCACAGCAACTGCCAAAGCGGAAACCGAAACCGAGCCGAGACCTCGAAGGACGCCGATTGGCCGATGCGTCCGAATCTCGTCTCACCCGAATCTCACCAACCCCCACGACTCCCACCCCCCAGCCACGCCCAAGCAACGCCCAAGCCCCCACCCGCCCGGGCCCCAGAACCGCGATCCGGCCGCCTGCGGTCAGGGCGCCCCTGCCGGGCTTGTGGCAAAATCCCCGCCCTGTAGCGGCCGTCGGCCGCGCCCGGCCTGTCCCGGCCCCCGCACGATCGAGACCCGCGTCCATGCCGACCTTCGAGCCGTCTCCGCCCGAGTGCCTTCGTCGCAGTACCGTGGTGCCTTCGGCGCAGGGGATCCGCCTCCATGGCTGACGAATACGGGCATCTGCCGCGCGGTCCCGGACGCATCCTGAAAGCCGCCACCTGGTCGTTCCAGGGGCTGCGCGCGGCCTGGCTGCACGAGTCCTCGTTCAGGCTCGAGGTCTACCTGTTCCTGGTCCTGGCGCCGGTGGGCTGGTGGTTCGGCGAAAGCGGGGTCGAGCGGGTGCTGCTGATCGGCTCGGTCCTGCTGGTGCTGAGCGTGGAATTGCTCAATTCCGCGGTCGAGGCGGTCATCGAGCGCTACGGCCCGGAGTTCCACGAGCTGGCCGGGCGCGCCAAGGACATGGGTTCGGCGGCGGTGTTCGTGCTGCTGATGAACGTGCTGCTGACCTGGGTCGCGATTCTCGGCCCGCGGCTGTGGGCGTATCTGATGGCTTGAGCGCGCCTTCGGGCTCGCGCATGCATTGCGGCCGGCCTCATCGCCGGCCTTTCCCGGGCCGCTTCGGCGGCCTACCGGCACGCTCCGCGGCGTGCCGTCTGCGGGCCCAGTCCGCAGGTTTCTTCGTTATCGACATCTTGAGGTATGCCGCACGTGATTGAACTGCTGACCGATCCGCAAGTCTGGATCACCCTGATCACCCTGAGCGCGATCGAAATCGTGCTGGGCATCGACAACCTCGTCTTCATCTCGATCGCGGTCAGCAAGCTGCCTTACGAGAGCCGCGAGAAAGCGCGCAAGTTCGGCATCGCGGTGGCCTGCATCACGCGTATCGCGCTGTTGCTGACCCTGGCCTGGTTGGCCGGCCTGACCAGCGATCTGTTCACCGTGCTGGGCCAGGGCATTTCGGTGCGCGATCTGGTGCTGATCCTCGGCGGCGCCTTCTTGTTGGTGAAGGGCTCGATGGAGGTCAAGGACCTGATCGTCGGCGAAGACGAATCCGAAGACGTGCACACCAAGCCGGCGGCCTCGTTCATGGCGGTGATCGCCCAGATCGCGGTCATCGATATCGTGTTCTCGCTGGACTCGGTGATCGCCGCGGTCGGCATGGCCAACCACACTCCGGTCATGGTCGCCGCGATCTTGCTCGCGGTGGGGGTAATGCTGCTGGCGTCCAAGCCGCTGGGCTATTTCATCGACCACAACCCGACCATCAAGATGCTGGCGCTGGCCTTCATCGTCCTGGTCGGCGTGTATCTGATCGCCGACGGTCTGGAAGTGCATATCCCGAAGGGCTACATCTACGGCGCGATGGGCTTCTCGGCCCTGGTCGAATGCTTGAACCTGTGGGCGAAGAAGCGCGCGACGCGACGTCTCAGCGCCGAATAAGCGGCCAAGCCGCATCGATCGGAGAGCAGGGCCGGCAAGCGATTGCCGGCCCTGTTCGTTTGCGGCTGCCGATTGCTGACTCGATTAGTTTGCGGCCGCCGCAGGCCGGCCTTGTCCGTTTGCGGCTGCGCTTATAGCGGCCCGCGCGCGGTGGCGTCGTCACACGGCGTCCATTGCGCCGGCCGGCGGCCGGTGCTGGAATGCGGCCGTCACCCAGTAGGAGTCGCGCCATGTTCCGAGCCTTGATCGTGCTTGCGCTGACCGCGCTGCTCAGCGGCTGCGGCTACAACAGCATCCAGCAGAAGGACGAGGCGGTCACCGCGGCCTGGTCGCAGGTGCTCAACGTCTACAAGCGCCGCGCCGACCTGGTGCCGAACCTGGTGGCGACGGTGAAAGGCTACGCCAGCCACGAGCAGCAGGTGCTGACCCAGGTCACCGAAGCGCGCGCCAAGGTCGGCAGCATCAACGTCGACGCCAACAGTCCCGAGTCGCTGAAGCAGTTCGAACAGGCCCAGGGCGAGTTGCGCGGGGCGATCGGGCGTTTGTTGGTGGTCAGCGAGAACTACCCGCAGCTCAAGGCCGACCAGAGCTTCCTGAGCCTGCAGACCCAGCTCGAAGGCACCGAGAACCGGATCACGGTCGAGCGCCAGCGCTACATCGGCGCGGTCCAGGACTACAACACCTACATCCGCCAGTTCCCGACCAACCTCACCGCGAAGCTGTTCGGTTATTCGACCAAGCCCAACTTCACCGTCGAGAACCCGGCCGAGATCCAGGAGGCGCCGAAGGTCGATTTCGGCCAGCCTGCGGCGCCGGCCAGCCCGCCGCCTGCGGCGGCGCAGCCCGCTCCGGCCCAGGGCTGATCGCTTCGCGATGTCGGCGCTTCCCGCACGCGCAGGCGGGTCCGCACGCGGCACGCTCATCGCCTGGGCCGCGGCCTGCCTGAGCGTGCTGTTGTTCGCGTCGGCCGCAGGGCCGGTGCGGGCGCAGACGCTGGCACCGATCCCGGCGATGACCTCGCCGGTGGTCGACACCACCGGCACGCTCGATGCCGCCACCCGTTCGCAACTGGAAGCGCAGGCGCGAGCGCTGCAACAGCGCAAGGGCAGCCAGCTGCAGGTGCTGGTGGTGGCGAGCACCGCGCCGGAGGACATCGACTCGTATGCGGTGCGCGCCTACGAGCAATTCAAGCTCGGCCGCAAGGACGTCGACGACGGCGTGCTGCTGGTCGTGGCCAAGGACGACCGCCGCGTGCGCATCGAAGTCGGCTACGGCCTGGAGGGCGCGATCACCGACGCCCAGTCCGGCCGCATCATCCAGGAATACCTGGCGCCGAAATTCCGCAGCGGCGACTACGCCGGCGGCCTGGTCGACGCGACCGCCATGCTGGTCAAGTTGATCGACGGCGAACCGCTGCCCCCGCCGATGGCGCGTCCGGCGCAGGACGACGGCAACGGCGGCGAGGAGGGCTGGGTGCTCGCCTTCTTCATCGCGATCTTCGGCGGGCAGGTCGTGCGCGCCGTGCTTGGCCGGCTGCCGGCGCTGGTGCGCGGGCTGGCCTCCGGGCTGGTCGTCGGCGGCATCGCCTGGTTACTGGCGCTGGCCTGGTGGTTGGTCGGCCTGACCGCCTTGATCGGTTTGTTCGTCGGCTTGCTCGGCGGCAGCGGCGGCCAATTCGTGCGCAGCGGCGGCTGGGGCGGCTACGGCGGCGGTGGTTGGGGCGGCGGCAGCGGTGGTGGAGGCGGTGGCGGTGGCGGCTGGTCGGGCGGCGGCGGTTCCAGCGGAGGCGGCGGCGCCTCGGGGAGTTGGTGATGCGTTGGCTCCGTCATCTGTGCGCGCCCTCGGCACGGCGCCTGTTGCCCGAAGCCAGCCTGCAGCGCATCGCCGCGGCCATCGCGGCCAGCGAGTCGCGCCACCACGGCCAGGTCTGCTTCGCGGTCGAAGAGCGCTTGCCGCTGCGACAACTGTTCGCCGGGCAGGACGCACGCGCGGCGGCGCAGGACGCCTTCGCCCAACTGCGGGTCTGGGACACCGCCGGCAACAGCGGGGTGCTGCTGTATCTGCTGTTGGCCGACCATCGCATCGAGATCGTCGCCGACCGCGGCTATGCCTCGCGGGTCGGCCCCGAACGCTGGCAGGCGGTCTGCGACGGCATCCAGGCGGCTTTGAGCGCGGGCGATGCCGAGACCGCGGTGCTCGACGGGATCGTCGCCTTGTCCGACATCGTCGCCGAACAATTCCCGCGCGACCGAGGCGCGCCCGACGACGGCAACGAATTGCCGGATCGCCCGGTCCTGCTGTAAGCGGGCCAATCGGCAGCGGGCTCCAGGGCTGGCCGGGCCGTGCCCACCGGGGCAACGCACGCGAGTTTGCCGCAATGGGCCGGAGCGCCTGCGAAACACTGTGTCCGTGGCGGTTCGGGGGCCTCGGCGGCGCCCCTGGTACAGGCCGTGTGGGGCACAATACGGCGGTCATCGTCCTTCAAGAATCGTCCTGCCGCATGACCATCCTGCACCAGATCGACCCGATCGCGATCTCTCTCGGCCCGCTGCAAGTCCATTGGTACGGGATCATGTATCTGCTTGGTTTCGTCACCGCCTGGTGGCTGGGACGACGCCGGGTGCGTGCCGGGCGCCTGCCCGGCGTCAGCGAACAGGCCTACGGCGATCTGCTGTTCTACGCCATGCTCGGCGTCGTCCTCGGCGGCCGCATCGGCTACGTGGTCTTCTACAACTTTGCCGAGCTGCTCAAGGACCCCTTGATGCTGTTCCGCATCTGGGAAGGCGGCATGAGCTTCCACGGCGGCCTGCTCGGGGTGATGGCCGCGGCCCTGTGGTGGTCGCACCGCCAACGCACGCATTTCTTCGACGTGATGGATTTCGTCGCGCCGCTGGTGCCGCCCGGGCTCGGTTTCGGCCGCCTCGGCAACTACATCGGCGGCGAGTTGTGGGGCAAGACCACCGACGCCGGCTGGGGGGTGATCTTCCCGCGCGCGCCGGAATTCGCCGGCTGGACCGCCGAACAATTGCAGACCCAGTTCGCCGGCGGCGGCCTGGACCGTTTTGCGCGCCATCCTTCGCAGCTGTATCAGGCGGTGCTCGAAGGCCTGGTCATGTTCGTCGCGCTGTGGTGGTTCTCGAGCAAGCCGCGTCCGCGCTATGCAGTGTCGGGGCTGTTCGCGCTGCTGTACGGCTGCTTCCGTTTCCTGGTCGAGTTCGTGCGCGTGCCCGATGCGCAGATCGGCGATCACGGCTACCTCGCGTTCGGTTGGCTGACCATGGGCCAGGTGCTGAGCGTGCCGCTGATCCTGCTCGGCCTGTTCTGGCTGTGGCTGTCGACGCGCTCGCCGACCCTGCAACCGCAGCCGCTCGCGGCCGAACCGGCGAAGGGCTGAGGCCATGCAGCAATACCTCGACCTGCTGCGTCACGTGCTGGAACACGGCACCGAGAAATCCGACCGCACCGGCACCGGCACCCGCAGCGTGTTCGGCTGGCAGTTGCGTTTCGACTTGAACGCCGGCTTCCCGCTGGTCACCACCAAAAAGCTGCACTTGCGCTCGATCGTCCATGAGCTGTTGTGGTTCCTCAAGGGCGAGACCAACACCGCTTATCTGAAGGACCACAAGGTCAGCATCTGGGACGAGTGGGCCGATGCCGAGGGCGAGCTCGGCCCGGTCTACGGCAAGCAGTGGCGGCGTTGGGCCGGCGCCGAAGGCGTCGAGATCGACCAGATCCGTTGGGTGATCGACGAGATCAAGCGCAATCCCGATTCGCGCCGCCTGATCGTCAGCGCCTGGAACGTCGCCGACCTGCCGCAGATGGCGCTGATGCCCTGCCATGCGTTGTTCCAGTTCTACGTCGCCGACGGCAAGCTCAGTTGCCAGCTGTACCAGCGCAGCGGCGACATCTTCCTCGGCGTGCCGTTCAACATCGCCAGCTATGCGCTGCTGACCCACATGGTCGCGCAGGTCTGCGGCCTGGGCGTCGGCGATTTCGTCCACACCCTGGGCGACGCGCATCTGTATTCGAATCACTACGAACAGGCGCGCGAGCAACTTTCGCGCACGCCGCGCGCGTTGCCGAGCTTGAAGCTCAATCCCGAGGTCAAGGACATCTTCGGCTTCAGTTACGACGACATCGCCATCGAAGGCTACGACCCGCTGCCGGCGATCAAGGCGCCGGTCGCGGTCTGAGCTGGCGGTTTGCGCGACTGTGCTAGACGCGGTTTGAACATGCGCCGGACTAGCGTGATCGGTTCCGGCGTCGCCGACGGCGCCGTAGGAGAGATCATGCTGCAACCTTCCATCGCCGGCTGGTGCTTGGCCATCTCGATCGCGCTCGCTGCGACTGCATGCGGCACGACGGACGAGCGCGTCGTTCCGCCGCCTGCTGCCACGACGGCAGCGCCAGCGGAGGCCGACGATACGGTTCGCGGCGACGCCGCGGCGGCCGCCGCGGCGTTCTATCGCGCTCATTTGCACCGCTATGGCGACGAGGACGCCCCGACGACGTACGGCTTCGCTTCGGGCTTGCCGCGCGGCGCGCGTCTGGCGGCTTACCGGCCGCTGTTGACCCGCGCCTTGTGGCAACGTCTGGAGCGTGCGCAACGTGCGCAACGTGCGCAGACCGCGTTCATCGCCAAGTATCAAGGCGACATGAAGCCGCCCTTGATCGAAGGCGACGTATTCAGCAGCGCGGCGCAAGATGAAATGATTCTGTCGTTCGCGTTGGGTCGCCGCAGCGCAATGGGTGCGGACGCCGAGCGTGTGCAGGTCGTGTTGACCGGCAGCGATCTGCCCGAGGGGCAGGGCCCCGGGCGGCAGTGGCGCGACGAGGCGCTGATGCGGCGCGAAGACGGCATGTGGAAGCTCGACGATATCGAGTTCGACAATGACGGCGGATCCACGCCGCGCGAGCGGCTGTCGCACCTTCTTGAAAAGGCATTGGAATGATCGCATCCGCAACCCCGCAGCTGAGTCTGATCGCCGCCCTCGACCGCAAGCACGCCATCGGCCGCGACAACGCCTTGCCGTGGCGCTTGTCCGACGACCTCAAGCGCTTCAAGGCGTTGACCCTCGGCAAACCATTGCTGATGGGACGCAAGACCGCGCAGTCGCTGGGACGCGCGCTGCCGGGCCGGCGCAATCTGGTGTTGACCCGTTCCGGCGAGGTGCCGTTCGCCGGCATGGAAGCGGTCGGCTCGGTCGAGCAGGCCTTGGAACTGGCGCAGGGCGACGGTGCGGCCGAGTTGTGCGTGATCGGCGGCGGCGAGGTTTATGCGCTGTGTCTGGCCGCGGCCACGCGGCTGCACTTGACTCGGGTCGATACCGAAGTCGAAGGCGCCGATGCTTTTTTCCCGCGCTTCGATCCGGCCGAGTGGCGCGTGCTCTCGCGCGAATCGCATGCGGCCGATGAGCGCAACGAGTTCGCGTTCGAGTTCATCGATTACTTGCGGCTGGGGATGGATTGAGTCGCTGAGTCCTGCATGAGGGCTCTGTCGGAGTCCGGCGGCTCTGGATCCCCGCTTTCGCGAGGATGACGGCCATGAAGAGACCTGCGAGAACAAGCTTTTGGCTGGGCGCTCAGGCTTGGGGCGTCGTCGTGCGGATTCTGTAGGGATGAGTCCGGTGGATCCCCGCCTTCGCGGGGATGACGGTCATGGTGGGATTCGCGAGAACAAGGCATCTGCCGGATGGCGCTCAAGCTTGCAGTTTTCGTCGTGCGGGTTCTGCCTGGATGAGTCCAGTGTTCTGCGCTCAGCGCGCCACGCTCGCGGTGTCCCGCTCCAGCTTCGGCCGGTAGTGGCCGGTGATCGCGTAGTCGAACAGCAGATCGTCTTCCTGGGTGCCGCGGGCGATGTTGTGCAGGATCAGCGGCCGGCCCGGATAGGATTTGCGGTCGGACACGATGCCGATGTGCGGCACGCCGCGACCGAGGTCCCAAGTGACCAGGTCGCCGGGACGGTAGTCGGCGGCGCGGTCGCTGACCGGCAGCGACCAGGCCTGGCGCTCGAACCAGCGGCGCAGGTTGGGTACGCGGCGGTGGTCGATGCTGCGATCGGTCGCGGTCGCGCGCCACATCGACGGATACGCGGCGAAGTTAGCGTGCATGTCTTCGTGCACGGCCTGCTGCAGGTCGAGCCCTTGCGTGCGCAGGGCGCGGATCACCACGTCGGTGCAGACCCCGCGATCGAGGGCGACGTCGCCGCCGGGATAGGCCAAACGCACATAGGCCGGATCGTAGCGCCGGGTAACGCCGATCTGCGCGCGCGCGGCGGCCACCCAGGGCGGCGACGGCAGGCGGTTCGCGGCGGCGTCCGACGACGGCCCGGCCTTCGCCTCGCTGCGCTGTGGCGCCGGCTGCTGTGGGGCGCGTGAGCAGGCCGCGGTGAACATCAGCACGGCGATCGCCGTGACACTGCATGCAGTGGACCGCCATCCGTGGCGCATCGGCTCAGCTCTGCGCTTGCGGCTGGCGCGGCGGACGCGGACGCGGCGGATTGGCCGGCACGTCGCGTCCGGGCACCTGCACCAACCGCAGTTCGTCGGTGTCGAGCTGCAGCGCGGTGAGCTTGCCGCCCCAGACCGCGCCGGTGTCGATCGCGTGCACGCCATGGCCGATGAAAAGGCCGAGGGTCGACCAATGCCCGCAGACGATCTTGAGGTCGCGCTCGGCCCGGCCCGGCACTTCGTACCAGGGGTAGAGGCCGACCGGCTGAGTGCCCGGACTGCCCTTGTCCTCGAAGGCGATGCGGCCGCGCGGCGTGCAGTAACGCAGGCGGGTGAAGATGTTGATGATGGCGCGATGACGGTCGATGCCGGCCAGCTTGGGATTCCAGGCCGGGCGGTCGCCGTACATGTTCTTGAGCAGCCGCCGGTACTGATCGCCGTGCAGGCGCTCCTCGACCTCGCGCGCATGGCGCTCGGCCATGGTCGTGGTCCATTTCGGCGCCAGGCCGGCATGCACCATCATCCAGCCGAGCTTGCGATCGACCTGGACCAGCTTCTGCATGCGCAGCCAGCCGAGCAGTTCGTTGCGGTCCTCGGCCAGGACGATGCGTTGCAGGTCGGGGTTGACCTTGCGCTGTTCTTCTTCGGTGCGCTCGCCGATGGCGAGCAACGACAGGTCGTGGTTGCCGAGTACGACGATGCTGTTCTGGCGCAGCGAATGCACCAGCCGCAGGGTCTCCAGCGACTGCCCGCCGCGGTTGACCAGATCGCCGCAGAACCACAGCGTGTCGCGCGCCGGATCGAATGCGATCCGTTCCAGCAAGCGCTGGGTCGCGTCGTAACAGCCCTGGAGGTCGCCTATTGCCCAAACGCTCATACGTGGTCCGCGCTCAATGCAGGGTGCGCGGGATGGTGAGCGTGAACGGCGGAATCTGCGCGTCGAAGCGGGTGCCGTCGTCGGCGACCATCGCGTAACTGCCTTCCATCGTTCCCAGGCTGGTTTCCAGCACGGCGCCCGAGGTGTACTCGTAGTCGTCGCCCGGACGCAACCACGGTTGTTCGCCCACCACGCCTTCGCCGCGCACTTCCTGCACCTTGCCGTTCGCGTCGGTGATGACCCAGTGGCGCGACATCAGGCGCGCGGGAATCTTGCCGGCGTTGCGGATATGGATGGTGTAGGCAAAGACGTAGCGGTCCTGCTCCGGTTCGGACTGATCGTCCAGGTAGCGGGTCGCCACATCGATGTCGAAAGCATAGTCGTGGTGGTGTTCCATTGCGGCAGTTTAAGCAAAGCGGGCATGAAGCGGGAATGAGTCGTGAAAATAACCGCATCGCGCCGGAATCCTCGGCCGAAAACAGCGGTCGAGATTGTGGGCCGGCCCGCGGGTGGTGATAATCGGTGAGCGGCCTCGGCGGAAACCGCAAGAGCCGAGATAATCGCCGGACCGCGGTCCGCGCAGGCTCCGCGCCCGGCACAAAACCTGCATGAGCATGCGGCGCATCGGACCGCCGTTTGCGTACGCGACGCCGTCGCGGACCAGACCTGCTGCGCACGCGCCATGGGCACAGGCCCGCGGCGCAGACGCAGCGAACGCCGGCCTCAGTTCCTGCCGGGCTCGGCGAGGACCGCGCCGCTGGCGGCGAGCGCATTGGCCAGGCGCACGAAATCGGCGACTTCGATCTGCTCGGCGCGCGCATCCGGGCGCAGGCCGGCGGCCTCGATCGCGGCGCCGTCGCAGACCAGCGAGAGCGCATTGCGCAAGGTTTTGCGGCGCTGGCCGAAGGCGTCGCGGACCACGCGCGCGAACAGGGCGTGATCGGCGATGCCGATCTTGTCGGGCGCATGCGGAATCATCCGCACCACGGCCGAATCGACCTTCGGCGGCGGACGAAATGCGCCCGGCGGCACATCGAACAGGGCGATCACTTGGCAATACGCTTGCAGCATCACGCTGAGGCGGCCGAAGACCTTGCTGCCGGGGCCGGCGGCCATGCGGTCGACCACTTCCTTCTGCAGCATGAAGTGCATGTCGCGGATCACCGCGGCGTGGTCGAGGGCATGGAACAGGATCGGCGAGGACAGGTTGTAGGGCAGGTTGCCGACCAGGCGGATCTTGTCCTCGTTGGCCAGCGCGGTGAAATCCACGGTCAGCACGTCGCGGTGGATCACTTCCAGAGTGCCGTGGGCGCGTGCGCCGTCGGTCAGCGGGAAGATCAGGTCGCGGTCGAACTCGATCACGGTCAATTCGCCGTGGCGGTCGAGCAAGGGAAAGGTGATCGCGCCCTGGCCGGGGCCGATCTCGACCAGATGGTCGCCGGGCTTCGGGTCCACCGCCTGCACGATCATGGCGATGATGCCGCCGTCGTGCAGGAAGTGCTGGCCCAGGTGTTTCTTGGCCTCGGGCTTGAAGCCCTTGGCATGCGATCTGGCCGTGCCGGTCATGGCGTGCCTCCGGACGTGCTGCGGCGGGTGCGCGCGATGCGCGCGCAGGTTTCGGCGGCGGCGATCAGGCTCGACGGATCGGCCAGGCCGCGGCCGGCGAGGTCGAGCGCGGTGCCATGATCGACCGCGACGCGCGGATAGGGTAGTCCCAGGGTCATGTTCACCGCACGCTCGAAGCCGCTGTACTTGAGTACCGGCAGGCCCTGGTCGTGGTACATCGCCAGCACCGCGTCGAAACCGCGCAGCTTGGCCGGCAGGAAGGCGGTGTCGGCCGGCAGCGGGCCGATCAGGTTCAGGCCCTGGGCGCGCAGCGCGGCCAGCACCGGTTCGATGACCTCGATCTCCTCGCGGCCCATGTGGCCGGCCTCGCCCGCATGCGGGTTGAGGCCGAGCACGGCGATCACCGGTTCGGCGATGCCGAAGTCCCGGCGCAGCGCCGCCTCCATGATGCGCAAGGTACGGGCCAGCGCGACCGGCTCGATCGCGTCGGCGACCGCGCGCAGCGGCAGGTGGGTGGTGGCCAGGCCGACCCGGACGATGTCGTTGGCCAGCAGCATCACCACCTCGCAGCCGGCCTGTTCTGCGAGCAGCTCGGTGGTGCCGCTGTAGGCGATGCCGCCCTCGTTGATGACGGCCTTGTGCACCGGGCCGGTGACCAGGCCGTCGAACTCGCCGCGCAGGCAGCCCTCGGCGCCGGCGCGCAGCGCGCCGATGACCGCTGCGGCATTGCGCGGCTCGGGTTGGCCGAAGGCGGGGACGACGGTATTGGGGAGGTCGACCAGGGCCAGTTCGCCGGGAGCCCGCGAGGGGCGGTCCGGCGGCAGCAGGGTCAGGGGCAGGCCGAGTGCGTCGGCGGCGGCGCGCAGGCTGCGCGCATCGGCGAAGGCGACCAGATCGTAGTCGCGCGGCTGCTGGATCAGCCGCAAGCAGAGCTCCGGCCCGACGCCGGCCGGCTCGCCCGGCACCAGCGCGAGCCGGGGCAGGGTCACCTCAGCCGCCGGACGCGGCCGGCTTGGCCGGTTCCGCCGGCGCGGTGGTCTCTTCAGCACCCTTGCCGACGCGGAAGTCGACGAAGGCTTCGCCGCGCTTCTCGCGCAGGTAGCGGTTCCATTCTTCCTCGAGCTTGCGACGGCCGATGGTCTCCTGGACCTGGGCGCGCTTGCTCTGGTCGGCGACGTCGCTTTGACGGCTGCCGATGCGCTGGACGATGTGGTAACCGGCCTGGCTGTGGATCGGCTGCGAGATTTCGTTGTCGGCCAGCGCCGCGACGGCGCCGCCGAATTCGGGGCCGAACTCGTCCTGGGTGAACCAGCCCAGGTCGCCGCCCTTGGCTTGCGAGGTCAGGTCTTCCGAGCTTTCCTTGACCACGTCGTCGAACTTGGCGCCGCCGGCGATGCGGGCGCGCAGGGTGTCGGCCTTGGCCTTGGCCTGCGCTTCGCTGACGGTGTCGCTGATGCGGACCAGGATGTGGCGGGCGTTGAACTGGGTGACCAGCTTCGGGCCGGACTGCGAGGCGTCGCGGACTTCGACCAGCTTGAGCAACTGGAAGCCGCTCGGGCCGCGGATCGGGTCGGTGACCTGGCCGGCGCTCATCTTGCGCATCAGCTCGCCGAACGCGGCCGGGATTTCGTCGAGGCTGCGCCAGCCCAGGTCGCCGCCTTCCAGCGCGTTGGGGCTGTCGGAATAGCGCACGGCGGCAGCGTTGAAGTCCATCTCGCCCTTGTCGATCAGGGTCTTCACGCCCTCGACCTTCTTCTGCGCGGTCGCGATCTGCTCGGGCGTGGCGCCCTCGGGCAGGGCGATCAGGATGTGGGCGAGGCGGTACTGGGTGCCGGTGTTGGCCTGAGCGGCCAGGGCCGCGTCGATCTCGGCGTCGCTGACCGAAATGCGGGTCTGGGCGAAGCGCTGGCGCAGACGCTGGACCAGCAGTTCGTCGCGGATCGAGGCGCGGAAATCGTTGTAGGAGCTGCCGTCGCGGGCCAGCTGCTGGCGCAGCTGGTCGACGCTGATCTTGTTCGAGTTGGCGATGCCGCCGATGGCCTGATCGATTTCCTGATCGGTCACGCGCACGCCGGTGCCCTGGGCCTGGGCGACCTGGATCTTGAGCAGGATCAGGCGCTCGAGCACCTGGCGTTCGAGCACGTCGCGCGGCGGCAGCTGGTCGCTGCGGCCGGCGTACTGACCCATGATGTTGGCGATCGCGCGGTCGAGTTCGGTCTTGAGGATCACGTCCTCGTCGACCACGGCCGCGATGCGGTCGATCGGCTGCAGATCCTGGGCCCGGACGTTCCCGCCGAACAGCAGGCCGGCGGCCAGCAGACTTGCCAAAACCGGGCTCGCCAGGAGCGGGCTCGCGAAGAATTTGTTCATAGGGTCGGGTCGAGAGTCGATTCGGCGTCGTTGCCGCGGTTTTGGCGGCTGACCGTGGGAGACGGCGGCGCCAGATACAGGTCGTCGCGGTTATAACCGAGAATAGCACGGCGCAAAACGCGCTCCGTGTTCTGGCCGGCGGAGCCTAGGCCCTTGAGCTCGAACTCCACCTGAAGCGAGCTGTTGAGGTCTTCGGAACGGTTGCGCTGGTAGCGGCGGGCGATCAGGCGGACCGCCAGGCAGCAGCTTTCCCACTGCACGCCGGCGATCTGTTCGAGCGCGCGCTTGTCCTTGATCGAGTAGTAGTAGCGCCCGACCACGCTCCAGTTGTCGTTGATCGGATACAGGAACGAGAAATCGGCCTGCTCGAACAGGTCGCGCCTGTCCTTCGGCGCGGTCGGCGACACCGACAGGTCGCGGCGGTAGCGGTAGCCGAAATTGACCACGCCGTTGTTGCCGAACAGGTAGCGCGCACGCAGGCTCGCGAGATCCTCACTGCGCAGCTTGGGATCCCACTGGTAGGTGGCATTGATCGTCCAGCGGTCGCTCGGCGACACGCTGACGTCGGCGACCCAGGCCGACTTGCCCTGCTTGATCGGGGTTTCGGCACCGGCGACGACGCGGATGTCGTCGAAATACTGGATCTGGCCGATGCTCGCCGCCAGCCGCTCGCGGCCGTCGTCCTGGCTGATCAGGCGCGTGGTCAGGGCGGTGGTGAGCTGGTTGGCGTCGGTCTGGCGGTCGGCGCCGGTGTAGCGGTTGTCGCGGAACAGCGCGCCCCAGCTGAACGACATCGGGTTGGTGTCGAACAGCGGCATGCCGGCCTGGTCGCGGTACGGCGCACGCAGATAGAAGATGCGCGGTTCCAGGGTATGCAGGTAGTGGTCGCCGCGGATTTCGGTCTCGCGGTCGAAGTACATGCCGGCGTCGATCGAGGTGATCGGCACGCTGCGGTTCGGCGACTTGTCGTAGAAGCTGCGCACCAGCTCAGGTGTGTTGGGCACCGTCGGGTTGGCGGCGACGAAGGCTGCGGCCTGCTGTTCGGCCATCTGCTGGGCCATGCCGCGTTCCAGCTCATAGGCGGTGTAGCGCCAGGCCAGTTTCGGCCGGATGAACCAGCTCGCGCCTTCGAGCGGGAAGCTGACGTAGGGCTTGACGTCGAAACGGCTGCCGCCGGGCATGTCCCGGCGCAGGCCGATCGGGGCGTTGGGATCGCCCGGGGTGAACTTGACGTCCTCGTGCTGGAAACGCACGGCCTCGGTGTCGACGCCGGCTTCGACCCACTTGCCGAACGGCTGCGCCCAATGGAAGGTCGCGCGCGGCAGGCGGTCGTAGGCCAGCGAGTTCTCCTGCAGGGTGAAGTCGGCCAGCTGGTTGTGGTCGGCGATCAGGCTTGCGTCCCAATACCGGCCGCGGCCGTACAGGCCGACTTCGCTGCGCAGCGAGATCGCCGACTGGCCGTACAGGCTGTTGCTGAAGTCCTGCAGGTAGTACTTGTCGCTGACCCAGGCCAGGTTGGCGGCGGCGTACCAGGTGCCGTCGAGGCGGTGAGTGGTCTTCAGCGCGAACTCGCCGCGGTTCTTGTCCGGCATGCGGTCGCGCGGGATCTGCACCGGCGGGTCGCGACGGTAGTCGGTGTAGCGGCCCGGGTCGTTGCCGGCCAGGTCGTCGTTCGGCATCCAGTTGCCCGAGACCTCGCCCGAACCGCTGCCGTACAGCCAGCGGAACTCGCCGCCCATGGCCAGCCCGCGCTTGCTCATGTAGCGCGGATACAGGGTGGCGTCGTAGTTCGGCGCCAGGTTGAGGTAGATCGGCTGGCGCCAGTCGAAACCGTTCTTGCCCGACAGGCCGATGTTCGGATACAGCAGGCCGGTGCGGCGGCGGTCGTCGACCGGGAACACGAACCACGGCACGTACAGCACCGGCACTTTGCCGATGCGCAGGGTGGCGTTGCGCGCCACGCCCATGCCTTCGGCGGTGTCGATGTCGATGCGGTGGGCGCGCAGCTCCCAGGAGCGCTGGTTCGGCGCACAGGTCGAATAAGTCGAGCCGTGCAGAGCGCCCTTGGGGCCGTTGAGCTCGATGCGCTCGGCGCCGCCGTTGCCGCGGCGCGCGGTCAGCTGGTATTCGACGTCGTCGATGCGGTGCTGGTCGGCGTTCTGGTCGCCCTCGGCGCGCTCGGCGACCAGGCGCATGCTCGAGTCCTGGTAGCGGACATGGCCTTCGGCCGTGTACTTGCCCGATTCCTGGTTGTAGCTGAGCTTGTCGGTGCCCAGGAACTGGTCGCCGCGGCTCAAGCGCACATTATCCTGGACGACGATGTTGTCGTCGGTGCCGGCCCGTTGCAGGGTGCCGCCGTCGATATCGGTCGGCTGCTCGGCGCGCTGTTCGGCGGTGCCGGTCGGGGTCGGGGCGTCGTCGAAGGACGGCACGGCGTCGATCAGCGGACACAGGCCCCAATTCTCGTTGTCGTCCGCCGCATAAGCGGGCAGGGCGATGGCGATGCACAGCGACAACGGGAGCAGGCGAAGGGGTTTGCGCACGCGAGCATCCGATGGACGGAAAAACGGTCGTTAGCTTGCCGTATCCCTTGCAAGCGGGCAACGCGGGCGCCATCTAAGCGGCATCGGCGTTCATTTTCCCCGAACGCGACCGCCCCCACGGAGGAGTCATGAGCCAGCTTCCCAGTCCCCCCCAGGCATCGATCGAGAAGAGCGAAGCTGAATGGCGCGAGCAGCTGTCCCCTGAGCAATACGCCGTCTGCCGTTGCTCGGCGACCGAGCGGGCCTTCACCGGGCGCTTCTGGAACCACAAGGAGGCCGGCACCTACACCTGCGCCGCCTGCGCCGAGGCCCTGTTCTCGTCGCAAGCCAAGTACGACTCCGGCAGCGGCTGGCCGAGCTACTGGCAGCCCCTGCGGCCCGAAGCGGTGGCCGAGGTGGCCGACGAGGGTCACGGTATGCGCCGGGTCGAGGTCAAATGCGCGCGCTGCCAGTCGCACCTGGGCCACGTGTTCCCGGACGGCCCGCGGCCGACCGGTCTGCGCTATTGCATCAACTCGGCGGCCCTGGGGTTCGAGGCGGAGCCGGCGGGCTGAGGCTTGGCCGGTGGCGTGGTAACTCTCTGTAGGAGCGGCGTGAGCCGCGACCAATCTCTCGATTTCGCGCCGATACTGGCCGTCGCCCTTAGGGTAGGAGCGGCGCAAGCCGCGACCGTGATCTTCAAGCCTGTGTGTTCCCGTTCGTGGATGGCATTGTTTGGCCCTTGGCCTTAGCTCTAGCTGTGCGTCGAATCGCACTAGCGAAGGCAATCGAAGACCCGGAGGGCGGTCTGCATGGATGCAGGCCGTTTTTCATCGGGACAGGGATGTCCCGTATGAAAAATCCCGGCGTCGGCATCGAACGTGCGGGCCTGTGATTCAAAGAAAAGGGCTCTCCTTGCAAGGGCACAAGCCCGCACGATCGAAGCCGACGCAGGGATGCTCCAGACAGGCCATCCATGGCCTGCTTGCGCACGGCCCGCATCCATGCGGGCCGCCCTACGGGTCTTCAATTGACCGGCAAAGCGGCAAAGCAGATCAAAATCACGGCAACGGCAACGGCAACGGCAACGGCAACGGCAACGGCAACCGCGAAACTGCTTCTGGGTAGGAGCGGCGCAAGCCGCGACCGCGTTGCTGCGTTCTCGCGACGCAACTCGCCACGTAGCGCTGGGATAACGGCTACAGGACGAAACCGAGACAGGGGCGCCACGACCGCACCCCAGGCGCCTTGCGCCTCACTCCATCAATGCGCCCACATGCGCCACCGCACTCTCGCGTAGGGCCGCCAGGTCGTAGCCGCCTTCCAGCATCGAGACCACGCGGCCCAGCGCGTGGCGCTCGGCGATGGCCACCAGTTCGCGGGTGATCCAGGCGAAATCCTCGCCGTCCAGCTCGACCTGGGCCAGCGGGTCGCGGCGGTGGGCGTCGAAGCCCGCGGAAATCAACAGCAACTGCGGACGGAACGAATCGATGGTCGGCAGCAGGTGCTCGCGCCAGACCTTGCGGAAGCCTTCGCTGCCGGTACCGGCCGGCAACGGGGCGTTGATGATGTTGCCGACGCCGCGTTCGTGGGCGTAGCCGGTGTCCGGGTACAGCGGCATCTGGTGCGAGCTGACGTACATCACCCGCGGGTCGGTGTCGAAGATCGCCTGGGTGCCGTTGCCGTGGTGGACGTCGAAATCGATCACCGCCACCCGCGCCAGGTTGTGTTTGTCGCAGGCATGGGCGGCGGCGACGGCGATGTTGTTGAACAGGCAGAAGCCCATCGCGGCGTCGCAGGTAGCGTGGTGGCCGGGCGGGCGCACCGCGCAGAACACGCGTTTCTCCTCGCCCTTGAGCACGCTGTCGACCGCGGCGACGCCGGCGCCGGCGGCGCGCAGCGCGGCTTCGGCCGAGCCGGGCGCGAGTACGGTGTCGGGGTCGAGCGCCATCGGGCCGTCGACCTGGGTGTCGAGGATCAGCGCAAGCAACGCGTCGCCGTGCGCGCGCAGCAATTGGCCGCGGCTCGCGCCGGGCGCTTCGTGCCAGTCGAGCGAGGGGTAGGCTTCGCGCAGGGCTTCGGTGACGGCGACCAGACGCAACGGCCGCTCGGCATGACCCGGACCCGGGTCGTGGCGCGTGCAGGCCGGATGCGTGTAGATGCGCATCGCTAGCCCTTGCGGCGCTCGTGGTTCCAGAGCACCTCGCCGTGGCCGCTCGTGCGCGCCAGCACGCGGGCCAGCACGAACAGCAGATCGGAGAGGCGGTTGAGATAACGCACCGCTTCCGGGCGCACGCTTTCCAGGCGCGCCAGGGCAACGGTCTCGCGCTCGGCGCGGCGCACCACGGTGCGGGCGATGTGGCAACGCGCCGCCGCTTCGCCGCCGCCGGGCAGGATGAAATCCTTCAGCGGCGGCAGCTCGTCGTTATGGCCGTCGAGCCATTGTTCGAGGCGGTCGATGTCGGCATCGAAGATCGCCGCATGGCCGGGAATGCACAGCTCGCCGCCGAGGTCGAACATCTGGTGCTGGATCGCCACCAGTTGTTCGCGGATCGCGTCCGGCAATTCGCTGGCGAGCACCAGGCCGATGGTCGAATTGGCTTCGTCGACCGTGCCGTAGGCGTTGACCCGGGCCGAGTCCTTGGCGATGCGGCTGCCGTCGCCCAGACCGGTGCTGCCGTCATCGCCGGTACGCGTATAGATTTTAGAGAGACGGTTGCCCATCGATGACGCGCGCGGTCAGAGCTTGCGGGCGTCGTCGGAGTGCGTCGGCGACGCCTTCGACTTGACCGCCGATGCGGCGATGGCCTGGACCACGGCGGCGATGCCGACATAGGTGGCGGTGGTGCGCAGGTAGGGCAGCAGCCACTCGAAGTAGTTGGCGGCCCAGCCGGCGACGGTCTTCTCGGCGACCGAGGCCGACAGCCAGTAGAAGCTACCCTGGCTCAGCAGTTGGCAGGCCACGGTCGAGGCGAGCAGGGCGACCGCAGCCAGGCCGAGCGTGCCCCAGCTGCGCTTGTAGTTGCGCGACACCCACAGTCCGCCGGCCCACATCGAGAAGTAGGCCGGGACCAGGAACCAGTACGCCGCCGAGACGCAGTAGTGATCCCAGAAGCTCATGCCCTGGCGGGTGATCACGGCGTAGTCGACGACCACGGCCAGCGCCATCAGCGCCGGGAAGGCCCAGCGGGTCCACTGGCGCAGGTAGAAGCCGCCGATGAAGAACACGGCCCAGGAGGCGTCGGGGATCGGCGTCCAGTGATTGACGCGGGTGGCGACCATCAACAGGGCCAGCAAGGCCAGGACAAGGCTGCGTTGGGTGTTCGGCTTCATGACTCTGGCTCCTGACGCCGGACTGGCGCGCCAATCCGGCCATTCTAAGGAACCTGCGACGAAAGTGCCGGTTTGCCGTCCACCGTGAACGGATCGCCGCCCGATGCGATGCTAAGTACTTGATCCTTGGCGACGATGACCGCCCCATGCACAGGTTCCGGGCCGGCGCCGACAGACTCGCCGCGGGCGCGGTCGTATCATGAACGCATGAATCCAGACGTAGACGCCCCCGACGGGCAGACGCCGGCTGCAGCCATGCCGGCCCCCGCCACGCCCAGCGCGGACGAGTCCGCGGTGCACGCCAGCCACGACGTCCTGATCGTCGGCGGCGGCCTCGTCGGCGCCAGTCTCGCCATCGCGCTGGATCGGCTCGGCCTCGATGTCGGCCTGGTCGAGGCGGCGCCGCCGGGCGCCTTGCCGGCGGTGTTCGACGAACGCAACCTGAGTTTCGCCGAAGCCACCGTCAATGCCCTGACTGCGCTCGGCGTACTGGCCAAGCTGCGCGCGCCGACCGGCTCGATCCGGCGCATCCACATCAGCCGCCGCGGCGACTTCGGTCGTGCCGTGCTCGAAGCCGAGCGCTACGGCCGCAAGGAGTTCGGCCGCATCGTGGTCGCCCGCGATTTCGGCGAGGCACTGGAAGCGCGCCTGGCCGAGTTGCCGCGCCTGCAGCGCTACCGCCCGGTGCGCTTCGTCGGCCTCGCCGACGGCGACCCGGCCTGGCGCGCGATCCGCGTCGCCGACGGCGCCGGCGAACGGGTCCTGCGCGCGCGCCTGCTGGTCGCCGCCGACGGCACCCGCAGCGGCGTGCGCGAAGCGCTCGCCATCGGCGCCGACGAATACGATTACGGCCAGACCTTGTTCGTGACCCGGCTGCGCGGCGAACGCGTACCCGACGGCACCGCCTACGAGCGGCTCGGCGCCGAAGGCCCCACCGCGCTATTGCCGCGCGGCGATCGTCACTACGGCCTGATCCACAGCGTCGCCACCGCGCGTGTCGACGAAGTCGCCGCGTTGGACGAAGCCGGCTTCATCGCCCGCGCCCAGGAGGCGTTCGGCTGGCGTGCCGGGCGCTTCCTCGCCTGCGGCGCGCGCAGCCTGTACCCGGCGATCCGTGTGCTGGCGCGACGTACCACCGAACGGCGTGCAGTGCTGGTCGGCAACGCCGCTCAGACCATCCACCCGATCGGCGCGCAGGGCTTCAATCTCGGCCTGCGCGATGCCATGACCCTGGCCGAACTGATCGAACGCCAGCTGGCATCCAGCGGCACCGACGGCGCCGTCGATTGCGGCGACGCCGGATTGCTCGAACGCTATGCGCAGCGCCGCGCCTCCGACCGCGACCGCACGGTCGCGTTCTCCGACGGCGCGGCGCGACTGGCCGCCAACGCTAGCGGCCTGATGCGCCCGCTGCGCAGCCTGGGCCTGTTCGCGGTCGACCGCCTGCCGAGCGCGCAATCGTTCCTGGTCGGCGGCGCGATGGGCTATCGCGGCGACGTGCCGGCCTTGTGCCGCGGCGAACATGACGACGTGCGTTCGTTCGGAGGCCGCGCATGAGCCGGCGCGATCTGCTCGACGTGATCGTGGTCGGCGCCGGCGTGGTCGGGGCGGCGGCAGCGTTGGCGTTCGCCCGCGACGGACTCGACGTGGCCCTGGTCGAAACCCGCGAGCCGCCGCGCTGGAACAGCGAGCGGCCGGACCTGCGCGTATACGCCTTCGCTCCCGACAACGCCGCCTTGTTGCACGACCTGGGCGTCTGGTCGGGCGTGCGCGAGGCGCGCCTGCAGCCCTATCGCGCGATGCGCGTGTGGGACGCGGCCGGCGGCGGCGAACTGCATTTCGATGCCGACGCCTTCGGCCGTCGCGAACTGGGCTGGATCGTCGAGCATGCGCTGTTGGTCGACAAACTGTGGGCGGCCTTGCCCGCGGCCGGCGTGCGACTGCATTGCCCCGATCAAGTCGAATCGTTGGAACTCGATGCGCCGGACAGCGTCGGCGTGATCCTCGAAGGCGGGCGCCGCTTGCGCGCACGCCTGGTGGTCGCAGCCGATGGTGCGGAATCCAAATTGCGCCGCCTCAGCGGTATCGATGCGCCGACCTACGACTACGGTCAGCGCGGGCTGGTCGCCTACGTCGACAGCGAACTGAGCCATGAAGCGACCTGCTGGCAGCGGTTCCTGCCGGGCGGGCCGCTGGCGTTCCTGCCGACCCTCGGCGACGCAGGCACGCGCGACCGGCGCAGCTCGATCGTCTGGACCTTGCCCGAGGCAGAAGCCGAGCGCTTGCTGGCTACCGACGATGCGTCGTTCCTGATCGAACTCGAACGCGCCTTCGGCGGGCGTCTGGGCGCCTTGACCCGGGTGTCGCAACGCGCCGCGTTTCCGTTGCGTCGGCAACTCGCGCAGCGTTACGTCTCCGGGCGTGTCGTGATCGCCGGCGACGCCGCCCACGTGGTGCATCCGCTGGCCGGGCAGGGCGTCAACCTGGGCCTGCGCGACATCGCTGCATTGCGCGGCAGCCTCAAACAGGCGTACCAGCGCGGGCTCGACCTGGGATCGCCGACGCGGCTGGCCCGTTGGGCGCGCGAGCGACGCAGCGAGAATGCACTCGCCGCCTACGGCTTCGAGGGCTTGAACCGGGTGTTCTCGAACGACGATTTCGCCGCGACCCTGCTGCGCGGACCGATGCTCGGCCTGGCCGGCAAGCTGCCGCCGCTGACGCACTATTTCTGGAAGCGTGCGGCGGGGTTGTAGCGCCGGGGCCCCGCTGCCTCACCAAACGTCCGTGCTATCAGCAATGCGGCTGCCGAAATCATACTGTCGAAGCCGGCACTGTCGATGCCGGTACTGTCGAGATCGGTTCTGCTGAGAGCCGCATCGTCGAATACAACGCATGCCCCTGCGATACGATCCAGTGCAAGGCACGGAGGGCGCGATGACACGAACCGATGGATCGAAGCGGAGCCGCTGGTTGCGGTGGACGGCGCTGCTGACCGCATCGTTGCCGCAATGGGCGGGCGCGACCACCCAGTGCCCGCCCGGCAGCGGCGAGAAGGGCGCTCTGTTCTGGGCATTGGGCTTCGGCGTATTGGGCCTGTTCTTCGTCCTGGGACTCGCGGCGGTATTCGGCGCGGTGCGGGCGAGCCGCGGCCTGAAGTGGACGCGGCGCTTGCCGCTGTTGCTGGCCGCGCCCGTGGCCATGCTTTGCCTATGGACCCTGGGCTTGTGGCTGTTCGGCAGCTACTTCGTGATGGTGTGTTGATCCGGACCGATCGCAGCTGCGTTCAGAGCCGTGTCGCGGCTTCAGTGATTGTCACAACCGCATTGGCTCGCGGCCGCTGTAGTTGCCCCCTTTGACAAAGGGGGCGAACGGCCGCGCAGCGGCCGTGGGGGATTTGCTCTTCGCTCCGCGACCTGACAGTGCTCAATGCTCGTGAAAGCGCTGCTTGGTCCTGAGCAGATACACCGATACCAGCACCCCGATCACCGCCACGGCCATGACGTAATAAGCGGCGGTCATGCCGCCGAGCTTCGGCGCCAGGGTGCCGATCAACGGCGGCGTCAGCGCACCGAACACCGCATAGGCGATGTTGTACGAGAACGACAGCCCGGAAAAACGCACCGGCGCCGGGAAGGCCGCGATCATCACCGCCGGGATCACCCCGACCACGCCGACGAACACCCCGGCCAAAGCGTACAGCGGAAGGAAGTAGGCGCCGCCGTGATTGAGGTCGTAGTACAGCGCGAAACTGCTCGCGAACACGCCGAGCGAGCCGATCAGCAAGGCACGGCCGCGGCCGAGGCGGTCGACCAGCAGGCCGCCGGCTATGGCGCTGAAGGTCGGGCAGAACGCGGCGAGGCTGTTGCCGAGGAAGGCGCGCTGCGGGGCGATGCCGAACTGGCTCTGCATCAGGGTCGGGGTCATCAGGATGATCACCACGATCGCGGCGGTCAGCAGCCAGGTCACCAGCATCGACAAGACCACGCCGGCGCGATGGTCGCGCAGCACCTGCTTGAGCGGCAGTTCGCGCACCAACTGCCGGCTTTCGCGCATCGCCGTGAACACCGGAGTCTCGCTGAGCCAGCGCCGCAAGTACACGGCAAGAAAACCGAACACGCCGCCGATCAGGAACGGCACCCGCCAGACCCAGCCCAGCACCTCGGCCGGCGCGAACCAGGTGTTGATCGCGGTCGAGATCAGCGAGCCGATCAGGATGCCCGCGGTGAGGCCGGCGGTGAGGCTGGCGCAGGCGAAACCGACCCGGCCCGGCGGCGCGTGCTCGGCGACGAAGGTCCACGCACCTGGCACCTCACCGCCGATCGCGATGCCCTGCACGATGCGCAGGAACAACAGCAACAGCGGCGCGGCGATGCCGATCTGGGCGTAGGTCGGCAACAGCCCGATGCACAGGGTCGGCAGCGCCATCAGGAACACGCTCAGCGCGAACATGCGCTTGCGCCCGGAGCGGTCGCCGAAGTGGGCCATGACGATGCCGCCGATCGGGCGCACCAGATAACCCGCGGCGAAAATGCCGTAGACCTGCAACTCGGCGAGCCAGCCCGGCATGCCCGGCGGGAAGAACAACTGGCGCAGGGTCGCGGTCAGGAATACGAAGATGACGAAATCGTAGAACTCCAGCGCGCCGCCGAGCGCGGACAGCAGCAGCGTGCGCGCGTCCCTGCGGTCGAGCCGGCGCGCGGGGACGGGGACGGACGGCGATACGGAACTGGCGGTCATAGGTCTGACGGGACAGGCGACTGGGCGGAGTCCGGCACTATGCCGCAACGACGGCGCGGTGCAAGCAATGGGGTCCTGTGGGCGGTTGCCGTCATGAGGATTCTGCCGTTGCTGTTGCCATTGCCATTGCCATTGCCATTGCCATTGCCGAGATTTTGATCTGCTTCGTTTTGTGGCTTTGCTTTGTCGGTCAAAAGCAGACCCGTAGGGCGGCCCGCAAGGATGCGGGCCGTGCGCAAGCAGGCCATGGATGGCCTGTCTGGAGCATCCCTGCGTATGCATCGCTCGTGCGGGCTTGTGCCCTTGCAACTTGAGAGTGCAGTTACTTTTCTTTTGGGCTTAGCAAAAGAAAGTAACCCGGCCGCGTCAGCGGACGGAAGCTCTGCCCTTGCTTGAGGCTTCTATAAGAAACAAGATCAAACGCCAAAAGCTTCCGCCACTAAAGCGGCGGGTTACTTTCTTTTGTCTAAAGCAACAAAAGAAAGGTAAGGCGGTCTCTAAGCTCAAGTGCAACACCTGAGGTGAGACGTC